>NZ_JAQTHU010000001.1:1703140-2043768 GCF_029433255.1 Lactobacillus sp. ESL0791 | reverse complement strand
CGGAGGAGCTACTTGGAAAATCCGGCCACTCTTGACTCAGGCAAATACGACCCAGAGCGGGACCATTACTGTAAAATTTAGTGATGGAGCTGCTGATCAAGATCTTGAAGTAGCGGTTGATGTTATCGGCGGTGTTGCTACTGGCAATGCTACTGCTTACACTATTGATGGCCCTGCCCTAACAGAGTCTGCTGCCAAGGCGGCATTAACCCCGGCCAGTCGTGATGCAATTGCTGCTGCTTATAGTTCAGCCAGTTATCGCTGGGCCAAAAATCCGGATGGGAGCGACACACCGGATTTGACAGCGACTTCTGCGTTCACGGCATATGTGGTAATTGACTATGGTGATACCGGGATCCAAGCGATTCCAGTTCTCCTGCAGCCGGAAAGGATGGCCGATAAATACAATGGGAAGATTTCAGCTCTAAGCCCGATCACCCTGCATGTCAAGGGTCAGGGGACGGTCATTAGTACATTTGATTTTACCGATAAAGCGGGAATTGATCGTATGGTCAGGATTACCGGTGTGGCTAAACCAAGTGATAAAATTAAAAGTTTGCGCTGGGATACGCCACCTTCTGCCCCCAAAATTACCAATGGCTTGGTAGGGAATTACTTAGACGGTAAAATTGTTGCGGTTTATGAAGATGATTCTGAAAGTACCATGCTTCCTGTCAAAGTCAACCTTGTTGGCGGTGTCATGAAGGGAGAAGGTGATAATCAGGATTTAATTACCGTTAACCAAAATGCTGCCTTGCCTCTGGCGTTTGATCAATTAACGGCGGCAAGTACTAATGCCATCTTTTCTACTTACACTACTGCCACCTATTCTTGGTGTAAGAATGCTGATGGTACGGGAAATGTACCGGACACAGATCATGCTGATAATATTGGTGACACGACCCCGATATATTTAAAAATAAAATATGGAACAGATGACAATGATGTTCAGATTATCCGGTTTAGGCTGCACGTTAAAGGTGAAGCGGAGCAAAATAGTGATCGAATATATGTTGATCCGATCGTTACCCACGTTAATGCCGATATCAATGCTGCCCTGGCAGCGGCCGTGCATGCTCCAGGTATGACAGGTTATAGTGCAAGCTGGTCAGGCACCGGCCCAAACGTAACGGCGAATGGTCTGGATGACACTGGTGAAAAATCAAATAACTTCGATATTAATGTTGTCTTTACTAGTCCTGCCTTGACTGTGACTAGAAATGTTAACGTGAGAGTAATCGGCGCCCAAAGTAAGGGAACAGCTCTTGGGGTGAAGCGTGGTGGACAATTGAATCGCAGTAAAGTTAGTGAGGTATTAACTTACGGCAGTTACAGCAAATTAAACGGGTTAGTTAGCTATGGTTATCCGGTAAGTTATCGCTGGGCAGCAAATGCGACTGATAATGGGTCAGCGACACTCGCTGTTCCTGAAAATTCTGAAGCTTATTTAATAGTTGATTATGGTGATCAAACTAAACAAGTCATTAGAGTGGACTTGAATGTCCAAAACCAAGCGCAAGAAAATGAAGGGAAGGTTACGTCTAGTGCAATTGAGACCCACGTTGGTGCCAGAGCGACTGATCTTGATCGCAAATTAAAAGATGCAGTTACTATCGGCTCTATCGGCGCATATTTGGTCAATGGTGTTGATTATACCCTTAGTTGGGTTACTCAGCCTGATTTAACGGCAGCAGGTCTGAATTCTACAGGTCTCAATGCAAAGGATTATCAAGTCAAGATCAGCTATACCGACGGCTCAATAGCTTATACGAATGTACGGCTTAAGGTATATGGTGCCGTAGCTACAGGAAATACTACAAATGTAGATCAAGGTAATCCTGCAGGTTTTACCCAAGGTAAAATTACGGATGCGGTGACGATTCCTAGTGCTATTTCTGGGCAAGTAGTTGATACAACTTGGTCTAAAGATGGCAGCAGTAATGATTTACCTAACATAGCTGTTGGGGATGAAAATGCTAATGATACCCGGCCCGCTTATGTTGTTGTCCATTACAATGACGGAACCATGCAGGCGGTGCGTGTCAAACTGCACGTTAACAAATTGGGCGGCAGTACCGGTGATATTCAGATTAATGACATGACGACCCACGTTGGTGCCGAAAGCATGCTGGACGAGCTGCTGCAAGATAATGTAACGGTGAGTTCTGGTGGTAATTTCACTACGCAGTGGCTGACGCCCCCGGATGTGTCCAGCACGGGCTTAATTAACGGTCGTAAACAAGCGCTTGGGCAAGCTAAGATTACGGTTGGTGGTCTCAGCACAGTTCGACCGGTGGTGATTAATGTTGTCGGTGTCAAGCCGTCGGGAAGCAGTGTGAAGGTCAATCAGGGCCGGCCGCTTGCTCCTGATACAGTAATTGACAGCAGCGTTGACCCCGCTGTTTTAAGCTGTCTTGATCTAGGATTAGTGCAAAACTACGGTCCGTTTGTTTATCAATGGTCAGGGACTAATAGTACTAATGCAGATGGGTATGTTAATATTGCTGTTACTTACCGTGACGGTGGAACGCAGATTGTCTCTGTTCCGCTGCAAGTAATAATCCCAGTAGGCGGCACTATTAATACTTATCAAGGTGCTAGCTTAAGTTCAGCCGATGCCCAGCGTGCAATCAGCAATTACAGTGAATTAATTAAGGTAATTGGCTGCACTTGGGGCAATCCACCAGACACAAGCACGCCTGGTATTCATTCAGAGACTGTTCGCCTTACTTATGGTGATGGCACTTCAGAAAAGAATGTCCCAGTATCAATTAATGTTACTAGCAAGCCAAGCAGCAGTTCGATGGCGGACAAGAATCCGGCAATCGGCGGTAGTATTTCAGTTCCGCAGTATACGGACTTAGCTTCAGACACGAGTTATGCTGCCCGCGGCATTAGCAATAGCAGCTCGCTGCCGGCAGGAACAACTTATCGCTGGGATACTTCCAGTCTGCCGAATACCTCGGCACCTGTTGGTTCTAAGTTTAACGGTTTTGTTAATGTTTCTTATCCAGACGGGTCAGCTGCTTCTGTTGGTGTAGGGGTGACAATTGTTGCGCCAATCAATAATAATGTAGTGATTGGGCACGATACACCTGTTTATGATCCTAGCGGCAAGACTGACGGTACGATTATTGCTAGCGGTTCAGTTGTTCCGACTCAAGGCAGTAAGGTAATTAATGGTGAGAATACTGTTAATATCAGCCATAGCAATGATTACATCCCGTCAAGCAACGTCACAGGCACCAAGGTGAAGCTGATCCATAATGCTTATATTTATAAACGCAATGGCAAACTAAAAGATAAGCATGTTCTTCCGAGAGGCATGGAGGTCACGGTTTACGGCGAACCGGTAACAATTCGCGGCAAGCAATATTTCCAAGTAGGGAAAAATCAATACATTAAGAAGAATAATTTCCCGCCAACAGGAGAATGGAAGACACCGCTGCCGGCACAAAATGAGCCGGAGACAATCCCGGCAGTTGAAAAGACCTTGATGCATGATTCCTACCGGTATGACGGTACGGGCAGTCAGCTTGATCAGGTGCTGCTGCGGGCTGGCTCTCAGATTAAAACTTACGGCAAAGCAACGATTAATAAAGAATCTTACTATGTTGTCGATGACAACGTTTATTTACCGGCAGAAAATATTGATGCGCAAAAGCGTAAACTTAAGCGCAATGCCTGTGTGTACGACCAGGACGGTGACCGTCTAAAGAAGAAGCTGAAGAAGGGCAAAAAGGTGAAGACTTACGGCGACACTGTGATGATCAATGACAAGGAATATTACATCGTTGGTAATAAGCAATATGTAAGGAAAGGAAATTTTGGACGTAAAAAATAAATAATTTGTAAATTACAAGCAACCCCAGCTAGTTTCGGCTAGCTGGGGTTGTGCGTTTCAAGTGGGAACATACAGTGATAAACTAAAAGTGTTTTGGAGGATCAAAAAATGGAGATACAAGAAGAATTAATGAAGCGGCTAGCAGATGACGAAGAAGAAATGATTAAGATTCGGCGGCATTTGCATGCCCATCCGGAACTGTCAAACCAGGAGAAGGCAACGCATGATTACATTAAAAACTTTTATCAAGGTTTAGACTGCCGGGTTAGCGACTGCGGGGACAGTTACGGGATAACAGTCGATATTGACAGCGGGAAACCCGGTCCTAAGCTCGCCTTGCGGGCTGATTTTGATGCGTTGGGTATTCAAGAAACGAATGATTTACCGTTTAAATCGCAGAATCAGGGTGTGATGCATGCCTGCGGTCACGACGCGCATACGGCATACCTGCTGGTGCTGGCGAAAAATCTGATTGCGCTTAAAGATCAGCTGCGGGGCTCAATTAGGATTATTCATCAGCCTGCCGAAGAAAAGGCACCTAGCGGAGCGCTCAGCATGATTGCCGGCGGCGTATTAGACGGGGTAGATAATGTCATCGGGATGCACGTAATGTCGACCATGCCTTTGGGTGCGATTGGCTATCACAGCGGTGATAGCCAAACCGGCCGTTCCAACTTTACGGTTAAATTTATCGGTAAGGGTGGTCACGGCTCAATGCCGCAGCTGTCCAACGATGCAATTGTGGCCGGCTGTTATTTTGTGACGGCCCTGCAGACCATTGTTTCCCGCAGAGTTGAACCAGCGGCGCATGCCAGCATTACTGTCGGTTCATTTGATGGCCTGGGGACCAGCAATGCGATCAAAGAGGCGGTTACCCTTAAGGGCGACATCCGGATCATGGATGAAGATACGCGGACTGTGATTCACGACCAGCTTGAGCGGCTGATCAAGGGAACAGAAGCAATGTTTGGCGTAAAGGCTGAATACGAGATTGTTAAGGACGTGCCGGTTCTTTATAACGATCCGGCATTCACGAAGCAGGTTGTCACGGGCTTGAAGTCAGTCACAATTCCCGAAATCACGCAGGTGACCGATTTTGGTCCGCAGGATCCGTCGGAAGATTTTTCCTATTATGCGTTAAAAAAATCGTCCACCTTTTTGTATGTTGGCTGTGACGTTGCCGATGGCGCGGTTCATCCGCACCATAGCCCTAACTTTATGCTGGATGAGCGCTGCATGTTAATCGCGGCTAAAGCAGCAGGTACGGCTGCCCTGCAATATTTATTGCGGGATTAAACTAATTATGAAGCTGCTTTTAACCGGTGACAGTATTATCGCGCGCAAGGAAGGGCTGCAGGAACTGTACCTTAACGTGGATTTAAGAAAAAGGCTGCCCGCTCTTGAAATAATTAATACGGCGGTTTCGGGAATTAATTCCGGAGCCTTTTTTGCGCGGCTGAATGAGTTGGTATTTCAGCAAGAGCGTTGTGATAATATTGTGCTGCTGCTTGGAACCAATGACTTGGCACGGCACAAGCAAGTGCCGTTAACGCAATTTGGGCAAAATATGGCATTAATTGTTTCAAGTATTATCTGTTTATATTATCCGCAGCATATATTTTTGGTATCACCGCCAGCGGTTGACGAGCAGAAGCAAACAAGCCGCACCAATAACTTAGTTGCGGCTTATAGCGGACAGGTTCAGCAAATTGCATCTGTTTACCATTGTCATTTTGTTAATCTCGCTCAGGCAATGCTAACTCATGGTGACTTGACTAATTTATGCTGTGGTAGCCTAAATGATGGCCTGCATTTTGGGGCGGAAGGATACAACTTGCTGGCGGATCTGCTTGCGCGGGGATTGCTGAAAAGCAGCTAGTTAGCGTTAAATCTTTTTCTTAATTCTAATAATTCGTAAAAATCAACGTTTTTTGTAAATAGAAGTCATCAAGCAATTTCTATTTGCTAAAAAGCGCCTTTTTTAATGTTTTCAATAAATTTTCTTTCTTCTTGACAATTAGTTAGGTACCGAACTATAATCTAAAACAAAAAATAATAAGGTACCTAACAAAAAGGAGTACAAGATGGAAGAAATGAATCAACAATTGTTGGGGCAATTACGCTTCATCAGCCGCGCAAGTAATTATTTTATGTATCAGCATCAGCAGGGCTTCAACGGGCAGAAACGTGTTTTAGCGGTGCTCAAGCTTGAAGATGGGCTAACCCAGAATTATCTGGCCAAAATTTTGGCACTAAGCCCGGGATCACTTGCTGAATTATTGAAGAAGCTTGAAGATAAGGGAGAGATCCGGCGCGAGGTTGCCAAAAACGACCGCCGCAGCAAGAAGATTTACCTGACAGAAGTCGGACGCAAGTTGGCTGATCAGCAAGCGGCGGCGATGAAGGAAAATAGCGGCGCGGACTTTTTTGCCGGCTTGACCGCCGATGAGCAGGAGCGCCTAAGCGAACTTTTGGTGAAAATCCCATCCGGCTGGGATGAAGAGTTTAAGACCAAGACCGACAAGTTCGTTGAGCCATTTGACCGGATGGAGCTGATGCGCAAGTACCGTGGAAAATGGCGCCACCATGACTTTTCGGAAGAAGAAATCAAAGAGTGGCGGAAAAAATACGGCCGGCATCATTTTCATGGCAATTGTCACTACGGTGATTCTTGGTGTGGGAAATAGTTATTGGGAGCATTGCAAATGACACAAGCAAGTTATCAAACTGATAAGCATGTGCAAAAGACCCGCTGGTGGATTTTAGTTGCCGTGGGCTTATTTACCTTTATGTCAACGCTAGACGGGACAATCGTCAATATTGCCCTGCCGGTCATCAGCAAGGATCTGCGGATCCCAATGAGTCAAGCGGAATGGGTGGTTTCCCTATATTTGATTATTGTCTGCACCTTTATCCTCTTTTTTGGGAAGTTAGGCGATATTTTTGGTAAAATCAAAATCTTCCGCCTGGGAGCAATCTTCTTTATTGCCGGTTCGCTCTTGTCCGGGATCAAGGTTAACCTGGCATTTCTGTTGGCCGCACGGACACTTCAGGCCGTCGGGGCGGCGATGACAATGGCCACCAATAACGGGATTATTACGGAAATTTTTCCCAATTCCGAACGGGGCAAGGCATTGGGAATGATCGGATCATTCGTTGCCCTGGGTTCGATTGCTGGACCGGGGCTTGGCGGAGTTATCCTGACCCATTTATCCTGGAGCTATATTTTCTGGTTGAACGTCCCGGTGGGAATTGTGGCGGCAGTCATCGGCGGCCTGGTGCTTCCGAAAGACATTACCTTTAGTAAAAGCTCGCTTGATAAAAAAGGGGCATTTAGTTTTGCACTGGGGATGCTCACTCTGTTTGGCGGTATTTTCCTGGGACAGCAGGTCGGTTTCACCGCGCCGCTTGTCCTAGTTTTGCTGGTACTCGGCATTCTGAGTTTTGTCTGGTTTGGTTACACGGAAGAGCACGAGCAAGCACCGCTCCTGCAGTTTAAATTGTTCAAGAATCCAGACTTTTCGGTCAGCCTGCTGTGTGCACTGCTCATTTTTATCACCAACTTTTTCTTTAACGTTGTGACCCCCTTTTATTTGGAAAATGCACGGCACCTGCCGCCTAGCCAGACAGGCTACCTGTTGATGATCCTGCCGGTGGTCCAGCTGGTTGCGGCTCCGCTTGCCGGGACGGCTTCGGATAAAATTGGCCCGAAACTGATTACGTTTATCGGCCTGCTCTTGCTATTAGTCAGCCAAGTCGGCTACCTGCTTTGCAATTTGTATTCGCCAATCTGGCTGTTTGGTGTCAGCATTGCGATCATGGGTCTGGGCAGCGGGATTTTCAGCTCACCCAACAATTCGCTGATTATGGGATCGGTGGAACAAAAGGACCTGGGAATTGCCGGCAGCATCAATTCCTTGTCACGGAATTTGGGGATGGTAATCGGCATTTCGACGGCCACAACAATCCTGTTTTCAGCCATGAGTCATGCCAAGGGCGCGTGGGTAACTGGATATTTGCCTAAGCAGCCAGAAATTTTTATTTACGGAATGCATGTGGTTTTCATCATTTCGGTTATAATATGCTTAGTTACCGTAATTTTGAGCGGTTGGCGGCTGATTAAAAAGGAGAAATGATGTTAAAAATTATCACTGAGGTCATAGTTTACCTGTATGCCGTGCTGTTTTTGGGCAGCAACTGTTATTCCTATTTTAAAGTAAATAAGGGCAAAACACCGGCCTGGCTCTTGGTTTTGAACTTACTTGCTGGTGTCCTAATGCTTCTGCAGCAGGTTAATGTTTACTCGTTGGTTGCTGGCCTGGTTTTAATGCTGCTTGCAGGCGTTCTGAATGGCAAACTGGTGCTGGGCAAGATTAACTGGAGTCATTTTCTGATAAAACTGCTGCTAGTAGTGCTTGTCATTTGGCTGGAATTTAAATAAAAGGTAAGCTAGAGAGAAACGTAGTTTTGCTTTAAATTTTGTAGTTTAGATGGAAAATCAGCAAATTTTCAACAATAACTGCCAGTATTTTTAGGTCGGCGGCTGTAAGTTTGTGCCAACTTAATTGAGGTATTATAATAAAATTAATTCAAATAAATATAGCGAATTTGCTTTTATAAAATTATTAGTAATTAAAAAAACTTAATAGCTTGTTATTCTTTTATTTACAACGCACGACATGAACGATTGTTGCATCTATGCTTCATAGCGTTATAATAGATTAGACAAGTACAGTTAGTTACGTAATTTAAATATTTAAGATATTTATTAAGTGAACTATATATAAATAGCAGTTTAGTTTTAACTGCTAATAAGTAATAGGCAGCAGCTAACGGTCGTTGTTTCGGGTTGTGGGTAGAAAACATGAAGAGTTCAGATCAAGAAAGAAAGTCAGAAGAACAGCTAATTGAAAAAAATAAAGCTGAAAAAGCAAATGCGTCTGGACAGGACGTATTAACCGCTAACATCGCCGATCTTGACAGCCTATCGGACGGTCTTATTAGTCATCCCCTGAAACCTACATATGTTGCGATGGGCACGCCAAAGGTACAACCGCCGTATGGTGAGCACTTGCTAGATAATGGACAAGCAGCAACTATTCCTACATCTGAAAATACCCAGCCAATGTTTGTTACTGAATCATTTGTAGAAGAAGTTGACACGACTGTTGATGACAATCAATCAATGAATATGTCTGCTTCGTCCGCTGCAACGCAGTCGGCAGCATCCTCTAATTTGTCTTCGATTACGGGTAATAATGTGAGCGTCAGCCACACATCTTTTAATGATTTTGTTCCAAATTCAGAAACTAAAAATCCTTTGGGTAATACTAATCATTCTTCTGTCGCCACTTCTGCAATTGCAAGTATGAGTGCATCTAGTTTTGCAAGTAAAAATTATTCTGAGATGACTTCACGCGGCATCGAATTAAGCCAATCCAACTCTTCGCTGCGTGCAGCTATATCAAATCTTAATGCTAGTTCTTTGTCGTCTGACTCAACAATGAATGCAGGTATTGGAAGTTTACCTGGAGATAATTCACGGTCTTCTTTATCTGACTATTCATTAAGCACTAGCCGAAGCTCAGCTTTGTCAAGTGCGGCTGATTCCTTAAGTTTGGCATCAAGTTTAAGTTTGAACTCGTTGCTGTCTAGTCTGTCATCTTCAGTGTTATCCTCAAGTTTGTCCAGTTTTAGCTTAATGAGTTTATCGTCTAGTTTGAGTTTAAGTTTGTTAAGTTCGAAGTCCGCAGCTGCGTTATCTAGTTTGAGATCCTCATTATCTAGCCTGGCTTTGAGCAGTTCATTAGCATCTTCCCGTCGATCCAGCTTGCAAGCAAGCACTGAATTATCGATTGCGCTAAGCAGCTTATCGTCGCAAATTGATTCCTTAACTGCTTCGTCTAGTTTAAGTTCGTTTTTGTCTAGTTCAATTTCAGACAGTTTTTTAGCATCTTCCCGTTTGTCTTCAGCAGCTTTAAGTTCATTGAAGTCGTATTTATCATCTTCTGCTATGTCATCAAGCCTGTCAAGTGCAGTCAGCTCTAGTTTATTGAGTTCGAGTCTCTCAAGCATATCATCCAGTCTGACTGCATCATTGTCGGCTAGTTCATCAACTTCAGTAATTGTGTCTTTGAGTCTTTCCTCCAGCCTCTCCAGTTCATTTAGCTCATTGAGTTCAAAGCAAAGCTCTAGTTTACGCTCACTTTTATCAAGTCAATCTTCGGCGGCTTTATCTTCTAGCCTTTCAAGTATAGCTAATTCCAGTTCACTAAGTTTGTTATTGTCCTCTCTGGTCAGCAGCCTATTATCGCAGAGTGCCGCAGCGGCATCATCTGATAGTTTGACCAGCGGCTCAAAGAATCCAACCAGTTCCCAGCTCAATTCTAAGACAGGTGCTGGTGCTAGTTTACAATTGTCGAGATTATTTAGTTCATCGGCCGCTTCCAGCTTGCAAAGTGTCCAGCCGCAAGCTGATCTGTCATCTGCCTTAAGCAGTTTATTAGCGCAAAGTGCCATAGCTGCATCATCTAACAGTTTGGTCAGCGATTCAAAGAATTCAGCCAATTCCCAACTCCGTCTAAAGACTAGTTCTAATGGTTCCCAGCTAGCGGAATTGTCTAGTTCTTCAAACTTGAGTTCCAGTTTGTCCAGTGCAAAAACAACAGTTGATCTGTCATCTGTGTTAAGCAGCTTATCCCTGGAAAATAGTATCTTAACTGCTTCATCTAGCAATTTGGCCCGTGAATCAAAAAACTTAGCCAGTTCTCAGCTTAGTTTAGAGACCAGTGCTGGTTCCCAGTTGTCGAAAATGATCAGTTCTTCCAATTTGAGTTCCAGCTTGACCAGTTCTTCAACCGTTTCCAGTTCGCTAAGTGCACAGTCAAAAGTCAATCTGTCATCTGCCTTGAGTGACTTATTATCACAAACTGATTCATCTGCGTCATCTAGCAGTTTGACTAGCGGCTCAAAGAATCCAGCCAGTTCCCAGTTAAGTTCAAATACCAGTGCTAGCGATAATTCCCAGTTGCCGAAACTGACCAGTTCTTCAAATTTAAGTTCCAGCTTGTCCAGTTCGTCAACCACTTCCAGTTTGCTGAGTGCACAGTCAAAAGTCAATCTGTCATCTGCCTTGAGCGGCTTATTATCACAAACTGATTCATCTGCGTCATCTAGCAGTTTGACTAACGGTTCAAAGAACCCAGCCAGTTCCCAGTTAAGTTCAAAACCCAGTGCTAGTGCTAATTCCCAGTTGTCGAAACTGACCAGTTCTTCAAGTTTGAGTTCCAGCTTGTCCAGTTCGTCAACCGCTTCCAGCTCGCTGAGTACGCAGTCAAAAGTTAATCTGTCATCTGCATTAAGCGGCTTATCTTCGTCAAAGAGTATTTTAACTGCCTCATCTAGCAATTTGGCCCGTGAATCAAAGAACCCAGCCAGTTTCCAGCTCAGTTTAGCGGCCAGTTCTAGTGCTAGTTCCCAGTTATTACGTCTGTCATATTCAAAACTGTTCTCAAGTTCATTGAGTTCTTTTCTATCAAGTTCGGTTTCCAGTTCAGCGGTGCTGAGCCTGGCTGCATCCTTGAGCAAAGCGACATCAACCAGTGCCAGTAGGAGCTTCAGTCTAAGCAGTGCTACAGATAATAGCAGCGCATATTCGGCGACTGATTATGGGTGCAATAATAATTGCAGTACTGTCACAAGTTCCAATACGGCTGCTGCTAAGGGCACCATTAGAAAGTTGCATCACAATGCAGGTTTCTATGATCAGCTGGGGAAAAGGATTGGGACGTTAATTTTGGCAAGGAATTCACTTGTTAAGACCTATGGCGAGAAAGTATTAATTAATGACAAGTATTTTTACTACATTGGTAATAGCCAATATGTAATTGCCAGCAACTTTGTGGGGTCTGAACTAATACTGAAGCATGATGCCTACGTTTACGATGCGGATGGTAACCGAATAGAAAGAGAAGTACTTAAGAAAGGCGAGAAGATTAAGACCTACGAAACGGTTAAGATCGCTGGCCGTGAATTTTACAGTATTCATTTTGGCAGGTATTTGGCCACTGGCAACTTTGTTGGTTCCGAGCTTGAGCTAGCGCATAATGCTTATGTTTACAGTGAACGGGGCGTGCGCATCGGAACTGAAGTGCTGGAGAAAGGCAGAAAGATTAAGATTTACAGTACAAGATTAATTAACGGCGAAAAGTACTATCATGCTGGACACGGTCGTTATATCTTGGCTGCTAATTTTGAGAAAAAGTAAATTAGTTTATTTAATGATAAAATAAGCATAAGTGTTTGTTAGAGCTGATGGATTTGCAAAGACATTCTCAATAAGTACATTTGAGAATGTCATACACAAATAATTTAAGAAGTAGAGAATATTATGAAGAATGTAGTTATTGCCGAATATCTTACTAATATGGTTGATTCACAATATACCATTGTGCATAAAGAAATTAATATTGCGGAAATTGCGCAAAAGGTAATAGATTCAGTAAGACGTTTCAATGTTGAAACTGATATCCTGATTAATTTCCAAAATGAGCAGAAGCTGCCGCCGCTGGTTAAGGCCGTTTATTGTCCGCGCTTTGCTCGTTATCCCCAGGCCAAATTGATGTTTGGCAAGTGGGAGATTGTTTACGAGTATCTGCTCAAAAATAGTGATATCGATAAAGTGGCGCTGGTTGATCTGGATAATGTAGAGATGCTGAATTATCCCTTTGCAGATATTGAGGACAATATTTTGTATATTGGCGACGAATTTAATGATCTCAATAATTCAGTTATCACTAGCAAGCAGGATCAGCCGGATTACCTGATTGATTTTAATAATCGCAATAAATACTTGCAGCTGTTGAATTCGGGCGTGCTTGCCGGCACGCGGGAAACACTGCTGGAATTCTTAGGTATTTTTATCAAGCTGTATACCGATGACACTGTTCAAAAGTATTTGGATCAGGGAAATATTCGCTTTGCGGGCTTTGAAGTGGCACTGGTTAATTACATCGCCTATAACTACTTTAATAACCGCTTGTGTCATGGGCGCAAAGTAACAACCAAATTTATGTATAATGATACGGCCGTAAAATCCTGGTTTAAATTTAAATAAGCAGAGGTGAGAATGATGACTGAGGAAGAGATGTTGGCGCTTTGCGCTGACCATGATTTTATTTATAAAACCGGTAAAGAAAAAATGATGATTTGCATGGGAGACAATAGCGACGCTATTTTAATCATCAGGCTTAACCGTGATCATACCTTGGGTTTTCCGTCAAATATCGGTTTTTATCCGGAAGAGCGGTGCTGGCACTGGGATGAAAAAAATCAGAATCTGCTTTTTACCGATGCAACAGATAAGAATATTGTGGCCAAATATGCCGCTCCTGTGGTTGAGGAAGGAAAATATTTGGTTTTGCGGAATTTGACCAAAGCCGATACCTGGTATGTCAGCTACATGGCATTCAACATGGAAAATCAGGTTCAGGTTCGGGCAAATTTGAGCAAGCAGTCGATCCTGATGGCGAGCGGCATGCACACGGATGATGAGCAGGTCCAGGTAGATGCTTATGTGATTTATAAACAGGCCGAAGTTGTCTGGCTTGAAGCCCAAACCGATTGGCAGCTAATCAATGCTGCCTGGCAGAAAATTGTACAGGATAGTGAACTGCAACGAACATGCGTTGTTCTGCATGGTCTGCCCAGTATAACGGAAGACGTTTTCCCAGCCAAATTAAAGTTAGAATTTGGTGATGAAACTGGTCTTCAATTAATTGCTGGTCCGCGTCGGAATGTTCTTTCGGTTTTGTCGCAGCTGCTAATCGAACATAACCGGGAAATTTTATCGGTTGAAGAGTGCCTGCCGCCTGCCAAACTGATTCAGGACATTTACGTTGATGGCAGACGATAAAAAACTGACGGCGCACTTTTTTTTCCGGCCACAGAATATGAGCTATGTTTATTTATATGGTGCTCAGGTCAGCTTCGCTGGTGAAGATCTTTTGTATAAAAATGCAATTGTTTCGCCGGGGAAAGCACTTGTTTCCTGGCTGTACTATCCGGTTGTGAGCGGTGAGCATATTTCAAGTCTATCCTTACCTAAATTGTTGTTTACAGTTGATTACCAGTTTAAGCTTGAGAGTGAGGAAGAGCCTAAAGGCTCTCTTGCCTTAGCTTTGACAACGTATGATGACAGGCACCAACAATTGGGTTACAAAATCTTTCCGGCAAAAGATGGTACTTTTCATCTTCCGCGGCAGACTGCTAGTTATCAGTTTGACTTAGTTAGTTTAAATAATCAGAAAATGCGCTTTAAAGTTTGCTTACTGGCCGAAGCGCCGATTCTCGACCATTACACTTTTGTGGTCGAAAATATTGCCGGAATTCGCATTATTAAGGTTTGCTTTGCTGCACGGAAAAGTAACCGTCTGAATGTTCATCTTCAAAATTATACGTCAACGATTCAAACAGTTAGTTTTACCGCACAAGAAGATCATTTGTTTATTTTCATTCCGGTCCAATATACCGGTGAAGGTAAATTTAGTACTGAACAATTAACGGCGCTGGCAAGATATTTGAATTCTTTTCGCAGAAATGGAATTATTTTGCAGATTGATAATAGTTATATAGCAACCGAATTGCTTGGAGCATTACGGCATGATATTGGTAAAAATAAGTAATAGAGGATAAAATGGATTTTTTTGTTAATCAAGCGATGGGCATGGGAAATTCTGGAATTGAACATGCCGAATTTTATCGTGCTAAAAGTTTTGCGCGAGCCCAAATTCCCTATCGGTTTGTTTTTCTGGGTATGGTGCCGGAATTGCATGAAGCAATGACCAAGTGGCGCTTGAAAAGCCAAAATGTCATTAATATGTGGGAATATTTTGTCTGGGGCGATGATTATTTAAAAAAAGGTTTGACCAAAACTTTCCCTGCGAAAAAAGTGCGCTCTTTAGTCGACAGCACCAATACCGTGCGGATGAACGAGCAGTACGCCTCTTCCGGCTTGCGGATTGTCAATCACTTTGTTAAAGGCAAAAATAAGCAAAAGCCGGAAAGCAAACTTTTAATGGTTAGAGCATACCGTACGCAGATTTTTAACAGCCAAACAGGTGAGCTCAAGGTTGCCTTCGAGACGCTTGACAATGCACATGAACAGGCGCGAATGCAAAATATCCATCTGTACTCGGAGCACGGAGAGCACCTGTATTTTGCCAATATTGTTCGGTTATACCACTATTTTTTTTGCCAGCTGGATCGTTTCTTTGGCAGCAACAGCAATTTTTACATTGACCGTGGCGATTGGGCCGATGAGGCGTTAATGTACGACGAGATTCCGAACGCGAAGATTATCTATCTGATCCATGCTGATCATTTGGCTGACCGGGTGGACCCGAAAAAGCCGTTTTGGAATAATTATTATGAATACCTGCTGGATCATTTGAACAAGGTTGATCGGGTAGTCGTTTCCACCGAGCAGCAGCGTCAGGATTTGCTGATCGATTTCCCCAAAGAAGGAGACAAGATCTGGGCTATTCCTGTTGGCGGGATCAGTGACCGCAGCAAAGTGATTAAGGACCGGCAGCCGGACGGCTTGCGCTTTATCACGGCCTCGCGCCTGGCCAAGGAAAAGCATATTGACGTTGCGGTTAGGGCTGTGGCCCAGCTGCATGATGCGGGTTATAAGATTAGTTTTGATATTTATGGTCAAGGCGAAGAAAAGAAGCATTTGGAGCAAATGATCAAGGACTATCATGCTGAAGATTATATCCGTTTGCGCGGCTTATCGCAGCATTTGGAAAAAGTATATCCGAAATATGATGCCTTTATCTCAACTTCGTTTTCTGAAGGTTTCGGTTTAACTTACATTGAGGCACTAAATGCCGCTTTGCCGGTGGTGACGTTTAATGCCCGCTTTGGGGCAACCCAATTGATTCGTGACGGTGAAAATGGCTTTGTGCAGGAATTAAAGCGTGAGGATGACGATTTCAACGTTGCCCAAATTAAAGAAGGAATTGTTCGTCTGTTTAATGCGGATTACGTTCAGATGCGGCGGAATACACAGGTCGGCATTGATGAGTATCGTGACAGCGCAATTGCCAAGAAGTGGAGGAAACTGGTTGATGGATTACGAACTAGTTAATGAAACTGTTAATTTAAATCCGGATGTTTTTAAGGCGGTCAAAACGCGGCTGCAGAAAAACCATGGCCAGCTTCTTTGTTTGACGTCGATGCCGAACATGCGCAATTTTTTGCAGGCGAACGACATTGAGGGTACCACACTGATTGACCACATTACGGGCCGGACTTATGACCCGGCAAGCTACCGCTACTTTAATGAAGTCAATATTCCTGCGATGGATTATGTGCAGATGCAAAAGGACGGCAGCATTTTTGTTGATGATCAGGGGATTTTCATTGCCCGTGAATATCTTTTCCCTAATACTAGGCGAGCAACGCAGGATATTCGCTATCTGAATCCCGATGGCAGCCTTGACTATGTTGAAGAGTATGTTTCTGACGGCAAAGTCTACAGTCATCTGTATTATTCAGACGGTCAGCTGCAAGAGATCGAATTTGTCAACATGGAAGGCCAACCGGTCATTAGGTATTTTTATTATGACGGCGCACTTAATTTTGTCACGGTTGAGAACCCGGCAACGCATGAAGTAACCAATAGATATAATAATTTGGTTGATTTTTACGTTGATCAGATTAGTAAAATGATGCGTCCGCAAGATACCGTCAGTATTAATTATCTCGGGGTTGACTTGTTCGCCCTGCGGGATGCTAAATCGACCAATAAATATTATTTAGCAGAAGATCCCGTTGATGACACGGGCAAGCTTCGTGGCAATTTGGACGGTATTTTGGCAAACCGGATTCCGTACGTTGCGGAAGTTCATGTTACTAAGCCGGCTTACGAAAAATTAAAGGGTTTTGATGTACCCTTGGATAAAGTGAGGGTCAGCGAATGACTTTTAAAAAAGTATTGATGACAGATTCGCTCACAAAGAAAATTTGTGAAGATTTGGCGCGGGAAAAAGAACAGTTGCTGCCAGCCGAAGAAAATCACAGGAGTAAAACGGAATGGCTGATAATTTCGCTGAGCGGAGTGTTTACTCTGATTATCATCATCGGAATGATTCTTCCGTTTCTTAAGTTAAAATGATGAAGTAAAATGCACATCAAAAATCATCTTTATTGGTGCAAAACCGCTGAGATTATTAAATTAACAGATAAATATAAAAAATTAAGCGATGATAAATTGCGTGCTAAAACTGCAGAATTTCGGCGGCGTCTGCGGCAGGGCGTTTCCCTTAATTCCTTACTCGTGGAAGCTTATGCCGTTGTGTGTGTGGCGGATTCGCGGGTTATTGGCCTCACACCCTATCCCGTGCAAATTTTTGGGGCCGTAGCGATGCAGTATCATAATGTAATTGAAATGAAAACAGGCGAGGGCAAAACCCTGACTGCTACCATGCCAATGTATCTGCACGGGCTCACGGGCAAGGGCAACTTTTTGATCACCGCCAATCTGTATTTGGCGAAACGCGATGCACTCAATGTGGGACGTGTTTATCGCTGGCTGGGCCTAAAGATCGGTTATAATTTTTCACAGGAAAGTAAAGAAGAGCGTGATAATGCCGGTAAGACGAAGAAAGGGCTCTATGCCAATGACATTGTTTATACTGATGGGGGAACTTTTGGCTTTGATTATTTAACCAATAATCTAGTCAGTTCAGTCAATAAGCAGTATATGCCGCCATTTCGCTTTGCTCTGATTGATGAGGTGGATTCAGTGCTGCTGGATTTAGCAACAACGCCGCTGGTGATCTCTGGGCGGCCGGAGGGAAAATCCAATTATCCGGGCCTAGCTGATAAGTTTGTCAAAATTTGCCAAGAAGATGTTGATTTTGCCCTGAATTCTAATCGCAAAAAAGTTTGGTTCCTGCATGAAGGCATTCTGCACGCTAATGAATTTTTTGGTGTCCGCGATATTCTCGATAAAAAATATGCGGATTTATACGGCCACCTGGTGTTTGCACTGCAGGCCAGCCAGTTATATCAACGGGACCGCGATTATTTGCTTGAAAAAAATAAATTGGTCCTTATTGACACCAATAGCGGGCGTAAACTGCTCGGAATGGAGATGTCAGCCGGCATCCACCAGGCCATCGAAACCAAGGAGGGACTGGAGACAAGCCAAAAAGTTCAGGTAATCGCCACGATTACTTACCAAAACTTGTTCCGTCTCTTTCCCCAACTGGCAGGAATGACCGGAACCGCGATGGGTGACAAGCGCGAATTGATGCGGGTTTATAATCTAAATGTAGTTGCCGTTCCGACCAACCGGCCGAATATCCGCCGCGATGAGCCTGACCGGGTTTTTTATACGGCGAAGGCAAAATTATATGCCTCCCTTGAGGTGGTTAAGAAAAATTATCGCCGCAAGCGGCCAGTTTTGATCGAAACCGGCTCGCTTACCTTGTCAAACCTGTATTCGGAAATGCTGCTGCAGGAACATATTCCCCATAACCTGCTTAACGCACGCTCGACAGCACAGGAGGCGGAAATGATCAAGATTGCCGGTCAGTCGGGGATGGTGACCGTTTCTACTTCACTTGCTGGCCGCGGTGCCGACATTATCTTGTCGGATAGAGCCAGAAGAGCAGGCGGATTGCTGGTCATTGGAACAGAAAAAATGTCGCTTAAGCGGATTGATGACCAGCTGCGCGGCCGGGCCGGCCGTCAGGGAGATCCGGGCTCAACCGTCTTTTTTACCTCTTTGCAGGATAATCTGGTGCGGCAGTTTCCTTCAAGAAAGATCAAGCACACCCTTGCGCGTCATGCCAAGGATCGCAGGCAGGAAATCGGCAGAGGCCGGCGGCGCTACCAACGGCTTTTTGCCCGTCTGCAAAATAATATCAAGTATCATGAACAGAGCACCCGTTTCATGGTGTTGGAATACGGTGAGATTGCCCGCCTGCAGCGGGAGGCTGTCTACCGTGTGCGCGGTGAAGTCATGCAGATGAACCAGGAACTGGAGCAGGTTGTGCTTCACAGCATCAAGAAGGCAATTATCACGTTTGTTTCTGACAACCGGATGAGTGCTGCGACGGTGAATGAATACATTTGCGATAATATTACGCCTGATTATGTGAATAAAAAGACCAGGTTATCGTCGGCTGCGGCCAATATCCGTTTCTTAAATAAAATTGCCATGCAGGCATTCAAAGAGAAAAAACGGCAAATTGTTAATGAAGATGCCTGGCAGTATTACCAGCGCTTAACGATTGTGAAGGCAATTGACGATGCTTGGGTCGATCAGGTTGACAATCTGGAGACATTGCGCATAGTTACCGCCCAGCGTGCAACGGGACAGAGCAATCCATTATTTGAATACCAAAAAGAGGCCCTGGCAAGTTTTGACCGTATGAAGGCCGATATTTCTCGGCAAATCATGCGCAATGTTCTCTGTTCGGAAGTGACCGGCAATAATGTTAAAGGAATGCAAATCTATTTTGTTTAGGGAAAGGAATTGGCTGCGGTGAAGGCAAATTTTTTACAAAAACGAATGCTGTGGACAGTGCTGCTCCTAATGGTCTATCTTTTCGGGCAGTTTCTGCTGATTCCATTTGTTAGGCCCAAAGCCGCTATGGGCTACCTGAAAGGCAACCCGTTGATTAGTGTGCTGGGAATGTATACGGGCGCGCAAACTAGCCGGCCGTCACTGTTCATGCTGGGTATCGGTCCCTATATGACCGCTAACATTGTCTTGCAGGCGGTCAATTCGCTGGATCTAAAAAGCCTAAGGCAAGTATCAAGTTATTTTTGGGGCGTGGTGACCAATTTTTGCAGTTTGCTTGTTGCAATTTTACAGGCATTTTTTTACACTTATAATTTTCGTGGTGCCCTTTTGCCCGTCTATTTCAAAGGGGCTAACATCAGTTTTATGCTGACACTGCTGCTGCTGGTGAGTGGGGGCATGGCCTCAGTTTTTATTGCCAACTTAGTTTCTGAATACGGGGTTGGCGGCTCCTCTGTCTTGATGGTGCCTCAGCTGATCATTTCGCTGCCGGCGCTGTTGATTCGGGGCTGGGGTAATAATAAATTTGAATTCACTTGGCTTAATATTATTTTTCTGGTGTTGGCAGTTATCGTCACCTTGACGGCTGGGCTTGCCTTGGTGCAGGCCGAAGAGCGGATTCCGATGAGTGATCCCCAGCTTGACAATGTTTATGCTAAATTATATTTTCCCTTGAAATTATTGATGGCGGGGGCGATGCCGTTTATGTTTTCAACCTCGCTCTTTATCTTTTTGCCGCTGCTGCTGGTGAAAAGTTCGTTTGGCTGGAAAAAACAGCTTCTGCCGTTGTTGGCAATTAATCAGCCGATTGGCATCCTGCTCTACATTATTACCATTATTTCTTTAAACTTTGTTTTTGGGCTGATTATGCTTCAGCCGAGTGTGCGGGCAAGGGAACTAAAAGAAAACGGCAGTTATTTTTATAATATCATTCCGGGAACTGCCACGGAAAAATTTATTATGAATAAATTTGTGCGCCTGACTTGGCTCAGCAGCTTTTTCCTGATTTTGCTGAGTGTTTGGCCGCTTTTGTTAGGACTCTGGCATCCAGACCTAGCCAACTTGACCCCCTTTATTGGTAATTTGTTTATTTTATTGACCATTGTTTATATGATTGTGCAGCAGTTTCGTACGCTGCACAGTGAAC
Organism: Lactobacillus sp. ESL0791; assembly: GCF_029433255.1. Taxonomy (NCBI): domain Bacteria; kingdom Bacillati; phylum Bacillota; class Bacilli; order Lactobacillales; family Lactobacillaceae; genus Lactobacillus; species Lactobacillus sp. ESL0791. The sequence goes on along the minus strand of NZ_JAQTHU010000001.1, from coordinate 2,023,182 downwards.
AAAGATACGTGATTAATTTAAAGTAATCGTTGAGTTGATTTGAGGTAGAAGCGATAATAAAATGTTGACACTAATTCCTGACATGCGCTTGAGCAATAATTTTTATCATCAAAATACACTGTTGAATCTGGCAGAATATTTTCGCGAAGCAGGCGTTGCTACCCAGCTGCTGATTACCACGGAAGAGGCGGATAAATACTATGATCAGCTTGCCCGCAGCGGGCAAACGGCAGTCTATCTTTTTGACGAAATTTTAGCTGTTAATTCAAGCGGTTCTGCTCTAACTGTTGCCGATTTGCATATTCCTGATAAATATGTTGTTGAAGAAATTATCTACTTTAACGGGATTGGCTTGCAGATATACGATGGTGAAAAATATGTGATGGACGTGCTGCTGGATCCAAATGGACAAGTCACCCATGTCAGCTATTTTCGCAGTGCAGGAAAGATTGTTGATGATTATGATTTGCGGGGCTTTCGCAGGAGCCGCAGCTTTTTTAATCAAGAAGGTGCTGTGATTAAAAAGCAGTGGTTCAATCCTGCTGGTGACCTGGTCATGACGCTGAAAGATTATCGGGTGACGATTGCCTCAAGCCAGAGCTTTCGCTTTAAGCAAAAGAAGTATGGTAGTTTAGCCGAGGTGATCAGTGAATTTGCCCTGCGTCATTTAGCAGACAAGGGCAAGGCGATTGCTGAACCAAGCTCAGAGACATTGGCGCTGCGGCATTTTTTGCTGCAGACGCAATTTTATTATTACTTTACTGAGCAACAGCAATTATTAAATAATGATTTTAGTTCAATCATGGGCCAGGATTATTATTTGTTTCAAAATGAAACGCAGAAAAATCTTTTTCTTGAAAAAAGCAGGGAATGCGGCATAAGATTTATGCCGATTTGTCACGTGATTAAGCCATACTTCGCTGAATTTGCCTTGGGTACGAGCATGGAATTTGAACAGAGAACGATTTACTGGCATGTGGGTCAGGTTAGTGATGCCGCACTAAAAAGTATTTTTAGCCAGTTGATGAAGCTGCTGGGAGAAAATCCCAATTATAATCTGTTTGCCGATGCTGCTGGCGAGCAGGCAAAATACCTGCAAACACGCAAGCGTAAATTTCTGGGAAAATATCAGCAAAAACTGGAACAGCCGGATAAGGATGACCAGCAGCAAGTAGACGTGATTAAGCGTTTTTCTTGTAAAGAGCAGCTAAATTATGAACAAGAAGCTGTTTTGCTCAAAAAAGCTTACCTCTTCTTAGATACTGCTGTTTATTCTGATTATAATTTGCAGTTGGAAGCCGTCAAGACCGGTATTCCTCAGATCGTGCGGCAGGGCAATGGCCTGGTTAAAGTCGGTGAGAATGGCTTTTTGCTTGAAAAAGATGCCCATTTAGATAAATTGCTGCTGCCGTTTTTGACGGATTTGTCCAAATGGAATTCGGCCGTAGTAGAAAATGTTAGGTTGATTGAACAGCTTTCACCAGGGAAGATTATAGATAAATGGAAGGCGGTAGTTCTCAATGAATAAAAAACGGTGCCTGTTTCATAGCGGAAAAAAAGCATTGGAGCTATCCGATAAGGCATTAACTGACTGCACTTACCTGTGGGCTGAGCCGGCTAATCTTGCCAGCCACCACTTGGCGCCTGTTTTTAAAGACAAGGTCTTTAATTTCGATTATAGTTTTGAATATTTTGTTCTTGACCAGACTTCGCCTTGGCTGACCCAGCCGCAGCTGCTGCGGCAGCTGCCTGCCCACCGCATCTTGTATACCGATGATGCAGTGGTGACGGACGAAATCCAGGAAATTTTGGATTTTCGCGGTGCTGTTAAGATCAAACTGGGAAATTTGTTGATGGAGATTAACCATTATTTTTATCCGATTAACAATGGTGGTCTCCGCGGTAAAATTCTTTCGTTGGAAATTCCTTCAGAAATGCAAAATAACATTTCCTATTTTGGCAATAATTATATTGATGTGACATGTTCCTTTGATAATTGGCATTATTTAGGCAGGCTGACATACAGTGTCTTTGTGCCCCACGATTTTGTCACAGAAATTGCACTTGAGTTTAAGGAATTTGAGCAAGCGGAGCTAAAGATTGAGGTTTGTTGCTTTTCTGTTAACGACACGCACAAGCTGCTTGCCAAGTATTCGAAGAGTGGTGCAGATTTGCGGGCAAGTCATGGCAAGATTGAGGTCACGGGACTAGCAGACGGCTATTATTACAGTGTGCGTTATTATGTAAGAGGAACTGGTCATGTGCACTTGGGAACAATGCACCAGCGCAGTTCGCGCGGCAAATATGGCTTGATTGAACTGGGCGGCCAGTCACTGATTGACCAAAATTATCTTGGCGGTGAGATTGCTTACCTGTTTAATCCCGGCAATATGAAACCACCCTTGACCGTTTACTTTGGCGGTTACCATACAGCCGAAGCGATTGAAGGTACGGGAATATTGCATAAAAAGGGTGTACCCTACCTGCTGCTTTCCGATTTGCGGGTTGAAGGCGGCTGTTTCTATCTTGGTGATCAGGAATTGGAAGACAAGATAAAAGGGCTGATTAAGGATTGCCTGGCTAAGCTGCACTTCACGGTGAAAGATTTGGTATTGTCGGGGATGTCGATGGGTACCTATGCAGCAATGTTTTACGGTGCCCAGCTCAATCCTGGGGCAATCGTGATTGCCAAAATCCTGCTGAATTTGGGCACAATTGCTGAAAATCTTCGAATTAACCGGCCAGATGACTTTCACTGTGCTAGTGATATGGTCATGATGCTCATGGGTGACAACAAGCTAGCTTCTTGTCAAAAGTTGGACCAAATGTTGTGGGATACCTTAAACCAAGGCGATTTTAGCAATACTTCCTTTATGCTTGGTTACATGAAAAATGATGATTATGATCAGCTGGCATATTCGCAGCTGATGGCTTTTTTACAAAAAAACTATTCGCACCAGCATGTGGTCTCAAAAGGTTATTCCGGCAGGCATAACGATGACACTGAAGCGATTGCCGGTTGGTTTACGCGACAGTTATACAGCGTGCTGAAGAAAAAATACGGGCAAAAATTTTAGAATTAAAACGGCTTTCCAAAGAAACGGGAAGCCGTTTTTGTTCAGTAAAGACCCTATGGATCTTGTTTGACAGGATATTATTTTGCTTGAAATGCAAAAAGAGGACAGCTAAAACTATCTTCCCTAATATCTGTTAATCAACTATACTCTTTTGATTTTTCTTTTAAATTTTTGATAATAAAAAAGTCATAAAGATCAAATTGCTAATTATTTACCCTGATAATAGAAGGGTGGGTCTTTGATGGCTTTAATTAATTCTTGATATGTATACTAATCAGTCGCTACTTATGCCTTAACCCTCTTTTTACTGTAAAAGTAATTGATTACGGCAATGATTGCTAGGCAAAAGTCCCCGCATGCACAAATTACCATGATGTTACGCGGCGAAGCTGACCCCATAAGCTGATTAATCCCATTAACGATTTTAGGGGAGAGAACAGTTCCAATATTCAGGGCAATCATCAAGATCGACTGTCCCATAGTTGCCGTATCAGAATCGGTTAGTAGCGCCATCCAGTTATAGATAAACGGCATGCAGAAGCTGTTGCCGATACCGATACAGATCAGGGCAAAAAGCAGAAACAGAATATTAGTTGCTCGTGAAGTTAAAAAGTAACCGATAGTAATAATTGTAAAACCAATTGGAAAAACAATCCGGCCAACATGCTTCATCATGTAACCAAATAGGGAAGCTGTTGCCATTGTAGCTAACTGAATGACGCCCGCAACTATGCCCGCGGTGCTCGCGGTTCCCAGATTTTCTTGAATAATTAACCGCGGCAGGGTGAAATTGATCGGCATGTAAAAAATTAGTGTGGCCAACATGAAAAAGCAGACCAGAGCCATTTCGCCGGTAAATTTAAACTTGGTTTTGTTTTTTTGCTGTGAATGCTTTTTTTCAACTTTTTCTGGTTCGTCAATGGTAACAAAGACACTGAATAAAATTATAGGGACAATCGGAATTAAGTAAACAAGAAATGCCTGGTGCCAGCCCATTGACACTAAGCTGCTGACAGTAAATGAACCTAAAGCACTGCCTAAAGTCTGTGTTGTATTTTGATAGCCCATCATGTGTGCCATCGTGTTTTTGTCCGTATGATAAAGTTGGACGATTAAACTGGTACATAGGGGCATGAAAATACCGAACGCTAATCCGACTAAAATTCTGGCGGCCAGGATAACTTTGTAGGAATTACTAAAGAAAGGAATGATTCCTAAAACAATAATTCCGGTGAGGCCTGTCAAAATGATTTTCTTCTGGCCAAAAACACGAATTAAAAAAGGACAAAACAAAATGCCGAAAATTTTTGCCAGATTGGGAATGGTTGACAGGGTGTCAATCTGTGCCTTGGAGACACCCGGGAAGTGCATTAGTGGCAGCGCGGGTGAAATTGTGGGTGCAAGCATTACTGCTAATGAAATTGATAAAACAGAAATCTTAAAGATAATACTTTTATGTGAAATGTTTTTCATAATAGTTCTCCGAAGTTAGTGTTCTTAGTGTGTTGCGATGTATTTTTGTGCCGCTGCTGCCGCAATAGCACCGTCGCTGGCAGAAGTTAATACTTGGCTGAGATAACGCTTGCGGGTGTCGCCGATTGCAAAGATTCCGTCATCACCAGTACTCATATCTTCCTTAGTGTGGATGTACCCTTGACTGTCAAGTTCAACAAGATCTTTAACAATTGCAGTTGCTGGCATCATACCGAGGAAGAAGAAAACACCATCGCAAGGGAGATCAGCAACTTGGTTATTTGTGAGATTCTTAATTTTTATTCCTTCAACGTTCATCTCGCCATAAATGCTTTCGATTGCAGTATTCCAGATAAAATGCATTTTTGGCTCTTTTTCAGCGCGTTCCTGATTGGCCTTGCTGCAGGTCAGGCTGCCTTCAGGTTTGTTGACAATAACATCGACTTCACTTGCAAACTTGCAAATTAAGAGTCCCTCATTAATGGCTTCGTTATTGTCACCAACAACTACCACTTTTTGATCTTGGTAAAAGTCCGCGTCACAAGTAGCACAGTAAGATACACCCATCCCAGTAAATTCTTTTTCTCCCGGGATTCCTAATACACGTGGTGTCATTCCAGTGGCAATGATTAGGGTTTTAGCACGGTAATCAACTTTTCGTGTATGCACAATTTTTAAGTTGCCTTGAATTTCAATTGATTTAGGTGATTGCATTTTAATAATGGCACCGAATTTTTCAGCATGTGCTCGCATCTTAGCAATCAAATCCTTACCTGAAGATTCTAAAATTCCGGGGTAAGTGGTGATCTTGGTAATCTGGTTAGCCCGACCACCAACCTCATCTTTTTCTAGAATTATAGTTTTAAGACCGTAGCGGGCGCTAAACAGTCCAGCTGATAAGCCAGCAGGGCCGGCACCTAAAATAATTACATCACAATCTTCCATGATATTTTCTCCTTAATAAATAATAAATACTAAAAAATAAAATATTTCACTGTTACGTTAAGGATATAACTTTTGAAATATTCTTATACCATATGTATTTTTTATATAACATAAGTTTTTGATATGAGATAAATCTCTTACTTATGTATTAAAATTTAATTGTGAAGAAAATAATAATATTGAAAGGAAGAATCAAATTATGAAGACGATTAATGCTGAGTATTTTGATGAAGTCGTTGAAGACGACGGTCAAAAATGCTTGATTTTGTTTTCACGCAAGACTTGTCCGGTGTGTCAAAAGGTACATCCTAAGATTGAAGACCTAGATGACGAGTTCCCGAATATTCCGTTTTACAACGTTGATGTCGAGGAGAGTCCGGGTCTGCAGGCTAAACTGCGTTTGAAGGGAGTGCCCCATGTCATTTTGTTTGATGACGGTAAACCGGTTAAACGACTGAGCGGCAATCATGATGAAGATGAATATGCTGATATGCTTTCTTAATTAGTAAAGGAGAAAATGATGGGAATAAGTGTTTATCCAACAGGAACGGTTAGGTACAATCCAGATAAAACATGGAGCGGCTATACATTGTTCAATGCGTCAGACGTTGGGGCAGTTTTAATTGATATGTCAGGTAAGGTTGTCCATGAGTGGAAAGATTTTCAGGGTTTCCCGAATAAAATGGTTCCGGGCGGCAAAATTTTTGGTTCATTGCGTTGCCGCGATCGTTATGCTGCGTACCAAGATTATGCCGACCTAACTGAAGTAGATTTTGATGGTAAAACTATTTGGAGTTTTAATCATAATCAAGAAGTTACTGATGAAGACGTAGGCAAAGGTTGGGTTGCCCGCCAGCACCACGATTACCAAATAGAGGGTAATCCGGTGGGGTACTATGTACCAGGCCAAGAATCAAAAGATAATTTCAATAAGGTTTTGCTATTAACACATAATAATGTGAAAAAAGCGAAGATTTCACCGCAGTCGTTGCTGGAAGACGTTCTGCTTGAAGTTGACCGCTCGGGCAAAGAATTGTGGTCATGGCACATCATGGATCATTTCCGTGAATTTCATTTAGACAATATTGCAAAAAATGCCATGTTCCGTGATCCAAATACTCAGCAAAGCGGTAAGGATGGTGAAGGAGATATTTTCCACGTTAATTGTGCCAGCTACTTGGGACCAAATCATTGGTATGATGAAGGCGATGAGCGCTTTAATCCGAATAACATCATTATGGATTCGCGTGAAGCAAATATTATGTGGATTGTTGACCATGAAAGCGGTAAAATAGTTTGGCAAATAGGGCCTGATTATACAACAACCCTTGCCTTGCGAATGCTTGGACCACTGGTTGGGATGCACCATTCTCATATGATTCCTAAAGGCTTGCCGGGTGCAGGCAATATCATGGTCTTTAATAATGGTGGCTGGGCCGGCTATGGTTTGCCTGACCAAACTTCAAAGACGGGAATGAAGACCGCGAGAGTCGATACCTCAAAAGTGATTGAATTTAATCCAATTACGTTAGAAGTTGTCTGGTCATTTGGTACCGCTGATTTTGACAGTAAAACGCCATTTCATGAGCACCACTTCTATTCACCACTGGTTAGTGATGCACAACGTTTGCCAAATGGTAATACCTTAATCGACGAAGGGACCGAAGGACGTTTCTTGGAAGTTACGAAAGATAAAGAAGTTGTTTGGGAATATATTTATCCACATGTTGATGATTACTTGGTTTATCGTGCTTATCGTGTTCCTTACGAGTGGGTTCCGCAGCTTACTAAAGAAGAACCGAAAGCAATCACGCCGCCGGCAATTGCCGATTTCCAAGTACCGGGCGCTGAAAATCCTAACTTTAAGGATGATGTGACCGTTTCGGTTCCGGGTACTGCTGGTTATGGTAAAGGTTCAGCTTTTTGTGTTGATAAACTTTAATTAGTAATAGGGGTTAAGCCAATGAAGCTCGTCCAATTACAATACTTTCTCAAAGTTGCTGAATGTCACTCAATTTCTAAAGCCAGCTGTGAATTGTTTGTTTCTCAGCCGGCCTTAAGTGAATCAATTAAGGCATTTGAAACTGAAATGGGTTTGCAAATTTTTGAACGTACACGTAAGGGCGTAAAGCTGACAGAAAAGGGTAAAAAAGTTTACAGCATTGTTCAGAAAGTTCAACGTGATGTGGATGAGTTGCAGCGGTTCGCAATTAATAATGAAGATGTCAGGGCAATTGATTTAGCAGTTGTCCCGATGGTTTCAGGAACAATTTTTCTGGAAATCATTAATAAGATTTACCAACAATTTCCAAAATTGGAAATTTCTCCAGAAGAGCTACGGCCGCGGGAATTATTAGAACGCTTACGCGATGGCAAGGTCGATATTGCTTTATGCAGCAAGCGTAAAGATGATGCAGCTTTGTTCGATACGATTGTTACAGAAATGCACCTGCAGCATAAGAAGCTGCTAGATATTCCTTTACGGGTTTATGCGGCAAAGGATAGTCCACTAGCAAGCAAGGCAGTTATTGGTAAAGAAGATGTCAAAGGTTTAACTTGTTTTGTTCTTAATGGCTATAAAAATTGGGCAGAGCATAAACAACAATATGTGTTATCAAGTCGGGATATTATTTTTAACGCGGTTGCACATAATCGCGGATATACAGTAATGCCGGAAATGGCATCAATTGGGAATAATTATTTTGTTTCTGGTCAAATTTGTATAATTCCTTTAAAAGAAGAAGAAACTGTTCCTCTTGAGCTGATCTATCCTGCTAAGAATAATGTCACAAGTTTAGATAAAAAAATTTGTTCAGTCATTGAACAATCTATTCTTGATAGCTATTAAAATTCAATATGATGAGGGGATCTAATTCTAAGTTTTATTGGGTTAGATCCTTCTTTTTGCAGTTTTACAATTAATATAATCATAACTTTTGACTATTTTGAAAAACAAAAAATTTTCTAATTTTAGCATTTTAAGTGAGGAAGGTAATTATGAACGAACAAAAAAGAGAGGTTAAACTTATGAACGAAGGGAAACGTCCGCCGCTATCAAGTTACCGCTGGGTAATTCTTGGTATTATTGCGTTGATGGACATGATCAGCAATTATGTCCAATTTCAAATATCTGCCTTAGCTACCCAAATTATGCCAGCACTACATATTTCACAGGCGCAATTTTCTAGTTTATTAATGGCACCAATGCTGGTTGCTGTATTTTTAAGCATTCCTAGTGGGATGTTGGCAGATAAATTTGGTGCTAAACGCGTTGTGACCGTCGGCTGCATCGTTTCAGTAATTGGTGCTTATGGCCGGCTGGTTGCCCACAATTTTATCAGTATGATGTTAATGCTGATGCTGTTTGGCATTTATATGGCACTTCTTAACGCCAATACAATTAAAATTTTTAGTACATGGTTTAAACAGGATACCAATATTGCAATGGGCATCTTTTTTGCTTCAGCTAGTGTAGGAATTACGTTGTCTCAGTTGACGAGTTCGTTGTTTGCCAGTGTTAATGCCGCTTATCTTTTTTCTTCAACTGTCTTGTTAGTTCTAACGGTTTTGTGGATTATTTTTGTTAAAGATACACCGAAAGGTGAAGTTGTTCCTAAAGGCGAACCTGTTACTAAATATTTGAAAATTGTTGTCAAAAGCAAAAAAACTTGGCTTGTTGGTATCTCTGGAGGAATTGGTTCGGCGGCAACGATGTCATTTACCGGTATTTTGCCGCAAGCCTTGATTAATGGTAAGGCAATTGCCGTTGCGTCGGCAGGAGCGATTGCTTCTGTTGCAACAATAGGAAGTTTGATTGGCTCACTAGTTGCACCCGCTGTTACCCATAAGTTAAATAGAGCAAAACCGTTTATGGTGTTGACGAGAATTGTTGCTGCCATTTCTATCTTCATTACTTGGTTTATGCCAGCGGGCGGTTTGATGGTGACTAACCTAGTAATCGGCGGCTTATTTGGTGCTGCTAATGGGCCGTTGATGCAGGGTATGGTTGCGGAGTTTCCAGAAATTGGTTCTAAATATGCTGGCAGTGCTGGCGGCTTAGTCGGCACAGTTCAATTATTATTGTCATATGTAGTTACAGTTGCTATTTCAGCGATTGCGGGACAAAATTACCTTATTACTTTTGCCATTCAGGCAATACTAACGGCTAGCACGATGGTCTTTATTCTGCTTTTACCGGATGCTAATCATGTACAGTGATCTTAGCAATTGAAAAATAAATATGTATAAAGCGGTCTATTATTTTAGAACGCTTTTTTTGAAGTTGGAGCTAAATAATCTAGCAAGTTATATATAAGTGGTTTTCTAGTAAGTATGATAATGATAAACTAGTAATTAAGGGAAGTGGCTGAAAATGAACTTTACGCAACTACGTTGTTTTATTAGTGCAATTGATAATTCAAGTTTTACGATTGCTGCTGAGCGGCTGAATTTTTCGCAGTCGGCCGTTTCTAAAAATATTAAGGACCTAGAAAACACGATTGGTGTGCCGTTGATTAACCGCGCGCACCACCGCATCTCACTGACCAATGCCGGCAGATATTTTTATAAAGTTGCACGCAATGTTGTTGATGATATGGATTACACGATTGCCTATTTGCAGAGTAAAAAAGGTAAAACCGATAATTTGGTAAAAATCGGCTTTTGTAACACGCCATTAGAACAAAAAATCATGCCGCTTTTTCTTGATAATCTGAAGAAGGCGGACAGCAGATTAGACGTGCAGCTCGTTTTTGCCTTGAATAATTCCATTTCCGAACTGCTGAACCACCATATTGATCTGTGCTTCATTGCCCGTGATAGTGTTGATTCCGTTGCCGATATTGAATTTGAGCCGATAATTCCCGGCCGCTTTGTGATTGCCTGTCCCCAAGGGTCACCATTAGCGCAAAAAACAATGATTAGCATGAATGATTTAAAGGGACAGGACCTATTTATGATTGATCCCAACGGTTCGTTAAGTTTTCAGGCCAAGTTCCAAAACTTTTTGATTCCGGAACTAGGCATTGAAAAAATCAAATTTGTTCAGGATTTCTTTGCCATGGGTATTTATGTGAAGGCAGGCTGGGGTGTTGGCTTATTGCCGAATTTCATTGCTGATTACCAAACACCGGGAATTATCCACGTGCCCTTTGATTATGGGGAGATTCCCCCGTATGGCATTGCCCACATGGCCTTGACCGACAGTCAAATTGAGATTGCACCGATTATTAGTGCTTATAAAAAAGCCGTTACAAGTTTTACGGGAAATAAGGACTGTTAATAACGATAAAAAGTAAAAAGCGCAGTAGATCAATTTTTATGATCTGCTGCCTTTTTATTCTATAAAAATAAAATATAACTTACTATTCGCCCTAATATCATATTTGTAACTTAATTCTTTTAAATCACAGCCACAGTTTTCTATAGATTATAAATTTTAATTTTGTCCTATTAAGATAATTTAGTCATGATAAAACTTCGAAGCTAATTACTTTACTTTCAAGGTTCAGATTAGTTTTTTTAAAAAGTAATTTTGTTTATTTGAAATTTTTAAGATAGCGATAAATTGTTGGCTCTGAAATACCTAAAATTTTTGCTACCGTTGAAACAGCTCCTTTCATAGAAAAAACACCATTTTGATAAAGTTTACCGATAATTTCTTGCTTTTTCTCAGGACTAATGATTATGTCAGAATTGATTAAATTAGGATTGATTACAGAGTAAATAATATCTTCAATTGAATTGGATAAAGATTCTGAAGAAGGTTTATCATCTTTATTATTTAATAAATTAGGTATATCTAAAGAATTTAACAAATCTACTATGGCACGTTTTATGTTGGAGATACTATGATTAATACATAATAGTCCTTCTAAATTTCCTAATTTATCTTTTATAAAGAAAGTTGCACCAACGATATCATTATTAGTTTTAGTAGTTGTTAAATATTTAACCTTATAATTATATTTCTCATACTCTTTATTTTTAATCATTTTTAAGGCCAAATTCGTTAAAGGTGAATCAAAATTTCGTCCACTAATATTACTGTTTACTAAAGCGATAACATGTGCGTTCTCTCCATTTTTATCAACTGCATGAATAATTATTTCATAGTCTTTTCCTAAAGCTGCGCCAAGAAATTCAGCTAAATCTTTTAAAAATATTTTCTTATATTGGTCCATTACAATAGCTCCTTATATTTATTTTACGCGTTGACTTGATAAAAAACAATTACGTTAAGAATATTATTAATCATATTGACAATAAATTATTATCGTGATAAATTATATTTGCAATTGCAATATAGCGCTTACAACAAAAGCATGCATATTAAAAAAGAAGGGAATTTTATGGCAGCATTTGAAAATGTTCGAAGTGTGGATAACCTGATTATTGTCTCAGGCCAACTTCCTATCGATGAACAAGGAAAGACTGATAAAGCAGGTTCATACCATAATCAAGCTTTAGAATCTTTAAGAGAAATTGAAAAAGTAGCTTTAAAAGAGGGACTTAATAAAAACAATATAGTAAAAACCACCTTATTTTTAACTGATATAAACAAGTTATCTGAAGTTAATGATGCATACAATGAATTTTTTGATGAAAGAAAACCGGCTCGTAGTGCTTTACAGGTTGTTGCATTGGCACAAGGAGTCAGTGTAGAAATTGATGCAATATTAAAGAAAGATTGAGGTACTAATTAAATGAAATATAATTTTGAAACTTGTATTTCGCGTAAGGGAAAGGGCTCATATAAATGGGATGAGATGAGTCAGCAAAATCCGAATTTACCTGATGACGTTTCACCTTTATCAGTAGCGGATATGGAATTTAGTGTAGCACCAGAAATACTCGATGGATTAAAACAAAGATTGGAAGATAATCCAATTTTAGGTTATGAAGTTCCAACTAATGATTATTATGATGCAGTAATAGGATGGATGAAAAAAATTCATAATTGGCAAATAAAAAAAGAGTGGATAGTTCCGAATGGTTCTGTAGTTCCGGCTCTTGTTACATCAATCAAAGCTTTTACAAAGCCTGAAGACAGTATTCTAATAATGACGCCTGTTTACTATCCTTTCTATGATGTAATTAATTATACGCATAGGAAGATTATTACTAGCCCATTAAAATTTAACGGCGAAAAATATACAATAGATTTTACTGATCTTGCGGCAAAAGCATCTGATATTAATGTTAAAATGTTAATTTTATGTAGCCCACACAATCCTGTAGGAAGAGTATGGACTAAGGAAGAACTCAAAAAAATAGCTAATATTTGTTTAACAAATAAAGTTTTAGTTTTGTCTGATGAAATTCATAGTGATTTGTTAATGCCTGGAAGTATACATACACCGTATGCTACTATTTCTGAAAATGCTGCGGATAACTCGGTTATATGTACAGCACCAAGTAAAACATTCAATACAGCAGGCATGCAGGCTGCTAATATTATTATAAAAAATCCATATTTACGAAATCTGTTCGAAGATCAACAACGCCGAAAGGGCGATAGTGGTATGCCAGTAAATTTGATGGGATTACAAACTGTACAGCTTGCTTATTCTAAAGGTGAACCTTGGTATCATGAAATGCTTAAAGTGATAGATAGTAATAGACAATACTTAGAAGACTATATTGGAAATAATATACCTGAAATTAAAGTTTTACCAATGGAAGGAACATATTTACAATGGTGGGATTGTACAGGCCTAGGCTTTAGTGATTATCAAACACTAAATAAATTTATGAAGCAAAAAGCATTTCTCTTTTTTGATGATGGTTACATGTTTGGTGAAGCAGGTTCACAATTTGAGCGAATTAATATCGCATGTCCGCAAGCTACGTTACAAAAAGCTATGGAACGATTGACAAAAGCAGTTAAAAAATTGAGAAACTAGAGTTATATCAGGAGAAAAGGCGATGAATGAATCAAGATCGGAGAAGAATTATAAAGGTTGGGCTTTTATTCCGTTACTTATATTTTTAATTTTATATGTTGGAATTGGAATTTTTTTTACAATTAAGGGCGCTGAAAATCCGTTCGATATGATGCCTCGATGTGTGGCTGCCGCCGCTGCAATTGGATTTGCATTGCTTTGTTATGACCGCAAAACGGCAACAGATAAAAAAATAACTATTTATACCAAAGGAGCCGGTAGAGAAGGTGTAATGACCTTAGCTCTGATTGTTTTATTAGCAGGTGGTTTTCAGGCTGCTGCTGAAAAAATTGGTGCCCAATCAGCTATTGTAAATATGGGAATAAATTATATTCCACAACATTTTTTAGTACCGGGTATTTTTATTATAGCTGTAATTATTTCTACATGTACTGGTACATCTTTAGGAACTCAAGTAACTGTTATTCCAGTTGCAGTTGCATTAGCAAATAGTGCACATTTAAATGTTGCAATGGCTGGTGCTGCAGCAATTGCAGGAGCATATTTTGGTGACTCTACTTCTTTCATTTCAAGTACTTTAATTTGCGCAGTTAGTGAAGTAAATGCAAAAATTAAAAATGTTGTAAAATATGATATTTTAACGGTAATGCCAGCTTTTATTCTAACGATAATTTTATATGCATTAGTTAGTGGGAATGGTTCTACTATTGAAACTATACATAGAGGATATAATTTACTCAACATTTTACCATATGCGATAATTATTGTAGCTTCAATAATTGGATTAAGTGTAGTTTATACGTTAATGCTGGGAATTATTTCGACTGGAGTAATTGGAATCATAAACGGAAATATTTCATTTTTTGAATTAACTAAATCTGTAGGTTCTGGTATGGAAAAAATGTATTTTTTAGTAGTATTCTCTTGCCTTATTTCTGGCTTAATTCAATTGATTGAATATTATGGCGGTATTGATTGGCTTGTGAATACAATGCAAAGTAAAGTTAAAACCTCTAAAGGTTGTGAGTATCTGATAACTTTTTTGACTGCTTTTATTTCAGGTTCTACATTAAACAATACAGTAGCTGTTATTATTACTGCTCCAATTGCAGATCGATTACGTAAAATTTATTATATCTCTTCTACAAGAGTAGCCAGTTTGTTAACTGTGTTGGCAAGTGCAATATTATCGTTAATTCCATATGATAGCAGTGTATTGTTAGCAGGACAATATGGAAATGTTTCATATTTAGATTTAATGAAATATTCATATTATCCTGTACTTGTTATAGTAGTAGTTATTGTGATGATCCAATTTGGAATAGGAAATAAAAAATCTGATAGCAAATGAATAGTATTAAGTAAATTAAAAAAAGGAAAATATAATGAATAAACAAGAATTTTTAGATGAATATTTAGTTGATAGACATAATACAAACTCGATGAAATGGGATACATTAAAAGATACATATGGTGATTCAAATTTAATTTCAATGTGGATTGCCGATACTGAGTTTAAGCCAGCACAACGTGTTACGGATGCTATGATTCAGCGTGTACTCCATGGGCCAATGGGGTATTCGATAGTGCCTGATAGTTACTACAAAGCATTTTCAGATTGGATGGAGATAAGATATAATTTTCCAATAAAGAAAGATTGGATTAGATTTTCAACTGGAGTAGTTACAGGTATAGCATATTGTGTAAATGCCTTTACACAAGTTGGTGAATCCATTATGATTTTAAGTCCAGTTTATTATCCATTTGCAGATGTTATTAAGAAGAACCGTCGTAATCTAGTAGAAGTTGATTTGAATTACGATAATAAGGGTCATTTTTCAATGAATTATGATAATATTGAAAAAACAATTGTCGATAATGATGTAAAGATGTTTTTACAGTGCTCGCCACACAATCCTGCAGGACGAGTATGGACTGAAGATGAGTTAGCTAAAGTTTTAGAAATTTGTAAAAAGCATAATGTATTAGTTGTATCTGATGAAATTCATCAAGATTTAGTGTTATCAGGACACAAGTTTATACCTTCTGCAACTGTGGCAAATGGTAAATATCGAGATAATCTTGTTACTTTAAATTCTGGCTCCAAGAGCTTTAACTTAGCTGCTTTAAATCATTCACATATTATTATTACAAACCAAAAATTAATGGAGCAATATGATCAACTAGCTCATGCTATTAATAGAACAGAAGTAGATGAAATGGGAGTTGTTGCAACTGAAGCGGCATACAGATATGCATCATCATGGCTTGCACATGTTTTAGAAATCGTTGAAGACAATTATAATTATTTAAAGAAAGAATTGAGAAATAGAGCACCTAAGATTACAGTTTGTGACTTAGAAGGAACCTATTTGGTAATGATTGATTTAAGAAAATATGTTGCTCTGGATGAAGTTCATGATTTTGTTGTAAAAAAATGTCATTTAGCAGTAGATTATGGCGAACAATTTGGTGAGAAATATTTGGGCTTTGTACGATTAAATATGGCAACCGATCCAAGATATGTTAAAGCTGCTGTTGATAATATTGTTTCGGCTGTAGCTGAATAAACAAAAAGTCTATATTTAAAATAGATCATTTTTAAGAAGTGAGGATACCCTAATTATAGTTTTACTGCTAGCTTTATGATTGGACAGTAATTATATGCTGACAATTATTATCATGCTAATAAAAGTAAAGAATGCTTTTTAATCACAGAAACTATATTATAAATCATAAAAACCGTTACAAGTTTTACAGGAAATAAGGACTGTTAATAAAATTTTAAAAATGTTTTTTAATTTGCACATTGCTGTTTACTGATAAATGTAAGCGTGATGTGCTTTTTTATTGCAGCATTCCATTTAGTAATGCTTGATTCTGGATTTAGTGCAAAGATTCACTTTAATTATGTTATCTTAAATGCGGATGAAAAATGCAACCTTTGTAAATGAAGTGAGGAAGCAAAATGGAAAAAACTTATGATGTAGTTGTTGCCGGTGCCAGCAATGCCGGTGCGATGGCAGCAATGGCAGCCGCAGAAAAGGGCGCCAAGGTCTTGTTGATTGATAAAATGGGCAGTTCAGAGTACCTATTTCGTTCATTCTTTGCTGCATTAGACAGCAATGCGCAAAGAAGAGCCGGAATTAAGGTTGACAAAGCTAAGTTAATGAACTTTTTAACATTGTTTTATCAAGGAAATGTTGATGAGCGTCTGCTCTGGACGTGGGCCAACCATACCGATGAAACGGCGAACTGGCTGGAAGACAACATTATGAAGCCGCATGGGGCAGTTCTTAAAACGCAGCCCGATTCACACTACGAAACAATTGTCAACACGGCTTTCAATACCGAATTGGCACTGGCCACACCGGAAGACGATTGGGCACATTACGGTGCCTGGATGATTGCCAAGGTCAAGGAATTGGGCGTAACCCTTAAGTACAATACCAAGCTGGAAGAGCTGGTAACTGATGCTGGCGGCAAAGTGACGGGGATCATTGCCAGTGACCGGAACTCCGGAGCAAAAACTGAATACCAGGCAAGTAAAGGTGTTATTATTTGTACCGGCGGTTACGGCGCCAACGTGGAACTGATGAAGAAGTGGGATCCGCTTGGCTACAAGAAAAACGTTTATTCAGATGGCCCGCGTGACGACGGTTCCGGTATTTTAGCCGGTTTAAAAGTGGGCGCGGCTCGTGATGAGGAACCAGCCGAAATCATCTTCGATCGCGGGGCAGTTCCTGTTGGCACTGATGCAGAAGACCATTACGTGATTGACTTCAAGGACAATGGCTATTTCTGGATGGGTGCCTACCCGCTGCTTAAGGTTAATTTGAATGGTGAACGGTTCGAGAATGAGAGTGTTCCTTACCAATTTGACACCAACGCCGCTGCTAAGCAGCCGGGCTACCTTGAGGCCGCAATTTGGTCGGAAGAAACCATGGATCATTTGGCACAATTCAGAACCCAGGGTTGCTCGCGTTTAGGCTTCCCCGGCATTTATAATACTGAAGAAAATAAGGCAGAAATTCAGCGCCGGATTGATGACGGTATGGTGCAGAAGGCCGACACAATTGAAGAATTAGCTGAAAAGCTGAACTTGCCCAAAGACCAACTGTCTGCGACTGTCAAGGAATTTAACAAGATGTGCAGTCAGGGCCAAGATACTGACCTGGGTAAAGAAAAATTCCGGCTGTTTCCAGTTGAAAACGGTCCGTATTACGGCGTGATTTTTGGCGGGCGTTTGCTAGCAACGTTAGACGGTTTACGGATCAACACCAAGATGGAAGTAATTGACAAGAAGGGCCACGCCATTCCGCATCTGTATGCAGCTGGTAATGCCAGCGGCGGCTTCTTCTGGGGCAGCTACCCAGACCGGGTTCCGGGTCTTACCTGCAGCCACGCTCAGACTTTTGGGCGCTTGGCTGGTCAATCTGCTGCAGAAAATTAATGATAAATAAAAAGGAGTTTTAAAAAAAGATGGATCAACAAAAACAATTACCGAAGCTTTCGAATTATCGCTGGGTGATTTTGGCGATTGCAGCACTGCTTGATGTCATCAGCAGTTACGTTCAATTTCAGATTTCCGCGCTAGCAACGCAGATTATGCCAGAATTGCATATTTCGATGGCGCAATTTTCCAGTTTGACAATGGCGCCCATGCTGATTGCGGTTTTCCTCAGTATTCCTGCGGGAACGCTGGCTGATAAATTCGGGGCTAAGAAAATTGTGACAGTTGGCTTGATAATCTCTGTTATCGGTGCGTTTGGCCGTCTGTGGGCCAAGAACTTCGGTACAATGATGATCATGCTGCTGATGTTTGGTGTGTATATGGCATTATTGAATGCCAATACGCTGAAGATTTTTGGTACTTGGTTTAAGCAAGATACTAATTTTGCTATGGGCATTTTCTTTGCCTCAGCGAGTGTCGGGATTATGCTTTCCCAAATTACAGGGCCGATGTTTCCGAGTGTGCAATCAGCTTATATCTTTTCGTCAGTCGTGTTACTTATCTTAGCTGTCTGCTGGATATTATTTGTTAGGGACACACCTAAAGGTGAAGAGATTCCCAAGCAGGAAGTTCAGGCTGATAAGTCTGCATCATCATTCAGTTTCTTCAAGAATGCCGCTAAGAGTAAGAATACGTGGATTGTTGCTCTTTGTGTTGGCTGTGGCATGGGTGCTAGTGAAGCCTTCTCAAGTGTTTTACCGCAAGCCTTTGTTGCCAAAGGAATGACGCTGGGACAAGCGGGCTTTGTTGCTGCGGTTGCGACTGTCGGCAGTATGTTCGGTAGTGCCTTTGGCCCGGCAGTGATTAATAAACCTAAGCGGGCTAAGCCATTAATGGTGCTCATCACTGTTTTAGGCGGACTTTCCATGGCAATTACTTGGTACCTGACCGGTTCAGTTTTGACTGTTAACTTGGTGATTGGTGGCCTTCTTGGCGCCATGACCGGCCCAATTATGCAGGCGATGCCGATTACTTTCCCAGAAATTGGGCCTAAGTATGCTGGTTCTGCTGGTGGGTTAGTTGGTACTGTTTCACTACTTCTTTCATATTGTGTTCCAGTAATTATTTCTGCTATTTCCGGAAGAAATTACCTGCTGATCTTTATCATTCAAGGTGTGGTCTTTGCTTTAACCTCGATCTTCATGATCATGTTGCCGGATCCGAACAGAAATAGAAAATAGTTATGGTTGTCGATTTTTTACTAAAAAGGAATTTATGAGTATGTTAAAGAAAATCACGTCAAAACCGGGTAAATACACCGGCTCAGGCCAAGGCAAGGAACACCAGATTAACGTTGAAGTTGATCTGAACAAGGACAAAATTAATAGCGTTAAGGCGCTGAATAATTTTGCCCCAGACAGTTTGGCCGATAATACGTTTAAAAAGATGGCGCAGAAAATTGTTAACCAGCAATCAGTGGACGTCGATGTAGTTTCGGGAGCTTCGGAGACCTCGCGCGGAATTATTGCGGGAGTTAAGGATGCCTTGACCAAGGCAGATGTTGACTTTGCTGCCTTAAAGGAAAACAGCGCCCAGGGTGCTGCTTCTGCTAAAGAAGTCATCACTGTTGATGTTGCGGTTGTCGGTGCCGGTTCTGCCGGTGCGGCTGCAGCCCTTGCTGCCCAGCAGCACGGCGCAAGTGTTGCCTTGCTGGAAAAGACCATCTCACCGCTTGGCGCCGGGACTTTTGCTGGCGGAATGTTTGCAGCTGACAGCCAGCAGCAGAAAGACCTGCATAAGGTTGTTTCCAAGAAGTGGCTCTATCACGAATACATGGATGCTTCGCAAGGCTACATGAATTCCATTTTGGTTCGCCGCATTATTGATGAAGCCGGCAAAACGGTTGACTGGCTGAACGAAAACGGCTGTATCATGAAGCTCGTTGATGCCGGAACCGGCGGCAGTTATGACCACATTGGCATGCCTGCAACCCTGCACGGCTATCAAGAAGGCGGCACCAAGGCAATTACGAAGCTGATTGAAAAATTTAAGTCAATCGGCGGCAAGATGTACTTTGGTTTTGCTGCGAAAAAGTTGTTGCAGGACGCTGCTGGTGCAGTTACCGGCCTTCTTGCACAGGGCGATGACAGTGAACTGGAAGTTCATGCTAAAAAAGTCATCATTGCAACCGGCGGCTTTGGCGGTAATCCAGCGATGCGCAAGGAATATTTGGGTGATGTCAGCACCCAGGGACAGGTTCTGCAAAATACCGGTGACGGCTTGAACATGGCCTGGAATGCCGGAACGGCCCACCACCTTAACGGCTCGACCCACTACTTCTGGCAGACCTTCAGCAATGAAGATATTGGTGACATGGTCAAGCTGGTTGGACCAGGCTGGATGCCGATGAATGCCCTGGGTGATTTCCCGAACCTGCGGGTCAATAATCGCGGTCAGCGTTATGCAAGTGAAACCCACGCTTTGGACTTTGCTGTTCACGGTGCCGAATTGTCGGAGCAGCCTAAGCAGACTGAGTACGTTATTTTTGATCAGGCAATGCTTGATAAAATCAAAGAGGGCGGCACGGCGGCAATTGAGGCCCACTATGATAAGTGGAAGAACCACCGTGAATTTTACATGGAGTTCAATTACCCGACCGATACCGAAGAAAACATTAAGCGGGAACACGAAAAGACCGATTTTACAGCTTTGCTGAATAAACTTGAACCAACCAATGTTGTTTTCATTGCTGATTCAATTGCCGAATTGGCAGACAAGATGGGTGTTGACAAGGATAATCTGCAAAATTCGGTTGTGCAATACAACGGTGCGAAAAAGAGCGGTGAAGACGACCTCTTCTTTTCCGATACCAAACGGATGATTCCGGTTGAACAAGGTCCGTTTTATGCTGTTAAATATATTGCCCGCAATTTGGGCACGCTTGGCGGTGCCACGATTGATGAAAAAATGCATGCCTTAACGCCAGAGGGCGAGCCGGTTCCTAATTTATACGTAACCGGTGCCGATGCCTCGGGGATGTATGGCAAGGCCTACGTTGATTTTGAAGGCGGGACCCTAGGTTTTGCTTACATTTCAGGACGTTTAGCCGGAATTGACGCAGCGGAAACTGTTAAGGATAAGTAATTAGATTAAAAAACATGTACGGATTAACAAAATTGTGATTTGTACGTGTTTTTTACTAGAAAGAAGGTAAATTATGACAGAAGAAAGATATGATGTTGTGATTGTCGGTGCCGGTCTTGCCGGATTTGCGGCGGCAACCGAGGCCGTGGACAACAATCTAAAAACTTTGCTGGTTGAAAAGGGTCACACCACCGGCGGCACCGGTAATTATGTCGAAGGTGTTTTTGCTGCTGATTCCGAAATGCAGAAAAAAGACAATGCGGTGATTGATAAGCAGGAATTACTGGAAGAAGAGCTGAATTACTCGCACTACAAGGGTGACGGCAGAATGTGGCAAAAATATATTGCCGAAGCCGGTAAAAATGTTTCTTGGCTCGAGGAGCACGGCGTTAAATTTTGGATGGTGGTCAATATGGGGACCAGCGCCCGTACCTGGCACCTCTTTAAGGGTAAGGGCCACGATGCGATTCATCAGGGCTTAGAACCGTATGCAGTTAAAAAGGGCTTGGCAGTTAAAACCTTGACGCGGGTCACTAAACTTACACCTAAAGATGATCATACTTATGATGTGACTTTAACCCAGGTTGAAGATGGTACATCTGAAATAGTTAATGCCAAAAACGTGGTTTTGGCAGCCGGCGGTTACCTAAATGACACGGAATTATTCGGCAAGACGCCGCACCAAAATCCGGACAACGTGATTCCGGTTAATTCCGGCAAAAGTACCGGTGACGGTTTGCGTTTAGCCTGGGATTTAGGTGCCAAAAAATACTTTACCGGAATGTCAATGATGTTTGGTGGTCAGCTAAAGGATAAAACGGTTCCGGCCTTTAAGCTCTGGGGCACGGCACTGTGGAGCTCGGTTTGTGATCAGCCGCAAATGTGGGTGAATGAACTTGGTGAACGCTTTGTTAATGAGGCAGCCTGTGTTGTTAACTGGGCCAACGAAGGCAACGCCATGAACCGTCAGGACCGAGTTTTCTGTATTTTCAGTCAAAAAATTCTGGATGATTTTACCGATAAAGCTTATCCGCGTTCGATGAAACCGATGGTGCCGGAAGATCGCTACCCAACCCTGCGTGCGGATATCGAGCAAGCGGAAAAGGACGGCCGCAAGTTTCTGCACAAGGCGGCAACGATTGAGGAACTGGCTAAAGAAATTGACACACCGAACCTGCCGCAATACGTTAAGCATTACAATGAAATGGCGGCTAAGGGTGAGGATACAGATTTTCATAAGCCTGCTAAGTACATGCTCCCGGTTGCTGGGGATGGTCCGTTTTATGCGGTTGAATTAGGTGTTGGGGCCTATACAACTGGTGACGGCCTGCGCGTCAATATTGATAATCAGGTTCTGGACGCGAAAGGGCGGCCAATCCCCGGTCTCTATGCAATTGGCAGTGACGGCTCCGCTGTTCTTTACGGTGACACTTACGGCGTCAATGTTCCCGGAACGCATGCTGGTTATTGTATCTTTTCCGGCAGGAATGCTGTTCAGGCGATTGTCAAAGGTTGATTAATTTTTGATGTTAGGAAATAATATAAAAATATCCTGTAACTTAACTGGTTACGGGATTTTTTGATAGCTGAAAATCATTTAAAGGCTGGTTATTAGCTTGATTAGTCTTTTTGATTGTAAATTTAACTCGTTAATTATTTGCGTTCTTTTTTCAGTTTTTTGGACATAGTAATACCGTTGGGATCGACAATGTAGTCATAGCCATAAGAAGTTTTGATTTTACGTAAACGGCTGGAAAACCTTAGTGAATTATCCTGATTAATGTAGCCGGTGGCCTGATGGGTCTTTTTATCAAGATAGTAGCTGTCGAGATCAATTCTTTTAATAAAATTGGCTTTTTTCCAATGATATTTGGCAAAAATCTTTTGATAAACATCATCACTATCTTCCAAGCAAACTTCTACACGATCATGAGACAGATACCCAATTGAATACTTATTATATTCATCCACATGATAGTCTGGATAATCCTTTAATTCCGCCTTGATTTGTGGTGCAACCACAAAATCATCTTTATCCCATTTGTATATTTTTTGGACATTTTCCGACCATAAGTTGCCATTTTTGTTTAGAAAATAATACTGGTGGCTTTTCCTTAGCCCGACTGAAAAAGCCAAGTGCTCATCGCCGTTTAGGTAGCCTTGAATGACGTTGCCATAAGCACCACTATCGGCGGCGGTTTCATAGCGGAAATTAATTTTTTTGACAAAATTAGGTTTTTTCCAGGCAAAATTGTTAATGATTTTTTGTAAACTTTGCTTATTATGATAAGCATAGGCTTCAAGCCGCTGTGAGTTGGTGATTCTGCGATAATACTTTTGCAAGTGCAATTTTTCGGATATGATATGCAGACAAAATTGCTGCTGCTTGACCTTAAAGTTTCCGCTTGTCGAATCATTAATTCCGGTATAAGGATCGCTTTTGTCTTTGTCAATTTCGATCTTTAAGTTGGGATCATTGTTGATATAACCCGTGACGCTAAAACTGGGGCCAATATCATGATACCAGTCACTAAAAACTTCAGCTGTGGCGTAGTTAAGGGTAACGGATTTAACGTAATTCTTTTTTAACCAGTGATAACTGCGCAATTTTTTGAGAATCGCCCGCTGGCCAGTCTGATTTTTCAATTCTGTAACTGCTTTATTTTTATAAGCCCAATCGCGGCTATTATCACAAGCAGAAAGCGGCATAACTAGGCAGAACAAAATGGTGATTAAAATTAATTTTTGCGCGGATAATTTAAAGTGCTTCATTTAGACTTCTTTCAAAATTTTTGCAAATTGTTAGGCAGCGCTTTGCTGTAATCAAATAGGCGTTGTGATTAATTATTTAAGCTCTTTTTTTAATTTCTTGGACAAAGTGACACCGTTGGGATCCACGATGTAGTCATAACCGTAGGAAGTTTTGATCTTACGTAAACGACTGTAAAATTTCAGTGAATCATCTTGGTTAATAGAGCCAATGGCCCTGTGAGCCTTTTTATCAACAGGGCTGCTGTAAACGTCAAAACTTTCAACAAAGTTAGGTTTTTTCCAATGATATTTAGCAAAGATTTTTCGATAAACGTCATCGCTATTTTCTAGGTAAACGTCAATGCGATCATGTTCAAGATTACCAACGCTATCGTCACTATTTTCGTTTGCATGATAATGTGGGTAATCTTTAAGTTTTGCTTTGATTTAAGTTGCTACTACAAAATCATTCTTTTTCCACTTGTATGTTTTTTGGACATTTTTTGACCAAAGATTGCCGTTTTTATTCAAAATGTAAACCTTTGGACTTTTACTTAGTCCGACTGAAAAAGCTAGCTCCTTATCACCATTTATATAGCCGTTAATAATATTTCCATAATTAATGTCATCCATGGCAGTATCGTAATCAAAATTGATTTTTTTGACAAAATCAGTTTTTTTCCAAGCAAACTGACTAATTATTTTTTGTAAACTCTGCTTATTATGGTAAGCGTAGGCTTCAAGCCGTTGTGAATTTGTAATTTTATAATAAAATCTCTGCAAGTACAATTTTTCGGACGTAATATGTAGCCAAAATTGATGATGGTTAATCTTAAAGCTGCCACTAGTTAAGTCTCTGCTATCGGTTTTGTGATCACTATTATCGCCTTTGACGATCTCAATTTTTAGGCCGGGGTCGTTGTTTATGTAACCCTGAATGCTGAAATTAGGGCCAATGGCGTGATACCAATCACTGTATACCCTAGCGGTAGAGTAGTTAAGGGTAACAGATTTAGCGTAATTCTTTTTTAACCAATGATATCTGCGCAGCTTTTTGAGAACCGCCTGCTTTCCGGCTGGTTTTTTTAATTCTGTAATTGCGTTATCTTTATATGATAAATCGCGGTTCTTATTGTGATTAGAAAACGTGAAAAACGGAATAACCAGAAAGAACAAAATAAAGAGCAAAATAGTGATTAAAATTAATTTCTTCAATTTTGGTAGGGGTGATTTATAGTGCTTCATGCGGACTTCTTTCAAAATTTTGGTAAATTATGATATAAAGCTTTATTGATAAAAATATTATAGGCTACTATTATGAATTTGACGAGCTGCTGAAGATGCTATGCTATAATTTTTACTAGCAAAGGAAAGGAGCCTTCTTTTGAAAAACAATAAATTAGTCGCTTCGATTTTGGCGATTGGCTTGCTTAGCTTCTTAGGAATCGTCATTGAAACTTCCCTCAACATCGCCTTTCCGCAGCTGATGCAGCAATTCAAAATTTCTGCCGGTACGGTGCAATGGCTGACCACGGGTTATATGCTGGTTTCAACAATAATTATTCCTTTTGGTTCCTTTTTACGAAAAAGATTCC
Organism: Lactobacillus sp. ESL0791; assembly: GCF_029433255.1. NCBI lineage: Bacteria > Bacillati > Bacillota > Bacilli > Lactobacillales > Lactobacillaceae > Lactobacillus > Lactobacillus sp. ESL0791. The sequence continues at coordinate 1,997,840 of NZ_JAQTHU010000001.1, read as the reverse complement.
GGGCAATTAGTCTGTTTCGTGTTGCCGCTGTAACTTTTTTGCTTGGTACGCTTTGTGCTGCTTTTACGCGCAATTTTAGTATTTTGCTCTGCGGCCGGCTTTTGCAGGGAGTTGCTGATGGTATTTGCCTGCCATTGATGTTTTCGCTGATTTTGGAACAGGCGCCTAAATCCAAGCTTGGCACTTTTATGGGATTAGGAAATTTGGTAATTGCATTTGCTCCTGCAGTTGGACCGGTCTACGGCGGAATAATTTTAAAGTATTTTGCTTGGAATTATTTGTTTGCTTTGATCGTTCCCGTAATTATTTTTGCTTGGCTGCTGGGTGAAATAAGCATTAGGCAGGAAAAGCCGCTGGAAAGAGTTCCTTTTGATTTAACGGGCGGCATAATGCTGGCAATTTTTCTAGTTTCTTCATTATTATTGGTTATTGGCCTAACGTCCGGTGCGGGGGTAGGCGAACTGGTTGCCTTGCTCGTTCTTGTTGCAGGCAGCTGTTTGATGTTCATTGCTGCTGAGAAAAAAAGCACCAAGTCCGTTCTTGACCTTAATTTATTTAAAAAGCGGAAATTTGTTTTTTTCTTGCTGGCATTTTTTCTATTGCAACTAATGTCCCTCAGCATGTCATATCTAATTCCTAATTCCTTACAGTTAGCCTTTAACGAGTCTTCTGCGGCTACCGGCTTGCTGGTCTTGCCAGCAGCGGTGATTGATGCGGTCATGTCGATTGTGGCGGGAATAATTTACGATAAAGTGAGCCAGAGCTTGCCGATAATCGCTGGTATCGGCATTATTATCGGTGCCTTTGTGCTGGCGAAAATTATGCGGCCGTCATCTGTTAGTGCAGTTCTTACCTACATTATTTTTATGGTGGGGCTTGGCCTGAGCTATGGCAATATTATGACATTGAGTTTGTCCAAATTAGATAAATGGGTGGCAAATGATGGCAACGCCATTTATATGACGGTTCAGCCGTATTCGGGCGCGGTGGGAACAGCTGTCGCTGCTTCGATCATGGGTGTTGCTCAGAAGCAGGCAGGAAATTTGGCAGCAGGAACACTGACTGGTTTTAGTGCAGTGATGCTGCTATTAATGGTGATTGCAATAATTGCTTTTGTTCTTTGCTTAGTAAATGTTGGAGCAGAAAGATATGGCAGCAAGACTGGAAAAAATCGTTGATAAAAAGGTAAAAGAAACTAAACACATGACAGGAATCGTATCGCGTGAGCAAGTGATGAAAGAAGTTTTTGAGAACAAAAATGAATAAGTTCAAGAAATAATTTGAGTATTACTGATAAGTAATACTTTTTATTTTTAACTAATTTTTAATTATTTACAAATTATTGGTAAATGATATTATTAAAGTGTATTGGTAAAAAGATTAAGCGTAACTTGCTATGGAGATTTAAAGTATGAATTTGAAAAAATTGGTTTCACTTGTGCCTAAGAGCCTGCTGCTTCTGCTGTTGGTTACCTTAGTCTTGAGTTCATTTGAAGGTGTTGTTAACTCCGCCGTCATCGGGTATTTGCCGAATTTTTCGCAAAACTCTACTGTGACACAATTTGTTCGCTTTGTAATTATTTCATTAACGGCATTTGTTATCGTTTACGTGTCAATTTGGCTGTTTTCGCGAATTGAAAATCGCGTGGTTTATCTGCTTAATACCAACTTAAAGTCAGAATATATCGCCAAAGCAACTTTTCAAAAAATTGATACTAATAAGGAAATCTCAACTCTGATTAATGATTTCAAATTAATTGAAACCAACTACTTTACCTTAATTGTCCAAATTATTTTAGATTTTTGTATGGCACTTTTTTCAACGTTGTTTGTTTTAAAACTCAATTTGCTGCTGGGAATCGTTTTTATTGTTTTGGTAATTCCGCAATTATTTGTTCCCAACCTTTTTCAAATTGTCTTATCAAGACGCTCTAAGAAGTGGTCGCAAAATAACAGCAGTTTTGTTGAAAAATTGCGTGATTTAATGGGCGGCCGGGATACCTTGCTCCGTTATCATGCATTTAAGCCAGCATATGAAAAAATCAAACGGCAGTTGTTTGCAACAGAAGATTCTTACCGCACGATGAATAATTCACGAATGAGTGTCCAGCTGATTTCTTGGCTCTGGTCGTTAGTGGCCACCTTTGTCCCGATTAGTTTAGGTTTTTATTTGATGATAACCTATAAAGAAGTTAATGCTTCAATTATTTCTTCAATGTATTTGGCGAGCAACCAGATAATGCAGCCTTTAAGGGAGGCAATTAATGGCGTGGCCTCTGTCAAAACAACTAAGTCTTTACGAGAAGAAATTGAAAGTGTATTTGAAAAAGGAGCTCAAACAGACAATGAGATTCATAGTGCTGAAGATCAAACACTGGTTTTAAACCAAATTTTCGGTAAACAAGTCAACTTTGCCTTTGGGAGCAAACAGATTCTTAGAGATGCGTCATTTGTGATCAATAAAAACGACAAAATTCTCCTGACCGGGGCATCGGGGATGGGGAAGAGCACCATTTTTAATTTGTTAATGGGCGCATTCCGTCCCGCAAGTGGGCAAATAATTTATCAAGTAAATGGTCAAGATGAACAAACGGCTGATCCGAATATGTTTGCCCTGATTCAGCAGGCGCCGTATGTCTTTAACGAAACGATTCGTTTTAATTTGGGATTAGGACTCGATTTTCCTGATAAGGTTCTGCTTACTTGCCTGAAAGAAGTTGGCCTTGACCATGAACTAGGCAGTGATCCGTTGAATTATTTTTGTCAAGATGGCGGCAGCAATCTGTCTGGTGGACAGCGTGAGCGGTTGGAAATCGCACGGGCACTTGCTTTTGACAGGCAGGTAATTTTAGCAGATGAAATTGATGCTAATTTGGATCCCAAGAATGCCTTTCAAGTGGAAAATTTGCTGGCCAAGATTGATAAGACGGTGGTGATGATCTCGCACCACATGGGTGCGGAGCAGGCAGAAAAATTTGGTTTTCGGCAGTGGCGGTTAAATAATGGTGACCTGACAGAAATAGAAAAGTAAAAAACGTAATTGAGCTGATCATTTTCAATTATTCTGATTGTAGATGTTGGCTTTTTTCTTTTACCTAGCTTTTGGCTACCACTTAGCCAGCAAAATTGACCACTTGGTAAAATTCTATTGTGCTTTCTTAAAAATTAGTTTTAAATAAAACAAAGATTAGATAACTGAGAGGGAGAAAATATGAATTTTAAAACAATTATCAAGTGGCTGCCAAATTGGCTGATTATTGCAATCTTGCTGACCACCTTTATTTCGTCATTTGATGGCGTGGTGCTGGCACAAATTCTTTCTGGAATCACTAGCTTCAACCGTAATTCTATGGCAAGTGAAGTTATTAAGTATGCATTATTAAGTTTTGCCGCGCTAGCAATTGTTTATTTGGCGATGTCGCTAAAACAAGGGCTACTCAATCATGCCGTTAAAAGAATGAATGTGAATTTAAAGAGCAACTTTTTGTACCAGCAGTTAATGCAGCCGAATTTTAATGATGATGCGTCGGCTAACGTTTCGAAAATTTTTAATGATTTTAAGCTGGTTGAAACCAATTATTTTAGCCTGATTTTTGAACTGCTTTCATACTTATTAATGGCGCTGGTTTCGGCAATTTATATTTTTGCGCTAAATGTGCCGGTGGGTCTCTTATTTATTGTTTGTTCGCTCTTGCCGATGCTTGTACCCAAAATCTTTGGCAAAGTTTTAACTAAGTCGTCAGCGACATGGGAAAAAGACAGCAGCACCTTTTTAGGCAAAGTGACGGATTTGTTCAAAGGGATGCACACGATTAAAACCTATCTGGCGGAAAAGTCGCTGTTTCATGATGCGGATCATTACTTGGATCAAGTGGAGACTTCTTACCAGACGATGAATGACTGGCAGGCCGTGGCCCTTTTTGTCACGGCAATTTTTTCGACGATTAGCTATATTTTACCGATCGGCTTTGGCGCCTTTTTGATTGGCAAAGGGCAAACAACACCAGCTGCTTTAATTGCGATTTTTATGGCAAGTGACCGCGTGGTGGGGCCGCTGAGAAATGTTGCCGAAGACCTGAACCGGATGAAGACAACCAAAAATGTGCGTGATACTTTACAGGAACAGGTCATTCAATTTACCCAGCAGCCAGAAATTCCAGCAGCTGCTGAACCGGCAATTTGTTTTGATCATGTTGCTTTCAATTACGATGCGGATAAACCGATTATTGCCAACCTAAATTTAACCATTCCCTTTGGTAAGAAGGTTTTAATTACTGGGGCATCCGGTGCCGGCAAGTCGACCATTCTTAACTTGATTCAGGGTTTTATTAAGCCGACAAACGGCCAGCTTTATCTGCAGGATAGCAAAACTAAAATTACCAATATTCTTAAATCCGGCATGATTGCCTATATTGAGCAGAGCCCATATCTACTGAATGATACCCTGCGTTTCAACTTGACGTTAGGTGAAGATTTTACCGATGCAGAATGCCTTGCTGTCTTAGAAAAAGTTGGTTTGCTTGCTGAGTTAGGGCAGGATATCTTGAATAAGTCCTATGGTGAAGCGGGCAAGGATCTGTCCGGCGGTCAAAGACAGCGAGTGGAAATCGCGCGGGCACTTTTGTTCAATAAGAAAATTATTCTGCTTGATGAAGCAACTTCGGCTTTGGATCCAAAGATGACGACCAAAGTTAGAGCAGTCATTCATGAGCTTCAGTGTACAGTAATTGAGGTGGCACACCATTATGATGAACAGGAAATGAAACATTACAACTTTAACCATTATGTGCTTGCGGATCAGACTTTGAAAGAAGTATAGACTAAAAGTTATATTTATATTTATTTTTGTTTTTGTAAGTGAGACTTAAAAGCAATAAAACTAGCCAAATTCCTTGTCGAATTTGGTTTTTTAAGTATTCAATTTCTAACTTTTAAATTTCAATTTAAAAAAATAAGTTTAAATATGTATGTTGATATCACGAATAAGCATATATAGAAATTTACCTTTTTTGACACAGATTAACACAGTAATTTAGTTTTTTGAATTATTGTAATTATTTCTTGATATATCAGTATTTTAGTTGATTATTTTTGGAAAAAACAGTTGGTACGAAACTTGCTATTAAATTTGTGGGTAATAAATTTTAAAAATTAAGGAAGTGAAAAAATGAAATCTAGCATTTTTGTGTTAAGTCATGGAAATTTTTGTCAAGAACTAGTAAATAGCGCAGAGTTTATCTATGGGGTTATTGATAATATCTATACCTTTCCATTAGAAAAGGAGGTTTCGTTGGAGAGTTACATGGGAACGATTGAAAAAAAGATCAACGAGATAGGAGGCAATATTATATTTTTAACGGATATATTTGGTGGCACTCCTTCAAATGTATCTACTGCTTTAATAAAAAAGTATGGGTTTTTGGGATTTACTGGAATGAGTATGCCAATGTTAATTTATATTGTTGAGAGTATATCTCAAGAAAAAAGTAACGACGAAATTTTGAATAATTGTAAAAAGATTTATGACGACAGCTTTCACATATTGACTAAATAATTGGAGGAATAAAAATGAATGTAAAATTAATTCGGATTGATTATCGCTTGATACATGGTCAAGTTGTAACAAAGTGGGTCAAGCAAAAAAATATTAATCATATTATAGTTATTAATAACGAGTTGGCATCTGACAGTTTTATGTCAGATATTTATGAAATGGCTGCACCTTCTGAAGTTAGTGTTGACATTCTACATGTAGATCAAGCTATCGCTAATAAAGATGATTTGGGCGATGGGAATATCTTGATTATATTAAAAGATGTTAAAACAGCGTATGACCTAATTAATAATGGTTTTAATATTGAAGAACTACAAATTGGTGGCCTTGGAGGAGAAAATGATTCAGTTACTATTTTGCCAGGTATCTCTGTAAGTCAAAATGATATTAATCTTTTAGAAGAAATAAAAAATAGTTGTAAACGAATTTATTTTAATACTCTTCCTTCAGAACCGGTGATGGAAATAGACGATGTGATAAATAAATACAATAAGAATAGGAAGTAATAATATGAATAATCTTGTTTTAGTTGCCACAGTTTGTGGTTTATTACAATTTCTTTCTTTTTCTGAATTTGGATATACTTTTTCGGAAAAAATAACTTCGGCTGTTGTGATAGGAACTATTGTTGGTTTGATGATGGGGGATCCCAAGACTGGCTTACTAATTGGAGCTCAAATAGAGTTGCTTTATATAGGAATGATCTATCCAGGAGGAATTGTTCCAGCTGATGGGGGATTAGCAGCTGTAGTAGCAATTCCTATAGCAATAAAAACCGGATTAGATCCTAAGGCTGCAGTTTCACTGGGTATTCCTTTTGGAATAATTGGTGGATTGCTGTATGAATTAAAAAAGACAATAAATATATTTGGCCTTCATAAGCTAGAAGACATGATAAATAAATCGGGAGATCCCAAAACAATTAGAAAATATCAAGATGTTTTTCCAGTTTTGGTAGCATTTCTTTTATCGTTCCCTTTAGTTTTTCTTAGTGTGTACTTTGGACCATCAGTAGTCGGCGCAATAATTAGTGATATACCCCAATGGATAATGCATGGAATGGAAGTTGCTGGTGGTATTTTACCCGCGTTAGGATTTGCAATTGCTGTATCAGTAATAATGAAACGAAAATATATGCCATTATTTTTTGCAGGCTTCTTTTTAGTAGAATACTTCAAAATAACTCCAATGGGAGCTTCAATTTTTGGCGCATGTATTGCTGTATATTTGTTTATGAATAATAAATCTAGTAAAAAAGGGAAAAAAGAAGAACAAACTAATTGATTATTTATAAGGAGCATAAATAATGGAAAACACAGAAACCAAATTAACCAAAAAGGATTTAAGAAAAACCTTTTTTAGATATTACACTTTTTGTGAACTTGGAAGTAATTATGAACGAATGCAGGCAGTACCTTTTGCTGCCAGCATAAGTTACTGTCTTGAAAAATTGTATAAAACCAAAAAAGACAGGCTTGATGCAATGCATAGACAACTTCAGTTTTTTAATACTGAAGGTACATTCGGATCAATGATTATGGGTGCCACTGTTTCTATGGAAGAGCAAAAAGCAAATGGGATGCCAATACCAAGTGAAACAATAACGGGCTTAAAAACTGGGCTAATGGGACCTGTTGCAGGTATAGGTGATACACTTATATGGGGAACTTTTAAAACAATAATTGGTTCACTCGCAGTAACATTGGCATTACAGGGAAATTATCTTAGCTCTTTAATTGAAATGCTTTTTCCAATCGTGACCTATGTAATTGCATATAATTTATTTTTTTCAGGATATAATTTAGGAACAAAATCCATTAAAGATATTATGAAGGGTGGGTTACTGAATCAATTAATAGATGCCTCTTCGGCAATGGGATTATTTATGATGGGTGCATTATCCTCATCATATGTAACATTTAAATTAATAACCAAAATAAAAATGCCGCATTCTGATCCTATAGTTTTACAAAAGGTTCTTGATGATATCGTTCCTGGATTATTACCGCTTTTGACAATATTTGCTATATACTTTTATTTAAAGAAAAAACAAAATTATATAGCTGTTGTACTAGCAGTATTAGTTTTGTCTTTAATTGGTGCATATTTTGGAATATTGTAATTTGTTTTAAACAGAAAAGAGATTTTAATGTTGGACTCTTTAATTAGAAAAACAGAAAAGGGTAAAGTACAAGGCATTAATTCTAATGGTGTCAATAAATTCTTAGGTATTCCTTTTGCCAAACCGCCTATTGGGAAAAGAAGATTTATGCCTCCCGAAGAAAATGATCCATGGAATGGTACATATGATGCTACTGAGTTTAAAAATAGCCCTATGCAATTAAGCCTTAATGAAAGCGAAGAGTACCCTCCTGAAGATATGACGCCCATGAGCGAGGATTGCTTATATTTAAATGTATATACACCTGAAAATACAGCAGAAAAAAATTTACCAGTTATGGTTTGGTTTTATGGCGGCCATTACACTGAAGGTACTTCTATGTCTTCCAGCTGTGATGGAAGTAATTTTTCCAAAAATCAGAATGTTATAGTTGTTACTTTTAATTATAGATTGGGTATTTTCGGATTTATGGCTCATCAATCTTTGAAAAATAGTACTAAACCTGCTACCAATGCGGGAGTCTATGATATGCTCGCTGCTCTCAAATGGATACACAAAAACATTTCCTATTTTGGAGGTGATCCGAATAATGTTACTTTATTTGGGGTATCTGCTGGATCATCTGCCATCAATGTCTTAATGACCTGCCCAGCTGCTAATGGCTTGTATCATGCTGTTATCACTCAAAGTGGATCACCTTTCAACCATGATGAGTGGGACGTTGATGAAAAGCAAGAACAGGCAAGGTGTGAAAGGTATTTAAAAAGTGTAAATATTACACCAGAAGAGCTTTTAACAGCGCCTACCGAAAAATTTTTATCTAATCCAGAAGGCTATGAAGAAGCACAATTTTGTCCTTATGTTGATAAAACTTTAATTCCTGATAGATTGGAACAATCTTTTTTAAAGGGAAATATTAATGATGTACCTGTTATCGTAGGCTGTACTTCAGATGAGGCTTTCATTTTGTTGGGGCCAGAAGAAAAAGTCACTAAAGAATGGTTTGACGAAACGGTACATACTAAGTATCCTGAGGATTCAGATTATATTTATTATAAATATGGTCCATATTTAAAACAATCGCCTGCCTACGCTTTGGGACGTTTTCGTTCTGATAATACAATCGCTAATATGAGATACTTCGCGACTTGTTTGACCAAATGTCGTAAATCAGCAACATATTTTTATATTTTTAAGCATGTCACTCCGGGTAAAAATCCATACTACTTTGGTGCATATCATGCAAGTGAGAATCCATATCATTTTCAAAATTTGGATAGCAAGTATGTTAATTATGGAAACATTGATAAGAAAGTTAGCGATACTATTGCCAAATATTGGGCGACGTTTGCTAAAAATCATATTCCTGGTGAAAAGAACATGCCCAAATGGAACAAATTTACCCGTGAATCTGATATGGTAATGTATATCGATGAGCCTAGCGAATGTGTTCCTTTACAGTCAAAGGCTATTACTGATAAATTGCAGCAGTTATTAGCCAGACGTACTGAAACGAATAATCCTGGATTAAGAGTTTAATCGAATAAAATGTAGAAGCTTAATTTTAAAAGTAGCAATATTAGCGAGGAATTTAAAATTATTTCATTTAAAGTTAAACTTATAAAAATTTTAATTGATATTTTTAACTGAAATAATTCGCTGAATTGTCAAATCAAGTGCAGCACCTGGATTAAAGACTAAACTGAATAATATGTTTTTGTTGCTAGTTGGTGCAGATGGAGCGTAGCGAAATCTGCACCAACTTTTTTCTGTCAGGCTGTCTCTGCCATAAAAACTTCCCTTGCTGTTTGATATCCGAGAATTCTCCGATGTTTGTTATTCAAGGCATTTTGTGCCCGTTTTACATATTTATCAGTCACCTTTGACATTGTCTTGCCCTTAGGGAAAAATTCTTGCAGCAAGCCATTGGCATTCTCGTTACTGCCACGCTCACTTGGTGTGTAAGGATGGGCAAAATAAGCATTTACTCCCTTCACTTCATCAATGCGGGCAAATTCTGAACCATTATCAAACGTAATCGTTTTAAACCAGCTAGAATGCTCATTAACTGCCTTTTGGACTGCTTTAAAACAAGTATCTGCTTTGTAATCAGGTATCTTAATCACGATTTCAAAGCGGCCAGCTACTTTAGGTCTTTGCTCAATAGAATTGCTAAGACATTTCTTGTGTTGGCGGGTACGCTTACGATGATGTCCTAAGTGCCTTAGTCGAACTTTACGAGGAAGATCATAGTTCTTAATTGCCAATTGGTCTTGATCAATTAAGCGGTAAACCGTTGGAGTTGAGGGACAGAGACAACTAGGATACATTCGCTTGTAATTAGCAATAAAACCATCAATACCATCATCACGAAAGGGATTCTTGATAATCATTGTCTGCTGATTAAAAAAATCCTGTGCCTTAAGGCAATAATCTTTAGAATGACAAGTTTGTCGCCGCTTATGATAATGCATTTACGCTGTATCAGCGAAGTAAGCACCGAAATACTTACCTTGATAATCTAGCTGAGTCGTGCGATTACGCTTTAATTCACGGGAAATAGTACTGGCATTGCGCTCAAGTTTAAGAGCAATTTTACGCATAGATAAACTAGCTTCAGATAAAGCTTAAATTTGACCGCGTTCAGCAAGAGATAAATGAATATATGTGTTAGAACTAACTGAAGTCATAAAAGACACCTTTCTGTTATTGGAGTAAATAATTAACAGTTTAGTCTTTATGGCTTTTTTGTCGCGCTTTATCAACTGTTGCACTTAGATTGTAAACTCGGCAACTGAAATAATTCTGAATTAGGCTAAAAAATTTATTTTTTAGAATAAGACTGTGGTCAAACTTATTTAAATCAAGTAAGATTTTTAAAATAAGCTCTTATATCATTTTATAACTAGTTTGCTTTAAGTAGAATTGTAATGAGACATAAATTGTTTAAAGACATTGTCAAGTATAGTATAATCAAATTAAGAAAATGGAATTTAAAATTTGTTAATCTAGTATTATATAATGGGAAGGGATAACGTATGTATAGAAAGGAAAAAATTTATCAAGCTTTAACTGAGTATACATCTAATGTAGATAATCTGAGCTTAACTAATACAAAAAGTGCCATGAGTACAGCTGATTTAGCAGATTTATTGCATATGGATAGGGCAAATTGTAGTAAAGAATTGAATGAATTATTTAAGGAAAAATTAATAATAAAAGTTGATGGGCGACCAATTAGATATTTTCCAGTAAAAAAAATAGAGTCACTTTTAAATATTACTGTTAAAAATTTTGAAGTTGCCGAATTAGGTGAATTTCTTAAACAAAAAAAAGAGGATAGCTTTGATACACTCATAGGAAATAACGAAAGTCTAAAACTTGCGGTTGATAAAGCTAAAGCTGCTATGATATATCCTAAACATGGGTTGAATACAATATTGTCAGGTGAAACGGGTGTGGGTAAAACAATGTTTGCCCAATTGATGTATAAGTTTGCTAAAAGCAACGGTGTTCTGGATACTGATGCTCCTTTTGTAACATTTAATTGTTCCGAATATGCTGATAACCCTCAGCTATTAGTGTCAACACTTTTTGGTTATACTAAAGGAGCGTATACAGGGGCAGATCAATCTCATGAAGGTCTTGTAGATAAAGCAAACAAGGGGATTTTATTTCTTGATGAAATTCATCGTTTACCAGCCCAAGGACAAGAAATGCTCTTTCATTTAATTGATTTTGGTCAATATCGTCGTTTGGGAGATAGTGAAAATTATCATTCGGCTCAAGTTCTTATTATTGCTGCCACAACTGAATCAATAGAATCGGTGTTGCTTGATACGTTTTTGCGTCGAATTCCGATGACAATTAATATTCCAAGATTGCAAGATCGTACGATTAATGAAAGATTTGAATTGATTTGTACATTTTTTAATGAAGAATATAAGAAAATAAATAAGGAGATAGTGGTTCAACGCAGTGTCGTTAAGTCTTTATTAGGGTATCAATGTTTAGGCAATATTGGACAACTAAAAGCAGATATTAATTTGATCTGTGCTCGCGCGTATCTTGATTCAATCGTAGAAAATTCACCAAATTTGACAATTAGAAAAAAGTTTTTACCTAATTATGTTTTGGATGGTATGCTAACTGCTTCTAAAAAAGAGGGTATTAGTGCATTTTTAGCGGAATCGAATACCGATATTGTCTTTAACGGCGAAAATATTCAACATGATATTATTACGAATGATATATATCCATCTTTACTTTCAGCTAATTCTTTAACTGAAATAAAAAAACGCCTTGAAACTAATATTTTGGAAACGTATCCTTCATCTAAGGGAAGTAGAATTGAAAATGCAGAAATATTTAAAGTGATTGAACCCAGCGTTTATTATGCAACTATTGAAGCTTTAAAATTAGCTGAAAATGAATTGAATAAAAAATTTTCCAAGCAAACTATCATTGCTTTTGCTATGCATATTAACTCATTGATTAATGGCAATGGAGGGAAAAGCACGTTAAATGAACTTAATTTTCTAGAGCTTGAAAAAAAGCACATGGATATTTTGAACATTGCAAAATTAGTTAAAAACGATATTGAAAAAGAATTAAACGTTACTTTTTCAGCTAAAGAAACATATATATTTGCTTTATTTTTGATGATGGATGAAAATTCCAAAGAAAAAAAACATGTCGGCTTAATAATATTGGCACATGGTAATGGAATTGCTAAGAATATTGCCTATGTGGTAAATACTTTACTTGATTGTAAAAGGGCGTATGCGTTAGATATGAATCTTGAACAGAATGTTAATGAATTTTACAAGTCTTTTGAGTCTGTTGCAGTTAACATAGATGAAGGCCACGGTATTTTGTTAATGACTGACATGGGATCTCTAAATTCCTTTGGAGAAATGCTTACAGAAAAAACGGGAATTCTTACTAAAACTATTACACTAATTTCTACGCCTTTTGTTTTAGAAGCGCTTCGAAAAACTATGATTTCAGGGTATAGTTTAGAAGAAATTTACAGAGACTTAAAAAGCGAAATAGCAGAGTCATTATTCGAAAAAAATGAAATTAATTCTAATATACGCACAGGTAGAAAATACCATGATAACGTGATCGTTACAACTTGTATAACTGGTAAAGGTGCAGCAGTAACTTTGGCTAATTTCTTAAAAAATTCTTTGCCATTAATTGCTCAATATAATATTGAAATAATTCCTGTGAACAGAAAAGATTTTTTTAAAATAGATTTTGGTAAAAAAAATTTATTGGCAATAGTTGGCTCGTATGATTTACATGTAAAAGATGTCCCTTTTATTTCTGCTGAACGAGTGTTGCTTACTGATGGTTTGCCAAAATTAACAGAAATTATTAAAAAACTTCTTTTAAATAATAATCAATCTCTGCATAAAAATATAAAATTAAGTAATAATGAAATATTAATTGGCTTAGAGGGAATCTTAAATGAATCGCTTACTTTTTTAAATCCCCAGAAAACACTAAGTTGCGTTTTAAAATCGTTTTTTGAGATTAGTAACTCACTTTCAATGAAAAATGAAAGTCATTATATGATTGCATATACGCTACATGCTGCGACTATGATAGAAAGGATTGCTAAAAAACAGGCTTTTTCTTATCCAGAAATTGGTAGATATATTCAGGCGCATCAAGAACTATATATTTCTGTTAAATCTGGTACCAAAATTATTGAAAAATATTTTAATATTAAAATTCCTGATTCTGAATTAGGATATATCATTGAAATCTTTGATACTCTTTAGATATACTTAAAATATGGAAGTCGTATTTCAGCTAGTAAACGTATCATAAAAATCATTCTGCTTGATGAAGCAATTTTGACTTTAGATTCAAAGATGACGACTAAAGTAAAATTAGGGAGATCGTTCACGGACTATAGTGTATAGTAATTGCTGTTGTGTACCATTATGATAAAATTGAAATGAAATATTACCACTTAAACCATCACTCGCTTACAGATCACACTTTGAAAGAAGTATAAGCCAAAGACATTTATTTCATTTTAATGAAATAGTCTTACCAAATTAGAGATTTTTTCTGAAATTGTTGAATCTTGGGAAACAGGCAAAAGTAGGCCTGCGGGGATCTGTTTGCAGGTTGATAGAAATCCTTATTAATCATCCTGAACTGGCAGCAGAGTATAAGTAAAAGTCACATAATTAAAAATAATATTTATAAAAAATAGTAATTAAGCAAAACGTTACTGCAAAGTAATGTTTTTTTGCTTGCAGGCTATTCGTTAAATGAAGTATAGTTATGTGAAAAGGCTTTAATTATATTTCTAAAAGGAGTTTAGGCCATGAATAAAGAAGAATTAACCGCTGCTTTTACTGCGGTTTATCACGAGCAGCCGCAAGGCTTTTATTTTTCACCGGGACGGATTAACTTGATTGGCGAGCATACCGATTATAATGGCGGTCATGTTTTTCCTTGTGCGATTTCGCTGGGAATTTATGGAGCAGCTAGTCCCAGAAAAGACGAGCAATTTCACTTTTATTCTGCAAATTTTGCCAAACTCGGTGTGGTCACTGCAAACTTGCATGATTTAAAATATGTCAAAGAAGATTCATGGGCTAACTATGCTAAAGGGATGATTCACTTTTTGCAAGAAATTGGGGCGCAATTTTCTCATGGTCTCAATATTTATGTTTCCGGCAACATCCCCGATGGTGCGGGTTTGTCATCGTCTGCCGCTTTGGAAATGCTGATTGGGGTCATCATGCAGGATCAATTTAACCTGCCGTTGAAACGGCTGGATTTAGTCAAGCTGGGTGTCAAAACTGAAAATGATTTTATCGGCGTTAATTCCGGGATCATGGATCAATTTGCCGTAGGCATGGGACAAGAAAATCGGGCAATTTTGCTCGACACCAATACACTGGATTACCAAATGGTGCCGCTGGACTTGCAGGATAATGTCATTGTCATTATGAATACGAATAAGCGGCGGGAATTAGCCGATTCCAAATATAACGAACGTCGCAGCGAGTGTGAGCGAGCACTAGTCCAGCTGCAAGCAGGAGTAAAAATCAAAACATTAGGCGAGTTAACCCCAAGCCAGTTTGATGAATATACTTATTTAATTGCTGATGAAACTTTATTGAAGCGCGCTCGTCATGCTGTCTGGGAAAATGAGCGGACACTGCGTGCGGAAAAATTGCTGCAGCAGGGGCAATTAGCCGAGTTTGGCCGCTTGGTTAATGCGTCCCATGTTTCGCTAGAATATGATTATGAAGTAACCGGCAAAGAACTGGATACATTGGTACACACAGCATGGCAGCAGCAGGGGGTATTAGGTGCCCGGATGACCGGTGCCGGTTTTGGCGGCTGTGCGATTGCGCTGGTCAACAAGGCAAATGTCGCTGAATTTGAGCAGCGGGTTGGCAATAAGTATGAGCAGGTCATTGGGTATGCACCGTCATTTTATTTAGCAGAAATTTCCGCTGGCACCAGCGTTTTAAAGTAGGAGAATAATTTGCAAATAGCAAAGTTTAATTTAGTTGACCAGTTTATCAGTCAAGTGATTAGTCAAAGTGACTACGCCGAACTGGACCGAAGATATTTGGTGAATTATGTGTTGCGGCTTGTCGGCGATGAGGCGCGGCAACTACAAACAAGCAAGACAGACTTATTGGAATTAAAAGATGAATTAGTCAAGGCAGCACAGGATAACGGCAAATGCGGTACAACTAATGATGAAGCAGAAATTTTGGCGAGCCAACTAATGGAACTCATTGTCCCGCGTCCTAGTCTTGTCAATCAGCGCTTTTGGCAAACTTATCAAAAAAATCCCAAACAAGCAATCAGCGATTTCTATGCCCTGAGCAGGCGCAGCAATTATATTAAAACTAAAGCGATTGCCAAGAATATTTATTTTGTTACACCCAGTGATTATGGTGACCTGGAAATCACGATTAATCTGTCAAAACCGGAAAAAGATCCCAAGCAGATTGCCTTGGCAAAGAAAAAGAAGCCGACGGGCTATCCGCTTTGCCAATTATGTATGGAAAATGAGGGTTATCTAGGCCGGATTGGTTACCCTGCCCGCAGTAACCACCGGATCATCCGCTTTAAAATTGGTGATCAGACTTGGGGCTTTCAGTATTCGCCTTACGCCTATTTTAATGAACACTGTATTTTTCTAGCGGAAAAACACGCAGCAATGAAAATTAACCGGGCAACTTTTACCAGGCTGCTGGCAATTGTTGAGCAATTTCCCGGATATTTTGTGGGCAGCAACGCTGATCTGCCAATTGTCGGCGGCTCAATTTTGATTCATGAGCATTATCAGGGCGGCCGCCATGTTTTTGCCATGGAGAAGGCCCCTGTGCAAACGAAATTGCATTTTGCAGATTTTCCGGAAGTTAAAGCAGGGATTGTGCATTGGCCGTTGTCCGTGATTCGCCTTCAGAGCAAAAATCAGGAGCAATTAGTTAATTTGGCTGATCGTATTTTGCAGAAGTGGCAGAGTTATAGCGACGAGCGTGTAGATGTACGCGCCTTTACCGATAATGAGCCGCACCACACGGTTACGCCGATTGCGCGCAGGCGCAGGGAAGCGCTTGAACTTGACTTGGTCTTACGGGACAACCAGACCTCGGCAAAATATCCGGACGGAATTTTTCACCCTCACAAAGATGTCCAGCACATTAAAAAGGAAAATATAGGCCTGATTGAGGTGATGGGCCTGGCAATTTTACCGCCGCGGCTGCAGCCGGAAATGCAGGAAGTTAAAAAATATTTATTGGGACAAGCGAATAAAATTGCGTCAATACATTTGCCGTGGGCGCAGCAGATTAAGCGGAAGCAGCAAGTTACTTCAAGCAATGTTGACCAAATTTTACAGGCAGAAATCGGCAAGGTCTTTGTCCGGGTACTGGAAGATGCCGGTGTGTTCAAGCAGACGCCAGAAGGGCAGGCTGCATTCATGCGCTTTGTTCAAAGTGTGGGCCGTTAAAATTAACAAGATTATTAAATTTGTGGGTTATTTAGTGATTGCCAGCATTTAGACTTATAATTAAGGTGAATTTTGATTAAGAGGAAGACAAAATGAAGAAAGCAACTAATTTTCGGAAAAATAACAGAATTATTTCGTTGACGCTGATTGCATTGCTAGGTATAAGCGGTTTTGTTGTTAATACAGCCGCTGTCCATGCCGATACCACGACCGCCAGTGATAATACTTTTTCCGCTTTGTGGACCGGCAAAGACGGCGACTGCACCTGGTCTTACGACATTATCACCCGTACTTTGACGATCAGCAGCAGTGCAGCTGGCCAGCAGCTGGGAACTAAGACAATTAGCGGACTGATTCCTTGGTACCGTACAATTGAACATATTGATTTTGCGACTCCGGTTAGCTTGGCGATTAATTCCGGCAGCAAGTTCAGTTCCTTGGATAATTTAAAGACGATCGATCATTTTGACCGGGTGGACACCAGCCGCGTGGTTAATATGGCCGAATTATTCAGCGGTAACCGCAATTTAACCACGATTGATTTGAGTAAGATCAATACCGCAAAAGTTGCCAATATGACCAATATGTTCGCCGGCGATGAAAAATTAACTGGAGTTGATTTACACAATTTGGATACCAGCCATGTTGCGAAAAAGAACGGTATGTTTACTGGCACTAATTTATCTACCAGCACAAATACTGTTGAGAAATCGCAGCCAGGCGGTGCGACGGCTAAACCAAATAAGTAATGCAAAACAAAAAGGAGCTTTAAGCTCCTTTTTGCATACCTGCTTTTTTAACTCCATGGTTCAAAGTACAGAGAATTCAACTGTTCTTTGGTGTTCTTGACCAGCCAAGTGATCTCTTTAACTTCTCCGCGGCTGACGGTGGTTGACCTGAGGGCGGCTGCGGTGTCCGCCAAGGCATTGTCATAGTTATTTGTGAGTGCATCATCAGTGCGAGTGCCCAGACCCTTTTGCCCATCCGTAAATAATTGCTGCAGTTCTTGCTTGTCGGCAGCAGTTGCAGTTACTTGATCCGCTTGGGCATCTTCCGGGCTGTTTACCGGCTTCAATTTAATGTAGTTGTTGGTAAATTTAATATCACTTGCCTTTACAAAGCTGTTGCTGAAAGTCATGCGTTCGGGATCGGAAGCCGAAATTTGGTCTTCATTTTGCCGCAGGACATGGTAGAAGAGTTCGGCTTTTTGCGTGCTGGAATCCCAAATGTAAAATAAACCGTCGGCGCTGATGGCTTCGTCCTTGAGGGCGGTTAATGGTTTATCCAGTTCTTTGCCTGTGTTTGAGTAAAGCTTGAGCGGGCTTGCTGCGATTGGTGTGAATGTCCGGTAAGCCATTTCATCATAGCCGGTGATTGGCAAATCGTTTCTGAGCTTGGCCACACCATCATAAATATATTCGTTAGGGTAATCGTGCAGATGGTAGATGTAACCGTCAAAGTCTTCTGACCACGGAATAACCGCGCGGTCGATTCGCACCTTTTGCCGCTTCTTGAGCTGATGACCAGTCGAACCATTAGAAATATACATTGTGGTTACGCCGCTGGTGAGGATGCCAGTGGTAGTGCCGTTGTAACGTGCGGTTTTGCCATTAATTCTGGCAACGTTTTTGGCGTTGACATACTGATTGCGACCTACCGTGTAATAATCTTTGCCCTTGATTTTTCGAGTTGGCAAATATCCCTGTTTTTTATTATTAATGTAATAAAAATATTTTGGGATCTTGCTGGTAGTTTTGATTTTACCGGCATACCTGACGAGAGCACCTTTGGCGAATGTCTTTTTCGTCTTTTTGCCGTTCTTGGCATAAATGCTGGAAGCGTGGTTGAGCATCAGCATCCCTTTTTGGATATTTCTGCCGTTGACACTGTAAACGGCACTTGCCTTGATGTAGACGTTTTTACCGATGCCGTAGTATTTTTTGCCCTTGATGGTTATGGTTTTTCCTGTGTAGCTAACCGTTTCGTTGTCACCTTGGGTGTCAATGTAAGTATAGCCGTCATCGTCGGTCTCGCCAAGATTGCCGAGACCGGGGATATTATCATAGTATCTGTAACGTTTGCCGTTGCTCTTATAGACATATGGGGCTCCCGTGATCACCAATTTGTTTTGTTTTCTCTTGGCAGCTGCTTGGACAGGCTGGGAGTTTAGCGGCGTTAAAATGGGGCTGACACTGAGCAGCATTGCTGACAGAAGACCGATTTTTTTCTTTATGTTCATTATTAATACCTCGTTTAGCCTATAGACGCACTTATTAATTTGTTTTTGCCGATAATGTCGTACGGCTTTCCCTTAATCCTGATGGGATCACCATAAGTTTTGTATGGCGTGTGGGCCGGCAGTTTGCCAATTTTCTTGCCTTTGTTGTTGTAAAGCGTGAGCGCCTTATTCTGCCATTCGGTCTCTAAGCCGGTGATATTGCGCACAGGGGCGTAAAGATCGTTACCGATGGCGTAGAACATCCGACCGGCCGCGTTATTGATATTGTTGTCTTGCGGAATCTTTTGAATCGTGACGCGTGAACCGACGGCCAAGATTAAGCCGTTAGCCTGGCGGCCTTTGACGTCATACAAGTAGGTACTGTGCATGACGCGCTTAGACCCCTTAGCAGCTTTAACTTGCATTTTCTTAGGAACCTTAAAATTGGTGACGGGCAGGTAATACTGGTTGTCCAGCGTGTAAAATTGGTGACCGTTAATCTCTGTTGTATCGTTGACGTTGACAATGGAACCAGTTTTGAGAATCAAGCTGTTGAGCTGCTGCCCGTTTTCATTAAACAGGTGGGTCTTGTGCGTGAGCTTAATCTGCTGCCGTCCAGCAATTTTGACTGTGACGTAAACGCTTTTCAATGTCCCATCGGGTAAAGTCACGCCCACATTGCCTTTGGCCAAGCCGTTAATTATGGTGAGCGGTTTGCCGTTCCAAGTATAAGTGGTGCCTTCGGGCATGTCCTTCCAGTTGGCGATGCTTAATTTTGCATAGTCAGAGTTGTTTCTGGTTAAAACCGTGCCGGTAGGAATGACCACCTCTTGACCTGCTGGTTGGGCAACCGGAGTGATTTTGCTGTAATCAATTACGTCGGCTGCCGGAGTAGTGGAATCCGCCTGAATGGTTTGGCTGGAAATGGATACACAGCCAAGCGCCATAAGACCGGCACTGAGTGCAAATTCACACCATTTTTTCGTATGTTTTTCTTGCATTGTTTTTTCCTTGCTTTTTATTATTAATGATGAATTTGCATTCATCATAATTCTTTGCTTTCTTTGTGTAAAGGCTTTTAAAAGAAGTGTAACTTTTGGTATGAAAAATTGACCACTTAGTAGCTCTCAGCGACCACTTAGTCATAAGCTATTGTTTTCAATTAAAACTTAGTTTTAAATAATAATTGTCAAATAAATATTTAATGGAAAGCGAAGTAAACCAAATGATTGCGAAATATTATTCCAAGTGGAAATTTGTCTTGATGAATGTCTTAGGACTGATCTCGTGTGCCGAGAACATTGTGATGGCGTACATGGTCGGTACTCTAACGAACATTGCTTCTAGCGGCAAGATTTCACGCCTGCCCAAATTTATCCTGCTGGTAGTTATTTTCTTTGTAATAGTCTTTCTTGCCAAGATTGCCTATAACTATTTGAAAAATGACGCAATCAAGCAAACCAACAGCACGCTCAGAACCAAAGTTTTTGCGGGGATGATGCGCGAGTCAACCGCGGATAATACCTCTGCCTTGGGTTTTCTGACCAATGATTTTAAACTGCTGGAAACCAACCGTTTCGGCGCGGAAATCAACATCATCATGTACGCTTGCACGCTGGTTCTGTCAATGGGCTATGCACTTTACATCAACTGGCTTTTAACGCTGCTCTTTTTTATCGGTTCTGTAATTCCCATGGCCGCTTCGAGTTTCTTCCAGAAACCGATTCAGAACGCCTCAACTAAATGGACTGACGCCAACGATACCTACGTTAACCAGACCAAAAACTTTTTGGCGGGAACGGATTCGGTTAAATTATACGACCGGGAACAACAGGCCGTTGCCAAAAATGGCGGCTTTGTTAAACGGCTTGAGCGGGCATTAGCCAAAATGAATCTGCTTAGCGATGATTCGCAGG
Source organism: Lactobacillus sp. ESL0791 (assembly GCF_029433255.1). Classification (NCBI taxonomy): domain Bacteria; kingdom Bacillati; phylum Bacillota; class Bacilli; order Lactobacillales; family Lactobacillaceae; genus Lactobacillus; species Lactobacillus sp. ESL0791. The sequence continues at coordinate 1,977,023 of NZ_JAQTHU010000001.1, read as the reverse complement.
CGGTTGTCATGGTGGTTGCCGAAGTTGGTACCTTTTTGGTTCCTTTCGTAGTTGGTGTTTACCTAATTGCGCAGAAACAAACGACAATTGGGGCCCTGTTTTCAATTGTGCAGTTGTCAAATTCCTTCGTTAACCCAATTTTAGCTATTTTGGATGAGCGTAATCATTTATCCACAACAAAAGGGATTGTCGCCAAAGTTAAGAAGTATATTGCGAAAGCCGATGAGAAGCAGCCCGCTGCCGTGACCGATTTTCAACAAGACGTTGCGTTTACGGGAATTGATCTTGCGCGGAACAAAGAAAAGCTGGCTAATGGCATTAATTTGGAAATTACCAAAGGACAAAAGACGGCGGTGGTTGGACCATCCGGCAGCGGCAAGTCAACGCTCTTCCAGTTTATGATGTATGGCAAATTTGGCCAGGCAGATAAAATTATGGTCGATGGTAAGGAATATCAGGCAGGAGAAATTACCAAATTGTTTGCTTATGCCAGTCAGGCGCCAGTTATTTTTGCGGATAACCTGTGGTTCAATTTAACTTTGGGTGCCGACATTCCAAAAGAGCGGGTAAATGAAGTTTGTGGCGCTTTGGAATTAGGTGAAATTGTGCAAGACAAAGGCTATGACTACAATTTGGGTGATAATGCCGATCAGCTTTCCGGCGGGCAGCTGGCGCGGATTGAGTTAGCCCGGGCAATTTTATCTAAGCGGCCGGTTCTGCTGCTCGATGAAATCAATGCTTCATTAGATAAGGTAACTTCCGATGCCATTCACAAGTATCTGTTAGATTCGGATTTGACTTTTGTTGAAGTAATTCACCACTATGAACCAGGAGAATTAGCTAATTACGATCAGGTAGTTGATTTTAAAAATTATCCGGCACAATAAATGAATAAATTCAGAACGTGGGTTTCAGTTTTGCGACCCGCGTTTTTTAGTTAAGACAAGGGGGTCTAGCATGGTCGCAAAATATTATTCTAAAGGAAAATTTTTTCTGTTAGTCGTTCTGGGGATTTTTGCCAGCGGCGAAAATATTTTAGGAGCATATATTGTTGAGTCATTGACTAACATGGCAACTGCAGGAAAAATGAATGAACTGCCGCGTTTTCTCCTCACTGCTTTGGTAATGGCTGTCTTTTTTCTTGCGGCAATGGTTGGCTACGATTATTTTTATAATGATGCCATCAGGTCGACTAACAATTACTTGCGCCGGGAAATTTTTGCCGGGATGCTGGAAGACACAAGCGAAGAAAATGCTTCTGCTTTAGGCTTCCTGACTGGGGACTTTAAGCTGCTGGAAACCAATCGTTTTGGCGCCGAACTTAACATGATTTACTACTGTTCAATGCTAGTGATTTCCCTTGGCTATGCGCTTTACATTAATTGGCTGTTAACGCTTATTTTCTTTCTTGGCTCTGGTTTTTCAATGCTCGTTTCAAGCTTTTTTCAAAAGTCGCTGCAAAAAGCTTCTGATAAGTGGACTGCCGCCAATAAGCATTATGTCAGCCAAACCAAAAATTTCCTGGCGGGTACGGATTCTCTGCGCCTGTACCGCCGCCAAAGCAGTGCCGTTAATAAGAATCAGACTTGGATTGGCCGTTTGGAGCAGGCATTGTTTAGAATGAATTTCTTAAACATGACCACGCAAAGTGTGCTCAGTATTATTGCGGGTGCCGGAAGCTTTTTGCTGCCATTCATCTTGGGCGTTTATCTGATCGTCAAAGGTCAGACAACGATTGGCGCCTTGATGGCGGTAATCCAACTATCGAATACCTTTTTTAGTCCAATTATGGGGATGCTGGATGAACGCAATCACTTGTCTACTACGAAAAATATTGTTGTCAAGGTTAACAAGTACCTTGCTAAAGCTAATGAGAAGCAACCTGCTGCCATAACTGCTTTTCGGCAAGAGCTTGCTTTTGCAGGAATTGAGCTTGAAAGAGGGAAGCAGACCTTGGCTCAGGGCATCAACTTGCAGATTAAGCCCGGACAAAAAATTGCCGTCATTGGTGCTTCCGGCAGCGGTAAGTCGACGCTTTTGCGGTTTATGATGACCGGAAAATTTGGCAGGGCTGAAAAAATTACGGTTGACGGTAAGGCTTATCAAGCTGGGCAACTGACTGATTTATTTGCTTATGCCAGCCAGGCACCCGTAATTTTTGCTGATGATTTATGGTTTAACTTGACTCTTGGCGCAAATCTTCCTAAAGTTAAGGTTACTGAAATTTGCGCTGAATTGCAGTTGGGCGATGTGGTAAAGGATAAAGGCTTTGCTTACCAGCTGGGTGACAATGCCGATCAGTTGTCTGGCGGCCAGCTGGCCCGGATTGAATTAGCCCGAGCACTTTTGTCTGGGCGGCCAGTGCTGCTGCTTGATGAATTTAATGCTTCTCTGGATAAGTCAACCTCTGCTGCCATTCACAAGTATTTGCTAGCTTCCGACTTAACTTTTGTTGAAGTGATTCACCATTATGAACCAGGTGAACTGGCAAATTATGATCAGGTGTTAGATTTTACAAATTACCGGTAAGGTCACTCTAGCAGGCAGCGCATAATTTTAGAAATAAATTAAGGATAAAAATAATTTTGATGATTGCTAAATATTATTCACGCTGGAAGTTCGTCTTGCTGAACCTTCTGGGGCTCATTACCAGTACCCGTAATATTGTCATGGCTTATGTTTTGGGGATGATGACCAACGCCTTAGCTGAACGGAACATTCATGCCCTGCCCCAAATTTTTATGATAACTTTCTGTCTATTTTTCATAGTTTTGCTGGCCGAGCTGGGCTATAATTATTTGAAAAATGATGCGGTGCAGGAAGTTAATACGCTGCTGCGGACAAAAATTTTGGCGGGAATGCTGCAAGACACGACCGAAAAAAATGCTTCAACTCTAGGTTTTTTAACTAATGATTTTAAATTGCTGGAGACCAACCGCTTTGGCGCGGAAATCAGCATTGTCTTTAATGCAGCGACAATCGTGATTTCCCTTGCCTACGCAGTTTACATTAATTGGCTGCTGACAATTTTCTTTTTGCTGGGGGCAACTATTCCGGTGCTTTTTTCCACTTTGTTTCAAAAAGAGATCCGCTTTGCATCAACTAAGTGGACGAAGGCCAATTCCGCCTATGTCAACCAAACAAAAAATATTTTGGCAGGTACGGATTCGCTGAAACTCTACAAACAGTCGCAGGTAGCGGTTAAAAAGAACCAGCGCAAGGTGACGCAGCTGGAAAGTGCACTGCGCAAGATGAATTTGCTTAGCGATAATACGCAGACCTTGGCTAATTTTATCGGCATGTTTAGCACCTTTATTATTCCAGCTTTCTTGGGCGGACTGATGGTTTTACATGGTCAAACGACGATCGGCACCTTGTTTGCGGTGGTGCAGCTGGCCAATTCCTTTATTAATCCGACCATGCAGGTCTTGAACGACCGCAACCATTTGTCAGCGACCAAAAATATTGTCCTTAAGGTTAAGCAGTATGTGCGGCAAGCAGATGCGGTTCAGGCGCAGCCGGTAACGGATTTTAAACAGGAAGTAGCTTTTATAAAAATCAACCTTGAGCGCGACCAGCATAACTTGGCCCAGGGAATAAACCTGCAAGTTAAAAAAGGACAGAAGATTGCACTGATTGGGCCATCGGGCAGCGGCAAGTCAACCTTGCTGCAGTTTATGATGTATGGCGATTTTGGCAGCGCTGATAAAATTACGGTCGATGGTCAAGAATGTGCACGGGGCACCATTACTGACTTGTTTGCCTATGCCAGCCAGGCGCCGATAATTTTTGCTGATGATTTGTGGTTTAACTTGACTCTGGGAGCAAATATTCCTAAAGTTAGGGTCAAAGAAATTTGTGCGGCACTGCAGCTAGAAGACCTGATTGCCGAAAAGGGCTTTGATTACCAGTTAGGGAATAATGCCGATCAGTTATCGGGTGGGCAGTTGGCCCGAATTGAATTAGCGCGGGCCTTGTTGTCGCAGCGGCCGATTTTACTGCTTGATGAAATCAATGCTTCGCTTGACAAGAAAACAGCAGCGGCGATTCACCAGTATTTGCTAGCTTCAGAGCTGACTTTTGTCGAAGTGATTCACCATTATGATCAGGGTGAATTAGCGCAGTATGATCAGGTAATCGATTTTGCCGACTATCTGCCTGAGGAGGGAAAAAATGACTAAAAAAATGTTTTTGTGTTCGATGTTTCATAACGTCAGAAAGTTGCTGCCCCAGTTTGCGGGTGAGTTAACAGGAAAAAGAGTCACCTATATTCCTACGGCAAGCATTGCCGAAACGGGTGGTCGTTTCATGAGCAGGACTGAAGGCCGGGCGTTAGCCAAATTAGGTTTAACGGTGGACGAACTTGAATTATCTAAGGCAACACCTGCAGAAGCGGCAGATAAACTGAAGCACAACGATATGATTTACGTGGCAGGTGGCAACACCTTTTTCTTGCTCCAGGAATTGAAGCGGACGGGCGCCGATAAAGTAATTGTGCAGGAAGTTAATGCGGGCAAGCTCTATATCGGTGAATCAGCCGGCTCGGTGATCACGGCACCGGATATTAAATATATTGGGTTGATGGACAGTGCGGCTAAAGCTCCCGAATTAACGGATTATTCCGCTTTGCACCTGCTGGATTTTTATGTGCTACCGCATTATATTAGTTTTCCTTATAAAAAACAGGCGCGGCATATCTATGAAGTCTATGCTAATAAAATTCCTCTAAAGCCGATTAGCAATAATCAAGTAGTTTTGGTTAATGGCGAACAAATCAAGATTGCTGAGAAATAATTTTTATCAACAATTTTTTGAAGAAGTTTGATTGACTTTAATTCATTCTTTGGCTTGAAAACAGAATGTATAAAAAAGAAGCGTTACATTATCGTAGCGCTTTTTTTGCTTCTTCCTTAGTTAAGCCGACGTATTCCTGCAGCATCCATTCAAGTCCGTGACCATAATATGGCAGACCTAAATAAGTGAAATTTTTGATAGCACAAATCACTTTGTTTAGATACTTTTTCTGAGGGTCATAATGATAATTAATTAGGTTTTCAAACAGCAGCAGAAAGTTTTTATCAAAAAAGAGTTCAGGTCGGGTAGGAATGCTGTCAGCAACTTGGATAAAATATTTGGTTTGTGTGAATTTACCAGAGGCAATACAGTTGGAAAGAATGTTAATAATAATTGCTAACAGTTTATCTTGAATTTCAACATCCGCTGTATCCGTTAATTTTTCAATGATTTTCTGTGCCATTAGAATATAATCATCTAAATCATAAAAGCCAATTAAATTAGTGAATAAAGTTAGTTTTTCTTTGTTAAGGTCGGGGATGTCTAATAGCATCTCGCGAATTTTGCGTCTTTTTTGTTCATCCAGATCTTCTATGTTGTGTTCGCCGTCAGCAATTAGTGCATCCAGATAAAGCAGAATATTCTTTTTATTTGGTAAGTTACTTTGTGAAATCGTCTTTTTTAATTCTTGTTTACCTTTGATTGAGCCGTTGTAATGGTCGTGAACAATGATGTTGTTGAATAACATTTTTTCTTCTTTTTCATTGGCTGCGGGATTTAGCTGATTGAAAAAACTACTTAAGTTTACCTGATTATAATTGAGCAGAGCGATTAAGTCGTCGGCACTAATGTGATTTTTTCCTTTTTCAACGCGAGCATAGTAGGATTGGCTGATAATATCACCAGCCCACTCAGCCTGCGTTTTTTTCTGCTTTAAGCGCTCATTTTTAAGTAATTCAGCAATGGTCATTTTTTTACTCTCAAAATTTTTATGCAAATACGTCTAAAAAATATTTTAACAAAATTTTTGACTATAACAAAGATATCGTTAATTAGGAAAGAAGGGACAAAAACATGACTGAGAAAAAATTTACACTTAAAGCGTATATCCTGCGTAATTGGCGGCAGTATCTTCTCTTAGCAATTTTGCTGGCAGTTTGGCAAGTAGCCCAAGTTGCTGGCAGCGTGTATTCTGGTAATGCGATTACGGCACTGACCAAATTTCATTTGCCGGATTTTGTTACTAACGAACTGCTTTCGATTGGGAGTTACATTTGTTATGCGGCTTTGGTCTATGTTGTCCAAAAATATGAAGCAGTTGTGCAAAAGACAGTTGATAATCTCATTAGAGGCGATATCTCTACCGAAATTTCCCAACAAGAATTTGAAAATTTTAACGCGCACACAGAAGCTGATTATGTTTCTTGGTTTACGAATGATATTAACCAGATTAATGATAACGGGCTGACTAGCATTTGTAGCTTATTTCAAGACGGCATATTGTCGCTTTATTCAGCGATATTATTGTTTTCATATAATCCGTTCTTATTAGTAACCACAATTATTTTTGCCATCATCATGGTTTTATTTCCGAGGATATTTCGTAAAAAATTGGCTGATTTATCGACGAAAATGAGCAAGCAAAATCAAGTTTTAACAGCCAGACTAACCGACATTTTAGAGGGATTTACTAATTTACTGATGTTGGGGCAAAGAAAACTAATCGTACAAAAAACACTGGCGGCTTCTGAAGATTCTGGTCAGGCGACCGTAGACTATATGGCTGTGAATGGTGTGTCTAGCGCTTTAGTTAATATTATTAGCTTACTTGCACAAGCTAGTTTGACAATTCAAGCGGGGATTTTGGCGTACCAGCACCAATTACCGATTGGTGCAATTTTAATTGTGGGCTCAATGGCTGGCAATATTTTTGGCAGTCTTACCATGGTCAGCTATTGCTTGACTTGGATTAGATCTGTTCAAGCAGTTTTTGAAAAATATCACATTGCGAAGAAGAAACTGACTAAGCAAGTTAAAGTTAGCCCTCTGTCAACCAGCATTGATTTTGAAAATCTATCCTTTAGCTATGATGAAAAAAGTAAACCAATTTTCACTAATTTTTCGGGAACAATCAAAAGGGGCGAACGGGTCGCGATTGTCGGTCCGTCAGGCTGCGGCAAGTCAACTTTTGTTAAACTGCTCGCGGGACTTCTGACAGGTTATCACGGCAAGCTAGCTTGGGACGGCATTGATTACGCTACAATTGATAAAAATTCTTTGCGTCAGCAGTTGGCTTATGTTGACCAGACCGCCTATATTTTTGATGGCAGTCTGCGGTTTAATATTACGCTGGGACGTAGTGTTACAGACCAAGCTTTGCAAACAGCAATTAACCAAGCTGGTTTAGAAGATTTTATTGCGGCTAGCCCGCAAGGCTTGGATACCATGCTGAAACACGCTGGCAATAATATTTCTGGTGGCCAGAAGCAGCGTATTGCTTTAGCAAGAAATCTGTTGACTGAACCGGCGGTAATTTTGGCGGATGAAATTACTTCAGCAATTGATGAAAAAGACGGGCAGAAGATTGAACAGGGATTACTTGATCTGCAAGGCGTGACACTAGTTTATATTTCTCACCACTTGCGCCCAGAAATTGAACGACAATTTGACCGGATAATTAGGCTTTGAAATTTTTTTTAGTTATTCTATATTAACAACAATTTATTGATAGAAAATATTAAAGTGTCTGGAAAAAACTATACTTTTGAAAAATATTGTTTAAGAGCAATTATTAAAGTTGAATATTATTGTAAATATCTTTAAATTTTGTATCTTTTTGTAGTGTAATCTAGGCAAAAGACCGTATCCAAAAAGGAATATTAGTTTTTTATTCTAACATTCCTTTTTGAGTTGAGTTTTTTCTCAGCCACTTTGTTTTTATAAATAATAATCTTAAAAAATACAGCTAAATTTCTTATTAAAATTTAGCTGGAATAATCAGTGGTTCGTATTCTTCATCTTAAGAATCCAATGCTCACCCCAGAAGGTGTCATTATAGATAGGGGGATGTTTAATTGGCGTGCGGTTTTACGGTATTTACCAAATGATGCACAATGCGCTTTTGAATTTGCTATCCCAAATGACCAGGTAATCAAGGAGGAAATGAATAAATTTCATAATTATTTTAATAATATGAGATAATATACAGTTTGATTTTTACATTTGTGCAGAGTTTATTTTATTAAAAGTTTTTAACTGGGTTCTTAAACTAAAAAAACAGATCAAGAATTTCTTTTTTAAAAAGCTTGATCTGTTTTTATCTATATGAAGCCAGTGCTTTTTATATTTAAATATTTGCTTAAATTCATCGTGAATATTAACCTGATATCATTTTTTAATTTACTAGTACTCCGAAGATGTATCCTGCGCTTGCCAATGCATTCTTTATATGTCCAAAGAGTGATTTTGCAGCATAGATTCGTCTGCTTTCTTTGCGTTGCTAGCTAATATAATAATATGAGCAAGACGATTTTTAGGGATAGAAAAAACTAGATTAAGCGTCAAAGAAATTTGATTGCAATCAATCCCTATAAATTTAAAAGAAATAATTAACGTTTAATAAATTGGGGGGTAAGTTTAATTTTCTTATTTTGGGGGTTGAGAAATAAGGAAACAGCAGTTTTGCCAATAGCTGTCACCTGATTATCAATGGTTGAGAAATTCATGATTTTACTGAATAACAAATTGTCTTGACCTACGATAAATGGTAATTTTAAGTCTTTATAAGCTCGAATAATTCCAGCCGCAACTTCGTCACCATTTGTTAAGATACCATCATACTTATTTTTAGAAAAATATTTTCCGGCTTTAATACCGTCTTCATAAGAAGTGCAATTATAAATTATGTCTTTCTCTTTAAAAAATGGGAAATGTTCTTTAATGCATTTGAGTAAAATATTAGTGCTACTGCTGTGATCATGGCGATTAGCAGTGAATCCGATATGTTTTAAATTTTGTTGAGCAAAGTATGCAAACAGGTTGTTATAACTGCTTGCACGGTCCAGGTATACGCAGGACACGTCATGCTCATTAATATTTTCACAAAAAATAATAGGGCCGTACTTAATATAAGGGATAATTGTACTAATTTCATTAGACTTTGAAGTAATAATTAGGCCATCATATAGCTTAGCTGCAAACTCTTCCAAATATTCTAATTCGACTTTTTTGTTATAGTTAGTTGGTAAAAGAGTGATTTTATAATTACTTTTAAAAGCTTCCGTTAGAATACTGTTAAGTAATTTGTCGAAATATGGGTTATTAACATAGGGAACAATTATTCCCAGATTGTAGGTTTTACTAAAACTTAGGTTACGAGCAATTAAATTGGGTCGATATGATAACTCTTTGATTATTTTTTCGACATTTTTTCTTTTTTCTTCAGTGACGTGTGGGCGCTTATTGATTACTCGTGATACGGTTGCAACTGAACAATTTGCCAATTTGGCTATCTCTTTAATTGAAGTCATTTGTTTAAATTTCCATTTATACTAATTTATTTAAAATAATCATTGACATAAAACGCGTTTCATAAATTAAGATGATTAAAGAAATTATAGCATTGATTAAGGAGACTGATGATGATTAATACGATTTTATTTGATATGGATGGTACATTGATTGATACAAGAAAAGTAACAGTAACTTCTTTGCAGTTTGTTTTAAAAAAATATCAAAAGCAAAAATTTTCAACAAAAGAATTAGAATTTGTTTTGGGAATCCCAGGAAAAGAAGCGATTCAGCACTTTGGTTTTACCACTAAAGAGAACCAGTTTTTACTAGCCAAATGGGATCAGATGATTGCTGCAAATTTTGCTCAAGTCCATACTTTTTTTGGAATTACCGGATTATTGAATAAACTATACAAAAAAAGCATTAAATTGGGAATTGTTACCTCAGAAACAAAGAAAGAACTTGCATTATCGTTTAGAACTGTAAAAATTGAACAATATTTTATGCAGGTAATTACCGTTGAAGATACTATTGCGCATAAACCTAATCCAGAACCAATTCTTAAAGCTATGGATTTATTATGTTCACCTCCCCAAGAAACTCTATTTGTTGGAGATACGATTTATGATTATGAATGTGCACGAAGAAGTGCGGTTGCATTTATGGCTGCTTTGTGGGGACAGCAAGATAATAGTTTTTCATTTCCTTCAAAAGTTGAGACTGCAAATACACCCAATGAAGTATTGCAAATTTTTGCTTGATAGCAGCTTTAGCTTATACTGCTTGAAAAATATCAAACAAAAAATGCGCTACCTTTTAGTAACGCATTTTTCATAAATTCAATTAATACTTAAAAGCCAAAGCGCCCATTGGGTCCCACGGAAGTAATTCGATTGGGTTCTTAGAACCCTCATCGAAGGCCTTCTTTAAGTCGTCGGACAGGAACTTCTTATTGATAACTGCTTGGTAAACAAAGGAGTCAAACCAAGCATCGCTCATGATGAAGTAACCCTTGAAACCAGGTTTGTCGCCCCATGAATTTTCAATCTTCCACTTGGTTGGCTTGCCGTTAACGACATCAACCCCAGTAATTACCATGGCATGGTTCATCATACTCTCGCTGGAATCAAGCTGGTCGCCCTTGGACATTGAAAAATCAACATCAAACAGTTCATCACGTCTATAAATGTTAGTGTCAAGCAGTCCTAACTGTCTTTCGGAATCCTTGCTGACATTTGAGCCGAACCAGACAACTTCGCCCGACTTCAATTGTTTAATGATTAGGTCCTTCATTTCGTCAATTTTGAGGTTAAGGTGCCGAACCTGACGTCCGCCTTCAACATTGCCTAGATATTCAACTGAGAAAACCTTGTGGTAAGGTTTGTCATCAGTTGGTGAGTTGATGGTTGAAACATGTTCTTCAAGATTCATGCCCACATACTTGTCGAAAAATTCTTTTGGTGTAATGCCATCTTCGCGGTGGTAATCGCCGTTATCATCTGTGTATTCAAAATCAAATTTCTTTGGCGGCACCCCAAGTGAGATTGCCAGAATCCGGAATACATCATTCAGCATTTCGTTCTTGCGCTTTTCAACTTCGTCTTTAGACTTGCCGTCATTAACCAGCCTACGCAATTCCAAACCGTCTTTACGCAGAAGTGTGTTCAAAGTGTCGTTTAAAGCGCCAGAGTTAGTTGCATTAGCTGTTTCTGGATAAACGCTCTTAGGAACAATGCCGTATTTTTCAATAATACCGCAGAGCATGTCCCATTGGCCACCATCTTGCTGCGGGGTTGTGAACAAGAAGGCAACTTTACGATCACCAAGCGGTTTGTTGCTGCTTGCAATTACATTTTCCAAGAAAAAGTTGGATTTTTCAATCTTGTCCCAGAAGTTAGTGTAGTTCTGCGATAATTCAAAATCCTTGATCTTGTATTTCTTTTGTACAGGGTGACGCATCGTGTTCAGGGCTGAGAACATCCAGCAGCGGCCCGATTGCTTTTGATCGGCTGGCTTGCCCGTATCAATTTCAATTGAAAAATTAGGGGTTAGGTCAATCTGTGACTGCAGATTTTGACTTGCCTTAAAAATACCATTTTCTTGAGCAGCATGGCTGGCAATGTTCACACCAGGGTGCTTTGCCAGGTCTGAAGTAAACTTAGCAATGTCATCATTTGTAATTTCTTTTGCCATAAATATTCCTCCTTAGATTAAGTACTAAATTTGAAATGATAGTACATAATAACCATTCTAGCTTATAAAAATGCTTGCGTCTATCTTTGAACAATTACTTTTTATCAATTCATTAATAAATTGCTTGCTGATTTTACTGTAATTATGCTAAAAAGAGCAAAAATATTTAGCCTGCATTCTTATTATTAACAATATAATAAATTAATAAATTTAATAAATATGTCAAAGTTTGCGCAGACCAGTGAATATTGGGAATTGTTAAGTTATGATCCACAAAAAATAATGAAATATCACTAATTCTTGCCAGTTCACAGTCTTGCTGATGAGTAATTGAAATTATTTTTACTTTTTTGAGCTTCAACAGCTCAATCGCTTCTCTATATGTTGAAATATTACCAGAAACAGAAGCAATTATGACAGTCATATTTTCATTCATAGATTTTGTCGAATTAATCAAGTCTTCCTTAGTGCGTAGGGAATACAAATTTTCGTCATAATAAACCAAATCTGTAGAAAAGTTATTAAGAAGTTGTAACTGCTTCCATCCAGTACCGAAGGTGTAACACTTTGCAGAATTAAGAATGAGTTGAGCTGCAGAATTCATTTTTGCTTGATTTAGTGTATGCGTTAGTTTTATTTCATCGATTGTAGTTGAAAGATAATCTTGAGGATTGCCAGTCTGCTGCTTGTTTTGGTTCAAGAAATCTTTAATGCGAAATTTGAATTCTGAAAAACTGGAAAACCCCATTTTTTTAACAAGTCTGGAAAGACTGGCCTGCGATGTGAAGGAAATGGCTGCCAATTCCTTGATGTTACTTTTAGGAACTAAATTAATGTTCTTATCAAGCTGTTTAATAATTTCAAGATCACTTTTTGATAAAGATAACTGGCCGATATTGATTGCTGTAACGAAAAAATCTGGCATATAAATTCCTCCTGAAAATATTTTCACAAAATGTAATAAAAGTGCAACGCTTGGAACCGGTTTCCATATATATGATACCGCATTCAAGTATGCTTGTGATTGTGCTTAAATAAAATTGTTTCAAGAAATTATTTTATTTTTGGAGGTATAAATTATGAAGAAAAATGTCGTAACAATTGCTGGTGGGGGAAGTGGCTATACGCCAGGGATTTTGTTAACGGTATTGAAATTTAAAGAGGAGTTTCCGCTCAAAGAAATTCGGTTGTATGACATTGACGAGCAGCGCAATTCAGATATGGGAATTATAGTAGACTTTTTACTAAAAAAGCAACGCCCTGATGTTAAATTGACTGTTACTCAAGATCCAGAAACTGCTTTTACTGGCTGTGACTTTGTATTTTCACAAATTCGCGCTGGCGGCATGAAGATGCGGGAAAAAGATGAGAAAATTCCGTTAAAGTACGGCTTAGTTGGTCAAGAAACTTGTGGCTTGGGCGGCTTTTCTTACGGAATGCGCTCAATGAAGAGTTTTTTGGAAATGGTCGGCTTTATCGAGAAGTATGCACCAAATGCCTGGATTCTGAATTATACCAATCCAGAATCAATTATTGCCGAATCTGTCAGAAGAAAATTCCCTAATATCAAAATTATCAACGCTTGTGACCAGACAATCTCAATTGAAGAACTGCTTGATAAGTCATTTGGTTATGATCGAAAGAACTTTATTGCGCAATATTATGGCTTGAATCACTTTGGCTGGTACAAGGAAATTTATGATGTTACCCGAGGCAAAGATATTCTACCGGAAATCATTGAAAAAATTAAAAAGCAAGGATTGGATGTTTCAGGTATGGAACCATCTTGGGCACATACTTATAACGTTATGACCGATATGGTACGGGAATTCTTCCCTAAGTATTTGCCAAACAATTATCTGCAATATTATTTGTATGAAGACCGTGCTTTGGAGAAAGAAAATCCCAATTACACTCGTGCAAATGAAGTTATGGATAGTCGACTTAAGAAGATTAAGGATACTGTGGCAGAAATTAAGGCTAATCCAAACCTCGATACAATTGATTACGCTACTGAGAGCCACGGCTTGTACATTGTAGAAATGGCCATTTCTATTTTACATAATAAGAATGACAGATTTATGCTCATCGTGCCAAACAAAGGTGCGATTCCTAATTTACGGCCAGATGCTGTGGTTGAAATTCCATGTTATGTGAATGCTAAAGGTGTTGAGCCGGTTTCAATGCGTGAGGGCATTCCAGATCTCCATAAAGGGATGATGGAAGCACAAGTAGCAGCTGAAAAATTGCTGGTAGATGCTTTCTTTGAACATTCTTACCAAAAAGCCTTAGAAGCTTTCGCCTTGAATCAGACTGTACCAAATGCAACGATTGCAAAGAAGATACTGAATGAATTCATAGAAGTAAACGGCGATTACTGGGTTGAGCTGAAATAGGAGATCTTGAATATGGGAATGTTAATAGTAAATGCTGACGATTTTGGCTATTGTCCAGCAGTAAACAAAGGTGTCATTGAATCTTATCAACAAGGAATTGTAACCTCAGCGACAATCATGGTTGGCATGCCAGGCTTTGATCAAGCGATTGAGCTCGCTAAAGCAAATCCTGGAATGGGTTTAGGTGTACATTTAACGCTGACTTGCCGTAAACCGATTAGAAATGATGTACCAAGTTTAGTTGATGAGCATGGTGATTTTCACAAAATCACCTTTTATGAAAAAGATTTTTCAGTGGACCTGGATGAAGTCTACCAGGAATGGAAAGCCCAGATCAATAAAGTAATTGCAAGCGGCATTCAGCCGGACCATCTGGACAGTCACCATCACGTGCATACGATCAAAGGAATTACCCAAGTGTTTGATCAACTGGCTAAGGAATATCAGCTGCCAGTTCGGGGAAATTATTCTAAGTCTAAGGGAATTAAGAGTCCAGCTTACTTCTTTACTAATTTTGATTCTGTAGCAAGAACTAAAGATATTTGGAAGCCATATGATATTCATAATTTAATTGAAAATACTAATAAGTTTGGCTCAGTTGAAATTATGTGTCACCCTGGTTACCTTGATACAACTATCTATGAAGGCTCAAGCCTAAACATTAATCGGATGTATACCATGCGTGAATTACAGAATAAACATTATCCAAAATTACTCCAAGAAAATGGTGTAACACTGGGCACTTTTAAGGACTTATAAAAAGCAAGTTGCTATTTATTAATTGTTTTCTCAAACAATTTAAATAGATATAAGGAGGGTAGTAGTATGGTTAAAGACAAAATACAAGCTGCGATGCAGACGTTTGCTCGTGCGATTATACAGCCTGTAATGTTTATGGCAGTAACTGGGATTATCATAGCTTTGTCGGCAATTCTGAAAATGGATTCAATGCCTGCCGTTTTTAAGACAATCGGGAATTTATTCTTTACAACACTTCAGAGTGGTATCATTGGTCAATTATCATTAATTTTCTGTGTAGGAATTGCGGCAGCGATGGCCAAAAAGCATAAGACGGATGCTGCAATTTTGGGTGTGAGCGTATACCTGATTTTTCTGTATTCAAACAATTTTTGGCTTAATTTAACACATCGTTTAGCCAAAGCTGGCAGCCAAGGCTTAGCTGGAACTGGACAAGCCGAAGTTTTAGGCGTTCAGGTAACCGACATGGGTGTGTTTTTAGGAATTATTCTTGGCTGTATCACCGGCTATTTTGTTAATAAGTTGGGTAATATAAAATTTCATAAATATCTCGCTTCGTATGAAGGAACAAAGTTTGTATATTTGATACTTATTTTTGGCGTTATTTTGTTTGGAATTTTAATAACATATATTTGGCCGCCGATTAATCATGTGGTTTCAGCAACTGTTAGCATGATGGGTAAATCAGGATCGATTGGGTTGTTTGCGTATGGCTTTTTGAACCGAATGCTGTTACCGTTTGGGATGCACCATTTGTTGTGGATGCCTCTGTACTACACGCCACTTGGTGGAACAGCAAAAATTCTTGGCAAGACATATAGCGGAGCAATGAATATTTTCTTAGCAGAATTAGGAAATATTGGAAAAATTCATTCGATGCATTGGTCGATTGGCTTTTTATGTAATTTTGGATATATCTTTTTGCCGATTGGCATTGGACTTGCCTTCATTAATACTGCAAAACCAGAAAATAAGGATCGTGTTAAAGGGTTAGTTATTCCGGCAGTTATCTCAGCAGTTGTAGCTGGTATCACAGAACCAATTGAATTTATGTTTTTGTTCACTGCTCCACTGCTTTGGGTAGCACACGGTATTATATACGGTCTCGGACTAGTTATTCCACATTTGCTGGGAATAAATATTATGGTTGAAAATATAATCAATACTATTATGTACAGCATAGTTGTACCAAATTCTCTCGGTCATCAGTGGTTAATTATACCAGTCGGCTTATTATTGATGGCAATGGAATACTATACATTTAAGTTCTTGATTTTGAAATTTAATTTAAAGACAGTTGGACGTGAAGATGAAGAACCTGAACTAGCTGGAGAACAGTCTGGCTCTGGTCAAAATGTAGTTGTAGGAACAAGTGATGAAGTGCAATTTTCACATTTGGTTAAAGGTCTTGGCGGAGCCAGCAATATTAAAGATGTTGAGAACTGTTACAGCCGAATAAGAATTAATGTAATTGATGCTTCTAAAATTGATTTAGCTGAAATTAAAAAGTTTCCTTCTTCTGGTGTGATTAATAAGAAGAACAATGTTCAAATCGTAATCGGACCGGGCGTTGAAAGTACTAAGGAAAAGTTGGATGACTTTATTGCTGGATTAGGCACTAAGGAATATTAAATGAGGTAATAAGATGTTTGGATTGCATCGAAAAAATTCGTGTCGGCTTTATGCTCCAGTTAGTGGAGAAGTAATTCCGGTAGAGCAAGTTGCGGATGACGTATTTTCCCAAAAAATGATGGGCGATGGCTTTGCTGTAGTACCGACTGAGAGTCAAATATATGCGCCGGTTACGGGCAAAATTGTTTCAGTTTTTCCGACTAAGCATGCTATCGGAATAAAAACTGATAGTGGCCTTGAAGTGCTGGTTCATTTGGGCTTAGACACCGTTGAATTAAAGGGTGAACCGTTTAAAAATATGGTAGCAGTTGACCAAAGGGTTACTGAAAAAACGATTATTTCACAAATGGATATAGACGCAATTAAGAAGGCTGGCTATGACCCAACTGTAGTAGTCGTTTTCACTAACATGAAAATTGTAAAAGAAATGACTCCGTTGAAAATGGGGAAAACCACTCATTCAAGTGTCATTGGGGAAATCAAAATTTGATTTTAATATTTAATGTGGTTATTTGTAGATTTTTATTAATAAATTTCAATCATTAATTCATTAATTATAAATTATTTAAACAAGATGATTTTGAATTCTAGAATTATGCAATGTCATTAAGCTAAAAGCTCAGTTAATCTATTTTAACTGAGTTTTTGCGTGCGTCTGTAACTGGGGACTGCGCTCAACACAGAAAACAGAGAAATTTGTCTACCAGTAGAGAGCAGCCTTGAAAATATGCAGGAGCGTGCAGCACTCAGTACAAGAGAAAGTGCTAGACCGCAATAAGGCTTACCAAAGGGTAAAAAGTAATCAAGGTAGAGCAGATTTTGTCTTGATCTAGCAGGTTATTATTTGTTGAAGCTAGAAATCCCATGTCTTTTTATCTTTTTAATTACTACAAGTAACATTTTTATGAGTAAATCTAGCACATTTCTAAACAATTAATAAAACACACTAGCAAAATTTTCTTGTTAGTATTAGTTAAAAAGTGTGTCTGAGAAAAAACTCGAATTTTATTGAAAACATCTTTAACTTAAATAAAGTTTTTGTAGTGTAATCCGACCCAATTATTTGTATTCAAAAAGAACGGTAATTTTCTATCTAATGCTCTTTTTTGGGCTAAATTTTTTCCAAGATACATTTTTTTGTCTAATAATTATTAAGTTATATAGATCGTTTTATTTTATATGATTTGGTGCAAATTTTATTTTTATTGTTAATCAAATAATCAGTAATTGTTTTTTAATTTAGGTAGAATTGTTGTCTTGTTTTGCGATTGTGGTCCATTTTGAAGAATTTAAAATTTTAATTTTTATAAGTTATGCAGTAGTTATATTTTTTGCTATATAATAAAAAAATTATGTCAACGAATGTGGCTAGTTCATATCAAAAGTTATAAATAATAATTAATTTTTCAATAAAATTTGGTATCAAAAAACATTCTAAAACTAATTAAATATAATAAAATTATAATTGAGGATTTTAATAATTAGTGTAAGAATATATAAATTTCATACTGCTTTATGATATCTAATCGATGTTTAAGCACCAGAAATGTAACTGATATGTTTGGCAGATAAATGAAATGTATACATAGTAAAGAGGAATGTTATGTTAGGAAGAAAGAATTTTAAAGAGAAGTTGCAACAGATGGAAATGCAGTCTAAGAAAGACCGGTTTTCCATTCGTAAGTTAGCTGTTGGTGCAGTTTCTGTGTTATTAGGGTTTAGTTTCTTGGGGATGAATAGTCAAACAGCCAGAGCAGATACCGTTGATTCTGGACAGTCTTCTTCAGTTGCTTCCATCGATAAAAAACAAGCAATATCAAATACAGACGCCGCAGCTGACGATATTAGTAATAATTCGGATACTGTAAAAGATAATAAGGCTAAGCAGCCTGAATTAACAACATTTTCAGGATTAAGTGCGTTTTTGCGTGAAGATACGGATGAAGAAACTCCGGCTTCTTCTAAACCGGTATCCAAACCAACTGAAACTTCCGTTCCAGTGCCGACCCCTAATCAGCAGCCGGTAAATAATGGTAAGGACCAGCAGACAGAAGAACCAGTAAGCAGTGACAAAGACCAGCAACCAGCTAAAGAGCCGCAACCGGTAAATAGTGGTAAAGACCAGGAGCAAGCTAAACAACCGAATCTGTTAGCTGATGCGGCTAAAATTTTGCAGGATGAGGTAACAGCAGGTACTACTTTTACTGCTTCAGATAGTTTTAAGCAGGCTGATCCAACTAAACAAGAAGCGCTTAATACGGCAATTAAGTCAGGCCAAGATCTGTTAACTAAATATCGTGCTTTGACGATAGCGACTTCTTTAGAAAGTGAAGCCCATAAAGATGACCAAGATAAACTTGTATCAGCATCTTCCAATCAACAGCCAATTTCTTCTACAGAAATTGTGGATAGTGGTGTTAATCAGAAATCTTTAGTCGATCCATTGAATACAACCGTAACGGCTGATGAATTAACCAATGCGGCTAAGAACATAGCTCAGGCAATTGCAGAAATTAAGAGTACTGTTGAAGGCCAAGCTGATCCGGTAATTTCTACAAGAGCAAATCATATGGATTCAAGCGGCCACACGACTCAGGATCAGTTTACCTGGAGTAATTGGAATGTGGCTGATCACACAGTTACCATGCAGACCTATACGGGGCATG
Source organism: Lactobacillus sp. ESL0791 (assembly GCF_029433255.1). Lineage (NCBI taxonomy): Bacteria > Bacillati > Bacillota > Bacilli > Lactobacillales > Lactobacillaceae > Lactobacillus > Lactobacillus sp. ESL0791. The sequence continues at coordinate 1,958,071 of NZ_JAQTHU010000001.1, read as the reverse complement.
ATACAGTTGTTAGCGTGCCGCCAACAATTACTAAAGATAACCAGACTTATACCGTTAATAATATCAGTCACGGAATTGTGCCAGGAGGAGGTTATGTACGAGGTTGTGGTTTTAATGGAGACTACTTTATTAGGAGCTTAACCATACCGGGTACTGTTAAAACTTTATATTTTGGTACTTTTAAGCTGGGAGAAGATACAGGTAATAGTCAGCTGCAGCGGTTTGTCTGGGAAGATGGAGGGACAAAGATTACTAACTCGAATGATCGTCTAAATCTAGAGTTGCTATATTGCAATCCCCACCTGACCTATGTACAATTACCTAATACTTTGACTACGATAGATGTTCAGGCTGGAGAAGCCAATGCCGGGATGCCTGTGGGAATAATAAACGCGAAGACCTTAACTTCAACATTGTTAAGAATTAATGACTTAGATGTCTTGTTTGGCCCAGGGGGATTCAACACGTTATATGGTTATACTAAACTGAATGATCAGTCGGTTGATCCTAATTACTACATTCTTGACGTGAATAACCAAATGATTGCGCCTGATGTTATAAGGTATACCAAAAAAGATGGCACACCAATGCCTGTTGAAGTTAGCAATGTAACAGGAGCAACATATTCTAACGGCGTTTTTACAGTTAATCAAGGCGTAACTGCAATTACTTATAAAGCTACAGTAAAAATGGCAGAATTAGGTCAAAAGGACGTATCAATTAATGTTAAATTAAATGTGCGGCCACGTGTACCTAATGTAAATATTACTACTAAGAATATTTCGCTTCATACAGCAAGCCCTACTCTATATAGCCCTGCTGATACTTTTGTTAGTGGCAAAGACGAGTCAGGAAATGTTGCTCAGTGGAATTCGCCTGGTATGGAATATATGATTACTGATAGTGTTAACAGGCTTATTAATGCAGACAATGTTATTAATAGAGCAGACACATATAAAACTAATTATTCGTATACTTATGGAAAAGATAATGATCAAATATATGACTCACCACTGTCGACTGCAACAATTACTGTCTACACACCAAAGGCAGTTAAGGGAGCAAGTGCTTCGTCCGATGTTCCTATTACTGCTGCTCCTAAAGAATATATAAGCAATTCGAATGACCTAACACAGTTTAATGCTAAGTATGAATATGTTAAAGATATTAATGGGACACCTTTAGGTGGTGATAAACCTAAATTTACTTGGACTCCAGGAAATAATCGTGGACAGCTTTTCGTTAAGGTAAGCTATTTTAAAGATGCTAATCAGACACTGGCGGATGGTTCAGAAATTGTTCCAGTTGATATGACAATTATCCCGGAAAGTACAACAAGTGCCAACAATGTTATTGTTCATCACTGGATAAAAAAGCCAGATGGTACGTTAACAACTACAACAGTTCCAGGGATGTCGGATACATATGTAGATGGTAAAGTTAATGATAGAGTTACGGTAAGTGCGGCTGATACTGCTCAAAAAGCACCAAATGGGTACACACTGGTAACAACTACGGATCAAACTTCAGGAGTAATAACTTCAAGTGGCCACCAAGAAGTAACGTTCTATTACAAAGCAAATAGTTCAACAGATGCGAACAACGTAATAGTTCACCACTACCTGCAAGATCCGGCAGGCAATCCGACAACTACTACAGTGCCGGGAATGAGTGATACGCGTGTAAATGGATATGTAGGCAGTACGGTAACGGTTAAAGCAACGGATCATGATCAGAAGGCACCGGCTGGCTATACGTTGGTAACAACAGCAGATCAAACGTCTGGCAAATTGACAGCAACCGGCAATCAGGAAGTAACGTTCTATTACAAAGGGAATAGTTCAACAGATACGAACAACGTAATAGTTCACCACTACCTGCAAGATCCGGCAGGCAATCCGACAACTACTAAAGTGCTGGATGATACGCGTGTAAATGGATATGTAGGCAGTACGGTAACAGTTAAAGCTGCAGATAAAGATCAGAAGGCACCGGCTGGCTATACGTTAGTAACAACAGCAGATCAAACGTCTGGTAAATTGACAGCAACCGGTAATCAGGAAGTAACGTTCTATTACAAAGGGAATAGTTCAACAGATACGAACAACGTAATAGTTCACCACTACCTGCAAGATCCGGCAGGCAATCCGACAACTACTAAAGTGCTGGATGATACGCGTGTAAATGGATATGTAGGCAGTACAGTAACAGTTAAAGCTGCAGATAAAGATCAGACAGCACCAAACGGCTATACGTTAGTAACAACAGCAGATCAAGTGTCTGGCAAATTGACAGCAACCGGTAATCAGGAAGTAACGTTCTATTACAAAGGGAATAGTTCAACAGATGCAAACAACGTAATAGTTCACCACTACCTGCAAGATCCGGCAGGCAATCCGACAACTACTAAAGTGCTGGATGATACGCGTGTAAATGGATATGTAGGCAGTACAGTAACAGTTAAAGCTGCAGATAAAGATCAGACAGCACCAAACGGCTATACGTTAGTAACAACAGCAGATCAAACGTCTGGTAAATTGACAGCAACCGGCAATCAGGAAGTAACGTTCTATTACAAAGGGAATAGTTCAACAGATACGAACAACGTAATAGTTCACCACTACCTGCAAGATCCGCAAGGCAACCCGACAACTACTAAAGTGCTGGATGATACGCGTGTAAATGGATATGTAGGCAGTACGGTAACAGTTAAAGCCGCAGATAAAGATCAGAAGGCACCGGCTGGTTATACGTTAGTAACAACAGCAGATCAAACGTCTGGCAAATTGACAGCAACCGGCAATCAGGAAGTAACGTTCTATTACAAAGGGAATAGTTCAACAGATACGAACAACGTAATAGTTCACCACTACCTGCAAGATCCGGCAGGCAATCCGACAACTACTAAAGTGCTGGATGATACGCGTGTAAATGGATATGTAGGCAGTACAGTAACAGTTAAAGCTGCAGATAAAGATCAGACAGCACCAAACGGCTATACGTTAGTAACAACAGCAGATCAAACGTCTGGCAAATTGACAGCAACCGGCAATCAGGAAGTAACGTTCTATTACAAAGGGAATAGTTCAACAGATACGAACAACGTAATAGTTCACCACTACCTGCAAGATCCGGCAGGCAACCCGACAACTACTAAAGTGCTGGATGATACGCGTGTAAATGGATATGTAGGCAGTACAGTAACAGTTAAAGCTGCAGATAAAGATCAGACAGCACCAAACGGCTATACGTTAGTAACAACAGCAGATCAAACGTCTGGTAAATTGACAGCAACCGGCAATCAGGAAGTAACGTTCTATTACAAAGGGAATAGTTCAACAGATACGAACAACGTAATAGTTCACCACTACCTGCAAGATCCGGCAGGCAACCCGACAACTACTAAAGTGCTGGATGATACGCGTGTAAATGGATATGTAGGCAGTACAGTAACAATTAAAGCTGCAGATAAAGATCAGAAGGCACCGGCTGGTTATACGTTAGTAACAACAGCAGATCAAACGTCTGGTAAATTGACAGCAACCGGCAATCAGGAAGTAACGTTCTATTACAAAGGGAATAGTTCAACAGATACGAACAACGTAATAGTTCACCACTACCTGCAAGATCCGAAAGGCAACCCGACAACTACTAAAGTGCTGGATGATACGCGTGTAAATGGATATGTAGGCAGTACGGTAACAGTTAAAGCTGCAGATAAAGATCAGACAGCACCAAACGGCTATACGTTAGTAACAACAGCAGATCAAACGTCTGGCAAATTGACAGCAACCGGCAATCAGGAAGTAACGTTCTATTACAAAGGGAATAGTTCAACAGATACGAACAACGTAATAGTTCACCACTACCTGCAAGATCCGGCAGGCAATCCGACAACTACTAAAGTGCTGGATGATACGCGTGTAAATGGATATGTAGGCAGTACAGTAACAGTTAAAGCTGCAGATAAAGATCAGACAGCACCAAACGGCTATACGTTAGTAACAACAGCAGATCAAACGTCTGGTAAATTGACAGCAACCGGCAATCAGGAAGTAACGTTCTATTACAAAGCAAATAGTTCAACAGATACGAACAACGTAATAGTTCACCACTACCTGCAAGATCCGGCAGGCAACCCGACAACTACTACAGTGCCAGGAATGAGTGATACGCATGTAAATGGATATGTAGGCAGTACGGTAACAGTTAAAGCCGCAGATAAAGATCAGAAGGCACCGGCTGGTTATACGTTAGTAACAACAGCAGATCAAACGTCTGGCAAATTGACAGCAACCGGCAATCAGGAAGTAACGTTCTATTACAAAGGGAATAGTTCAACAGATACGAACAACGTAATAGTTCACCACTACCTGCAAGATCCGGCAGGCAACCCGACAACTACTAAAGTGCTGGATGATACGCGTGTAAATGGATATGTAGGCAGTACAGTAACAGTTAAAGCTGCAGATAAAGATCAGACATCACCAAACGGCTATACGTTAGTAACAACAGCAGATCAAACGTCTGGTAAATTGACAGCAACCGGCAATCAGGAAGTAACGTTCTATTACAAAGGGAATAGTTCAACAGATACGAACAACGTAATAGTTCACCACTACCTGCAAGATCCGGCAGGCAACCCGACAACTACTAAAGTGCTGGATGATACGCGTGTAAATGGATATGTAGGCAGTACAGTAACAGTTAAAGCTGCAGATAAAGATCAGACAGCACCAAACGGCTATACGTTAGTAACAACAGCAGATCAAACGTCTGGTAAATTGACAGCAACCGGCAATCAGGAAGTAACGTTCTATTACAAAGGGAATAGTTCAACAGATACGAACAACGTAATAGTTCACCACTACCTGCAAGATCCGGCAGGCAACCCGACAACTACTAAAGTGCTGGATGATACGCATGTAAATGGATATGTAGGCAGTACGGTAACAGTTAAAGCTGCAGATAAAGATCAGACAGCACCAAACGGCTATACGTTAGTAACAACAGCAGATCAAGTGTCTGGTAAGCTGACAGTAACTGGCAATCAGGAAGTAACGTTCTATTACAAGGGGAATAGTTCAACAGATACGAACAACGTAATAGTTCACCACTACCTGCAAGATCTGAAAGGCAACCCGACAACTACTAAAGTGCTGGATGATACGCATGTAAATGGATATGTAGGCAGTACGGTAACAGTTAAAGCCGCAGATAAAGATCAGAAGGCACCGGCTGGCTATACGTTAGTAACAACAGCAGATCAAACGTCAAATAAACTGACAGCAACCGGCAATCAGGAAGTAACGTTCTATTACAAAGCAAATAGTTCAACAGATACGAACAACGTAATAGTTCACCACTATCTGCAAGATCTGAAAGGCAACCCTACAACTACTACAGTGCCGGGAATGAGTGATACGCGTGTAAATGGATATGTAGGCAGTACGGTAACAGTTAAAGCAACGGATCATGATCAGACAGCACCAAACGGCTATACGTTGGTAACAACAGCAGATCAAACGTCTGGTAAATTGACAGCAACCGGCAATCAGGAAGTAACGTTCTATTACAAAGGGAATAGTTCAACAGATACGAACAACGTAATAGTTCACCACTACCTGCAAGATTCGGAAGGCAATCCGACAACTACTACAGTGCCAGGAATGAGTGACACGCATGTAAATGGATATGTAGGCAGTACGGTAACAGTTAAAGCAACGGATCATGATCAGACAGCACCAAACGGTTATACGTTAGTAACAACAGCAGATCAAACGTCTGGTAAGCTGACAGTAACTGGCAATCAGGAAGTAACGTTCTATTACAAAGCAAATAGTTCAACAGATGCGAACAACGTAATAGTTCACCACTATCTGCAAAATCTGGGAGGCAACCCGACAACTACTAAAGTGCTGGATGATACGCATGTAAATGGATATGTAGGCAGTACGGTAACAGTTAAAGCTGCAGATAAAGATCAGACAGCACCAAACGGCTATATGTTAGTAACAACAGCAGATCAAACGTCAAATAAGCTGACAGCAACCGGCAATCAGGAAGTAATTTTTTATTACACTCTTAATACACCAAAAGTTGTAACTGCATCTTTTCTTCAAGGGATTAGTTTAACAGGTGACGATGCTAAAAAAGTTATTTCAAATTATGATGAACTAGCTGGTGTAACTGGCGTTGAGTGGGCTAACCCAAATGTTACAAGTGGTTCAGGCAGTGTGTCTACGAAGATTAGAATATATACAACCGATAAAAATTTGGGAGCTTATCCTGGTGGTGAGACGCCTAATGGGGTTCCTGGTAGATACTATTGTGATGTGCCTGTAACTATTAACATAATTGGAAGTCCTAAAAAATTAGCAGATAACTATAATCCGAAGTATAGCGGACATACTGCTGGTTGGCATGCTAACTTAACAGATCAAAATGCAATTAAAAATTTAATTGACTATGATGGGAACAGACCGACAGGTGAAAGGTATTCTTGGAAATATAATCGAGTACCGAATACTCAAAGAAGAGGTAGAGCTAGTGGCACGATTATAATTACGTATTCAGATAATTCAACTGATGAAGTTCCAATTTCATTTATAGTAAGGTAACTTTAATTATTTATCTTTCAGAAAGATAAATCGTATAGTTGTTTATTTTAGACTAAAGGATCGTTTGGCCATTTAGGCTAAACGGTCTTTGTTGATTAAAAATTCAACCATATAAAGTAGTATTCAATAAAAACTTAAAAGTAATGATTCATAAGAATCAAGTTCAAGAAAGGATATTTTGATGATAGGAAAAAACAATTTAAACGAACGGCTACATAAAACAATGATGGAAAATAAAAATGATCATTTTTCTATTCGTAAATTAGCTATTGGTGCGGTTTCAGTCTTGCTTGGCTTTAGTTTTATGGCCGCTAATGGTCAAATGGCTAAAGCCGATACGGCTGAGCCTAGTGGTCAAGCTTCAAGTACAAACACAAATAAACAGGGGACTGAAAGTACAACCATTTCAAAAGATCAGAAAACTGCAACTGATGCTGGAAATAATGCAAAAGCAGATGTAACTACTTATTCAGGCCTGCATAGCTTTTTGCGAGATGATACTGAGCAAACGCAAACCAATAAAATTGCTGCTAAATCGGAACAAAAAGAGGACTCAAATGAGCAAGGTTCCGAAAGTGCCGTAGACCTGGCTAATGCTGCTAGTGATTTGCAAATAGAAATCGGCAAAGGCCATAATTTTGTAACTACTACGGCATATCAACAAGCAACAGCAGATAAACAGCAGGCTGTGACAGATGCAATTTCACAAGGACAAGTGGTATTAGATAAGTACAATAATTTTGTCGCTACAAATGATGAAGCGTCTAAGGTCAGTTTATTTGATTTAACTGATGCCAAAATAACAATTGGAGCAATGATTACGGCGGCTACAAATACTGTAAGTGCTCAAGATCTCTTTAATCATTGGAATTTAGAATATTCTGGTGACACTTTAACTATTACAGGTGTTGGTGGTACAGATAAGAAAAATGGTTCTGGAATACTTGCAGATTCCGTAAATGTAAATCCAGAAATTAAGAAAATTGTTATTGGCTCAGAAATAACGCTTGATAATCATACTGCAGGCAGTAATGGTATGTTTGGTGGATTAACAAATGTAGAAACTATTACTGGTTTAGATAAAGTAAATGTTCCAAGCGGTGCTGCTCTTACAGGCTTATTTGCTAATGATGCCGCTCTGAAAGAACTAGATCTCACTAATTTCTCAATGGCCGGAGCTGATACATTTACTGGTATGTTTCTTAATACAGGGATAGCAAAAGACTTCAAATTAAGTCTCCGTGGTATGCAATTTCCTTCTGCTGCTGATGCAGGTCTTGGTACTAACAGAGGTTACATTAAGCGTGTTAGTGATGGTCAAGTGCTGACTACTAGTCAATTGCAAGATGCTTATAACAGTGGTGGCCCTACTGATAGCTATATTATGTCTAATGCTGCTTCAGATACTGATACATACACGCCAGAAGAATTGCAAATAGATCTGGTTAATCATCAGACTAAAGTTGATCCGAATGCTTATGATAAATTAAAGTTTACTGATTCGTCATCCAATGAAGTTACTGCTCAAGTTTTAAAGGGTAATGGTGTTATTTCTTCCATAGATTGGGTTGCTGATAAGCAATTTAGTTCTTCTAGTACTATTTATTCTAGGACTGAAGATGAACTTGAAAATGTTGAAGGTGATGTCATTAAATCAGTCTTAATCGATAATACAGGGAATATTAATGGCTATTATATAGATCTTAATGATGCTAATAAAGGAACTAATACTAATGATCCCTCGAATCCAGTTACTTTTACAAATGGTCTTCAAGGTCTAGTTAAGGTTAGTTATACAGATGGATCGTTTGTTTATGTACACGTTAACTTTATCGTAAAAGAGGCTAGGCCATCTACATCAGATAAATGGAAAGCATTTAATAGTAGCTTGGATCCGATTTCACAAGGTACAGTACCCGAAACTAAATTTGGCACTGATAGTGCACTTGCAAGCTATGTTGATCTCAATGAAATTTCTCCTGATCAAGTAGATTATTATACGGTGTCAAGTAATGTACCACAAAAAGACTCTTTCGATAATGACATAATAGATAATAATAATAACAAAGTTTACGCTGATTTAAATGCTACTTGGCATGGTATAGACTCTGATGTTGATTACCCAGTGCATGCTATGGTAAGAATTCACTATAAGAATGGTGGCATTCAGGATTTTGATGTTCCTGATTTTAAAATTCAAAGCATGGCCAAATCTAGTCCAGCTAAAAACGGATTTAATTTAAAAGGAATCTATTCAGGTGAATCACCAATTTCTGTTTTGGATGGTATTATTAAAAATCTTAAAGCAGAACCAGATGCTGCTAACATTGATTTTAACACCATTGAATGGAATGGTAATCCGACATTTAGTCCGGATTCTAAGCCAGCATCTTTTAAAATAGGATATAAAGATGGCTCACAGAATAACAATGTTGCAGTTAATGCAAATGTTAGACCTACACCACCAACTAGTCATGCTGATCAGTTGGTGAAGGAAATAACACAAGGCAGACAAACTGTAGCCGAAATTGAGATTCCTCAATATTCTGATTTGGTAAATGATCAAACTTTGGCTGCTAATGTTGCTTTGGGTACTAACTTGCCAAAAGGTACAACCTTTGCTTGGGATCAAAGTAAACTGCCGGATACTTACACCAAGGGTACTAAGGCGACAGCTTTTGTGATTGTTACTTCCCCGGATGGTTCAGTTGCAAACATTCCAGTCAATGTCACAATTGGTGATCCAATAACGCAAGACATCAAGTTGAAGCATAATGCCTATCTCTATAACGAATATGGTGAGCGTGCAAATGGTATTAGTTTGAAAACTGGGTCAATCGTAACAGTTTACGGTACAAGAGTAATTGATGGACGTAAGTTCTACTTGACTAAAGATGCTGCTTATTATATCGCTGCTGGTAACGATAAGCCGGTAATACGGAAGCTGAATAAGAATGCTATGACTTATAACATTAAAGGCAAGAAGGTCGTTAGTGCAAAGAGGTTCAAGGGCGAACAGATTCAGACTTATGGTATTCCGGTTGTGATTAAGGGCAAGGAGTATTATGCAATTGGTCATAGACGTTACATGCGCAAAGTAAACTTCCCGCCAACACCGGAATGGGTTGTTCCTAGATTAACCAAACAAGATTTGGCAGATGGCGTAGTTCAAAGACAGTTAAAGAAGAATGCCTTTGTTTACACTGACAAGTTAGATCGGGCAAATGAAGTAGTTTTGAGTGCTGGTTCGATTATTCAAACTCGTGGAACTAAGACAATTGGTAATCAGCAATACTACGATCTAGGCAACAATATGTATGTTGATGTGCGGAATGTGAAGAGAGGATAATTTGATGACTAGTAAAAATAATCAAACCGAACGCCTAAGGAAAATGTCGATGGAAGACAAGCAGGATCGTTTTTCAATCCGTAAGCTTGCAATTGGTGCTGCTTCAGTCCTGCTGGGGTTCAGCTTTGTGGCTGCCAGCGGGCAAATTGCAAAGGCTGATACAATTGATTCAAATGGTCAAGAAACAAGTACTGAAACCAGTAATCAAGACAAGAAAATTGCAACGAGTGTTAAAGTTTCCAATAATGACAAGTCAAAAACAGATATAACTACTTATTCTGGATTACATAGTTTCTTGCGTAGTTCAGAAAGAACGGAACCAACACAGGGCCAAAGCTCTAATGCTTCTTCTGAAACTGAAAATACAAGTCAAAAACAAGATAATGGTTCAGGTAAAATGCAAACTGATAGTGCTGAAGATTTAGCTAATGCTGCAACAGATTTACAGACAGAAATTGGCAAGGGCGATGATTTTGTCAAGACAGAACCATATAAACAAGCTACAGCGGACCAGCAACAAGCAGTGAGCATTGCGATTACGCATGGCAAGGAGGTGTTAAATAAATATAATCATTTTGTTAATACGAATGATGAAACCTTAAAGGTAAGTTTGTTTGATTTGACCGATGCCAAAACAACTATTGGTGCGATGATTACGGCAGCTATTCATACAGCTGGTACGCAATCATTGGATAATTTGACTGATTATGGTGATTGGAAACTGCAATACTCAAATATTACTAAAATTTTAATTATTAATGGTGGGAGTTCTAATAATACTAATGCTCTTGATAGTACACTTTATGAATTTTTGTCTCAATCTAATGTATTAGGTAATGAAGCTGATAATATACAGTATATAGATATAAATTCAGATATTAAGCTTAAACAAGATCATATTGGGGATCTTCCTATAATTCCCCCTAGTACAGTGCCGAATCATTATGGTGTGTTTGGCAATTTACAAGGATTGAAAGAAATTCGTGGATTGAATCATATTAAGCATGATGGATCTGGCGGCACTATGGGCTTTTCGTATTTGTTTGCAGAAGATCCAGTATTGACGACGTTAGATTTTAATGGCTTTAAGACAGATGATGTAGAATCTTTTGATAGTATGTTTGCAGATGATACTAATTTGGAAAAAGTGGATAATATTTCCTTTAATGCTCAAAGTGTGCGAACTATGTCTCGTATGTTTTATATGAACAGCTCTCTTAAAGAATTAGATTTAAGGAATTTTTCAACAACCATTAATCCTTCTTCAAGCGTTATTATGTCAAACATGTTTGATGGTGATGGAAATTTAAAAAAGATCACCTTTGGTAATCAGTTTGTTACATCTAGGGTAACAAAAATGGATTCCATGTTTAATAATGATGGTGCTTTGACTGAAATAAATGGATTAAATCAATTCAATACTTCAGGTGTCACGGATATGTCTAACATGTTTGCGTCAACTGGTGCTAATGAGAATTTGGATCTTAGCAATTTCAATACTTCTCACGTAACTACGATGGCTGGCATGTTCCAAGGTTCTACTGTTAAAAAGATAACTTTGGGCAATGGTTTTAGCAATAACCCAGGTTTACTTGATGTATCTTCAATGTTTGCAGGAGCTGACGCAGACTACGAAAATTTATCTAGTATAGTAGGTCTTAATAATTTAGATACTTCTCACGTAACTACGATGGCAAATATGTTCAATGGCACTACTAAATTAAAGGAACTAGATCTTACACCACTCAAATTTACGCAAAATCCAACCACAACTGATATGCTAACTAATGCTGGAGATGAAGATAGGTTTGTTTTAACTCTTGGACATAATGTTAAGCTAGGGACAGGTTCTGGATTGGGAAGCTATGTCACTGGAACAGGATACAGAGGTTATATACGTGAGCTGGGAACGGGAACTATTTCTGATCCGTCGGGTCAAGTATATTTACCTAACCCAGATTTTAGTGCTTTACAAAGCATTTATAGTTCGGGTAGTGCTCCAGCCAACAAGACTTACGTAATTTTTGATCAAGGACCGGATAATAAAACATTTATTCCAAGTAAGTTAACTTTAACGGTTCATACTGATCAACGTAAAATTGATTCATTGGAAAATAAATTAAATTCACTGATATTTACGGAAAGTGATCCGATTACCTCGGTTCCCAAACAATACACTGGTGCTCAGCTTAAAGGTTTAGATGACCTTTTGTTGCAAAGTAACAAAACTATTACTGGGGTTAACTGGGTACCTAATAAAGCATTGTCTGCTGGTAGTAACGACGATTATGCGATTACGGAACCGTCTTCGTCAACTGGAGTAGTAACTGATACAGCAGGTACTCTTAATCATAGTAGTATTACAACTAGTACACCAACACCACCGGAGGGACTAATTAAAGTTGATTTTGGTGATGGTTCATCTGTCTATGTACGTGTGCAATTTAAAGTCCAAGCAGCTACAATTAAACCAAGTGCTCAGGCTTTTAATAGCAGTACAGATGTGATCGCGTTAGATAAGAGATTTGATACAAATAGTGTTCCTGGGAGTTACATCAGTTTAACCGGTGTTCCTGAAACTGATGGGGTTTACTTTACTATCAGAAAGTATGCTACTTCAGAAAAGTTTAAGCCATTATGGGATAGTAGCAAAGTAGAAAGTGGTAGTACTACTGGTGATAATCCTGCAGTATTGCCTGCAGACGTGATTATTCACTATGCTGATGGTGCTGAAGAAACAGTGGGCTCAGTTCCTATAAAGATTAACAGTATGGAAAGTTGTAGTCCGGTGGGCAGTTTGAACCGGCAAACTTATCCAAATGCTAAAAACACAAGTCTTTTAGCCAATATGAAAGTTAATGCCATAAGTCAGGATAAGAACATAACAAACGTTGTTTGGACTGATGCTACCGGAATACCCAATCCTGGGCCTACGCTTACAGAGGTAGGTACACAATCTGCTTATGTTAAAGTAAGTTATGCAGATGGCTCATGTAAACTAATGCCGATATCAATTCAAGTCATTGCCCAACCCAAGCCTGGTATTTATGATGATGTAACTCATCCAGGAAACATTGGGGTTCCGCAATATACCGACATTGGTAATGATCAACAAGTTGCAAATAACGCTGCTGCTAGTGCATCTGTACCGGCTGGAACAACTGCAAGCTGGGGCGACAATACTTTGCCTAACACCAACAGCCAAGGCGATAAGGGATACCACTTTATTAATGTAACTTACCCAGATGGTTCTACGGCTTCAATTCCAATCAATATTAATGTTGGGAATGCTGTTACAAAGGATATAACCTTAAAGCATAATGCTTATATTTATGGTGCTGATGGTAAACGGGCTAATGGCATCACATTGAAAGCAGGTTCTACTGTAACTACGTATGGTACTAAGCTTATTAATGGTCGTGAATTTTATCTGACGAAAGATGCCGATTACTATTTAGCTGCAGGTAATGATAAACCAGCAGAGCGAAACCTTGTGCAGGCTGCCAATGTATATAGCAAGAAAGGTAAGAAGCTCAAGACTGTTAAGCACGCGGGAACCACGGTTAAGACTTATGGCGCACCAATTTTGATCAAGGGTAAGGAATATTACTCAATTGGCAAGAATAGGTACATTAGTAAAGATAGTTTCCCACCAACTCCGGACACAACGCTTCCGGGCTTAAATAAGGGCAGCCTGTCAACAACCGGTAGCCGGATGCGTTTGAAGAAGAACACCTATCTTTATGATGAGAAAGGTCAACGTGCAAATAGTTTGATCCTGAAGTCGGGGTCAATTATTCAAACTCATGGTTCAATTCAGATTAATGGTAAGACCTACTATGCTGTTGATACTGGTGAATATATTAATGCAAAGAATGTTGATGAGAACTGGCTAGGATAGATTAAGAAAGAGACAATTTTTGGATTGTCTCTTTTTGTATGCGTGCGCCCAGCAAGGGAATTGATGGACTAATTACGGTTGTCCAGAATCAATTTAAACTGGATCCTTATTGTAGTAGCTTATTTTTGTTTTGCGGCACGCGTAAAGATCGCTTTAAAGGCTTACTATGGGAAAATGATGGCTTCCTACTGTTATAAGCGCTATGAGAATGGTCGTTTGCAATGGCCGAGCAATCAAGATGCTGTGCGGGAACTATCAGCTAAACAGTTAACTGGATTACTGCAGGGCTGGTCATTGGAACCGATTATTCATCCTTACCAATTGTCATAGAAGTCGCCAGCTGTTATTGTGTAGCGCTTTCATTTATGCTAAACTCCTATTAATTTGTCTTAACTTCGGGGTTCAGATCAGTATGGCTTGTGATACCAATATTTATCAAATTTTGGATGCTTGGAAAAATAAGCAATTATCATTGGATCGAGCGGCCAAATCTTAATTTTTGATTCCTTGGCAATTAAGAGGGCTGTTTCCATACGGTGTGCTAACACTTCCTGCTGCTTTTTCTCATAACTGGGGTTAATGAAGAAATGGTTCATCACCCAAACTTCTCCATCTTTTCGTTTTATCTTGTCCATCGTCCAGCGGCAGATTAAGACATCATCGTCATCGTATTCTTCAAAAAATTGGTGGGGGTCATCGATACTAAACATAATTTTTCCTTTTTAAAAAATAATTAATTCTTTTTCGTATTTCATTATAGAAGATTTTCGCTAAAATAATTAAAAAATATTGTAGAATGATATTTAGCAACTAAAGGAGTTAAAAATGGCTAAAACACGTGGATTTGAAATAGTTTCTAAATATCAGAACCAGGACTTGAATTTGCCGCAGCGGCAAACACTTGCCAGTGCCGGCTACGATTTGGCGGCGGCAGAAGATATTATTATTCCCAGCATTTGGCAGTTGAATTTTGTGCGGATTTTTCGGATGATTAGAAATGGACACCAGCTATATGAAAAAGATTACGAATTGGCCGAGCAGCTGCTGCAGCCGGTTTTGGTGCCAACCGGAATTAAGGCCTACATGCCGGAAGATGAGGTGCTGATCTTGGCTAACCGCTCGTCAAATGTTGTCAAACGGCACCTAAATTTGCCTAACGGTATTGGTGTGATTGACAGCGATTATTACAATAACGAAAACAATGAGGGGGCAATTTTTGTTGCCATCCTTAATTATGGCGTGCGGCCGATGCGGATTAAAAAAGGTGACCGCATTGCCCAAGGAATTTTTGTTAAATATTTGAAAACCGATGATGACCAAGCCATTGGCCGCAAACGCGTCAATGGCTTTGGTTCGACTAACAGGTAAGGAGACGCAATGGCACGGGTTAAAACTAAATACAAATGCCGCTCCTGCGGGTATATTTCGGCAAGCTACTTGGGGCGGTGCCCCAACTGTGGTGCATGGAACCAGTTTGAAAAGGAAACGGAAGAGGTTCAGGTGCGGTCGAGCAAGGCCAGTCCCAGCCGTTTGATTAAGAAGACGGGGGTTAATGAGCCGGTTAAGCTTGATGCAGTTAAGGCGGAAAAGGAAGCGCGGATCAAAACTAAATCGGAAGAATTAAATCGCGTGCTTGGCGGCGGCATCGTACCCGGCTCGCTGGTTTTAATTGGTGGTGACCCCGGAATCGGCAAGTCGACCTTAATGCTGCAGATTATGAGCGGCTTGGCGCAAAAATTTAAGGTGCTCTACGTTTCTGGAGAGGAATCTGCCAATCAGATCAAGCTGCGGGCCGACCGTCTGGGCTTGGGTACCAGCGATATGCTGCTCTATCCGGAAACGGACATGCACGATATCCGACAGCAGATTGATGACCTGCAGCCGGATTTTGTTGTGATTGATTCAATTCAGACCATGAATGAACCCAGTCTGGATTCGATGACCGGTTCCGCTTCCCAGGTGCGGGAAGTGACCAGTGAACTGATGAAAATTGCCAAGATGAATGCCATCACAATTTTTGTTATCGGGCACGTGACTAAGGAAGGCGCGATTGCCGGCCCAAAAATCATGGAGCACATGGTGGATACGGTTCTTTATTTTGAGGGGGATGAACACCATTCCTACCGGATTCTGCATTCGGTTAAAAACCGCTTCGGGGCCGCCAATGAAATTGGCATGTTTGAGATGGTCAATGAAGGATTGAAGGAAGTTACCAATCCGTCGGCAATTTTCCTTGATGAGCGCCTGCCGAAGTCAACCGGCTCGTCCGTTGTGGTTTCGCTTGAAGGAACGCGGCCGCTGCTGGCAGAAATTCAGGCGCTGGTGACACCGACGGCTTTTGGCTATGCCAAGCGGACAACCTCGGGCATTGACTATAACCGTGCGGCTTTGCTGCTGGCAGTGCTGGAAAAGCGCGGCAACCTGATGCTGCAGAATCAGGATGTTTATTTGACGGCTACGGGCGGTATTCGCTTGAATGAACCGGCAGTTGACTTAGCCGTCGTGATGGCAATTGCATCCAGTTACCGCAATAAAGAAATTCCCGCGACAACCTGCTTTGTTGGCGAAGTTGGCTTAACAGGCGAGGTTCGCCGGGTCAACCAAATACAGGCACGAATTAAGGAAGCGGCAAAAACCGGGTTTGAGCATATTTATATTCCTAAACATAATATGCACCCCAGCCTGCAGAATTTGGGGATTGATGTCATCCCCGTTTCCAGTATTCCCCAAGCATTAAAGTTAGTTTTCGGCTAGGAAAAATTGAACTTTTCTGCTATAACGGGTAAACTTAAATTGTTTAATTTTACTATTGAAAGAGGCAAGAATTTTGGCTAAAGAAAAAATTCGTGTAAGGTATGCGCCAAGTCCAACTGGCTACCTGCACATTGGTAATGCACGTACTGCACTTTTTAACTACTTATTTGCTCGTCATAACAAGGGCACACTTGTTTTAAGAATCGAGGATACCGACCAGAAGCGTAACGTTGAGGGCGGTTCGCAGTCGCAAATTGACAACCTGCATTGGCTGGGGATTGATTGGGACGAAGGCCCCGATAAGGGCGGCGCTTACGGCCCTTACCGTCAATCTGAGCGTAAAGATATTTATAATAAGTACATCCAGCAATTGCTTGATGAAGGCAAGGCTTACTATTCCTTTAAAACCGAAGAGGAATTGGATGAGCAGCGCGAAGAGCAGCGTGCAATGGGCGTTGCGCCGCACTATATTTATGAATATGAGGGCATGACCGCTGATGAAATCAAACAGGCTCAAGATAAGGCTCGTGCGAAAGGTTTGATTCCGGTTGTCCGGATCCATATTCCAGAAATGGTAACTTATTCCTGGGACGATATCGTTAAGGGACACATGAGTTTTGAATCCGATACCATCGGTGGCGATTTTGTCATTCAAAAACGTGATGGCATGCCGACTTACAACTTTGCGGTTGTGGTTGATGATCACTTAATGAAGATCACTCATGTTTTACGTGGAGATGACCATGTGTCAAACACACCAAAGCAGCTTTCCGTTTATGATGCATTGGGCTGGGAGCCGCCGAAGTTTGGCCACATGACCCTGATTATCAATGCGGAAACCGGGAAAAAATTATCCAAGCGCGAGCATGACGAGTCTGTTTTGCAATTTATTGAGCAATACCGTGACCTCGGCTATTTGCCGGAGGCAATGTTTAACTTCATTACCTTGCTGGGTTGGTCACCGGTCGGTGAAAATGAGATTTTTAGCCAGCGTGAACTGATTAAGCAGTTTGATCCAAGCCGCTTATCCAAATCGCCGGCTGCGTTTGACCGCAAGAAGCTAGAATGGATTAACAACCAATATATTAAGAAGGCTGATCGCGATACCTTGCTGGATTTGGCTTTGAATAACCTGCAGGAAGCCGGTATGGTGGAAAAGGATCCAAGTCCAGAAAAACTGGAATGGGTTCGCCAACTGGTGAATATTTACTCTGTGCAAATGTCGTATACTAAGCAGATTGTTGAGTTAGCCAAGATTTTCTTTGCCGCACCAAAAGATTTGAGTGAAAAGGAAATTGAGGAAATCCGTAAGGATGAGGCAAGGCCGGTTATTGAGGAATTCAAGAAGCAAATTGATCTGATTCCGCGCTTCACGGCACCGCAAATTATAAATGCTGTTCAGGCAACGCGCAAAGAGACCGGGATTAAAGGCCGCCGCTTGTTTATGCCGATTCGGATTGCGACCACTAGATCAATGGTGGGCCCAGGAATTGGCGAAGCCATGGAGCTTTTAGGCAAAGAGCGGGTAATTGAGCACCTCGATTTGACCTTGAAGCAGATGGAAGCTAACGGATTGTAAAGTTAATTGTTGATAAACAAAAAATCGTATTACTTTTATTTAGTAGTACGATTTTTTGCTTCATTTACTGTATAAATTTTTAACACTGATATATTTTATTAATCTTAATAAAAATTCAGACTAACATGTTTTCCTAAAGCTTTTGCAAGTTTCAAGAAAGTTTCGATACTAATATTTCCGTTACCTTTTTCTGCACTATTAATTGTTCGCAATGAAACTTTCGCTTTTTTAGATAGTTCAGCTTGGGTCAAGTTTTTTCTTTTCTCTCTTCTACAAGAAAATCTGCAATTTGCGCTTTTAATTCTTCTTTTTCTGCTAAAGCAACAAATTCTGGATCTTTTAAATCATCTTTGAACATATCATTAAATGAAATATTTTTATTTTTCATAATTTTTGCTCCATTCACTGCGTAAATTTTTTGCATGTCTAATTTCTTTAAACGGAGTACGCTGAGATTTTTTTGTAAAACCGTGCGTAATAATATAGTGATTATTTTCAATATGAAAATAAATCGCTCTTTGAACATTTGTACCAACCTTAGATCTAATTTCGAATAAATTATTATCTAACTTTTTTATCCACTGCCGTTTTATTGCTGTTTCAATTCCTAAATCTTGAATATGTAATATTTTGCATATGCAAGAAGTTAAGCTATATTACTTACGTTTAAATATTTTCCACTTGCCTGAGCTGTTGTCGTTTTGCAGCATTAGCCTGCCGTAAATTTTAGAAATGTAAACAAGGACAACTGCAATCGCTGCGATTAATAAGAGTAGGGAAAGAATACTTTCCCACGGACTCACTTGGCTGCCAAACTGACGCAGCGGCATGAAGTATGAAGAAAATAACGGCACATAAGATAAAATTTTTACCAGTAACGAATGCGGCTGTGACATATAAGCAAAGGCAAGTACAAAGGCCACAACTGAAATTAATGTCGGCCATTGTGCTGCCTTAGAAGCATTGTCACTTGATTTGGAAATAGCACCGAAATATGCCGCTAGGATCACATAGGCAACCACACCTAAAATAATGTAGAGTATGATACTGCCAAGTACGTTATGGAGAATTTGACCAATTAATCCTTGATTAGTTTCCAGCCACTTTTTCGCTGGTGCAATATATTGCGAACACAGCCAAGCCGCAAACCCCAGAACTATATAAGCAGCTATCTGTGTGACAATCATCAGTAAAATCGCAATCACCTTGCCGCAGAAGTAAATCCCGGGGGTGGTGCTGGAGAAAATGATTTCAATGATTTTGTGACCTTTGTCGGCGACAATTTCTTGGGCCATAATCGATGAATAGAGAATTAGAATAAAGTACATCACAAAGACGATCACCATAAAAGTCAACGCTTTGACCTCGCTATTATCGGTTTTGCCACCTAACTGTTTAACCTTAAGTTGTGCTTGTGCTTGTAATTTCTGTACTTGACTTGCCGTTAGCTTGGCAGATTGAACATTGAGCGTACTCTGCAATTGAAGCAGGCTAGGCTGGACATCTTCCCTTGTCGGTGCATTGTCACTGTCACCTTGGTATAGTTTGGCTTGCAGTTTGCTGTTTTTTTCATTAATAATAAGGTAACCTTGGAGCTGATCTTTTTTGGTCAGTTTTTTTGCTTGCGTAACTGAGGTTACCGCTTTTTTTATTTTGAGCTTCTTTTGTTGCTGGATAAACCCTTGCCGTAACGCGGGTTCCTGACTAATCACGGCAATTTCAGGCTTACTTGAGTTGTTATTATTTGCTGTAAAGTAACCAATTCCTAAACTTACTGCCAGCATGATGAAAGGTCCGATCACAAGTGACAGAAAGCCCCATGATTTAACTTGCCGTGAATAAGTTTCGCTAATAATTGTCCATAATTTACTCATTGGTATTACCTGCTTTCATGCGGAAGATTTCGTCAAGACTAAGCGGCTGCTGACTAAATTGCTCAATATATTTACCTTGGGTCAACTGGTTAAAAATTTCTTTGCCCGCCGCTGGATCTGTTAATTTCAGCAAATAATGTTGTTTAGATAATTCTTGGACATGACTAGCTCCAGGAAGCTGGTTCAGTTGGCCCTTTGTCCAATTCGTCGTCACAAATAAGTTAATCTTGCCAAATTGATTGCGGACATCGCTGACCGAACCGTTCAGTACTGTTTCACCCAGGTTAAGCATTACTAATCGGTCGCAGACTTCTTCAACATTGGCCATGTTGTGGCTTGAAAAAATAATGGCGGCTCCGTCTTGCTTGCTCTTCAAAATTGCCTGCTTGAGTAACTCTGCATTGACCGGATCAAGGCCACTGAACGGTTCATCCAAAATAATCAGTTTGGGGTGGTGAATCAAGGTACAGATCAGCTGCACTTTTTGCTGGTTGCCTTTTGACAAAGACTTAATTTTAGTCTTGCGGTCACCCTTGACCTCAAAGCGCTGCAGCCATTCGTCGATTAGTTTGCTATTAGCATTAAAATCCTTTAGTTTTGCTAAATAACTGATCTGGCGTTCAATTGTCAAGTTAGGCAGCAAACTTCTTTCTTCCGGCAGATAGCCGATTTGGTCGAAAACTTGCGGCGTGATCGGTTCATTTTCCCAAGTGATTTTGCCTTGATATTCAAATAGGTTCAAAATGCTGTGAAATAGAGTAGATTTCCCCGCACCGTTCTTGCCGATCAAGCCCAAAATTTGCCCAGGTTCAACCGTGAACGACACATCTTTTAGCGCAGTCAGCTCACCGAAGCTTTTGCTGACATGGTCGATTGTTAACATATGTTGTCCTTCCTTTTGTTCAATTATTAAATTTATTATATCAGAATATTAAAATTGGCTTCAACTCTATTTTTTATCAGCATACATTTTGATTAAAAGTCCTGTCAAAATTCCCATACTGACACCCAGCATTTTAACTGCATTGGTTATTTGCCGCATGAAAAAAAGATCCAGACTAAATAAAATTCCTAAAGTTGCGATGAAAGTTAATGCTTTCATCATTTTGGGCATTGTTAAAAATTTCTGCCAATGATACTCCAGCCCTAATTTACTTTCATGATCAAATTTGTTTAGATCAGTGATTGTTAACGAAATAAAACTAGTTAGTACCAACAATAGAGAATAATTTATATGCGTATCCAATTTTATAAAATCAAACAAGCTAGCAATAAGAAAAATCATTATGATACTATTTACCATCAACAAGTTCCGCTTAATCGGTCTCAGATTATTGACTACTTCCTGTTTCTCTAAATTTTCCCGCATCCCCGTATCTTCTTTCAATAGTTCATCCAGCGAAATTTGGTAATAATCACTCAATTTAATCAGGCTGGCAATATCGGGATAGGATTTTTCATTCTCCCAGTTGGAAATGGTTTGCCGGGACAACATAAATTCATGTGCAACCTGTTCCTGCGTCAAATTTTTGGCTAAACGTGCCACCTTTAAGTGATCACCAAATTTCATTGTTTTTTCCTCCTATGACCAATTCAATCTTGAGTTTCATCGCGGCAAAATTCAAGCAAAGATTCTTTGCGCACATGCCTGACAAGAGTTTAGCGCTTCTTAGAAATTATACCAATTTGCTAAAAATGAATTCAATAAAGAATTAGTGTGGATAATAAAGAGTTCAAAACAATTCATTTTCGTTCAAAATCGTTCAAATTCGTTCATATTAAGAGTGCAGCTAGTAAAATTAATTGCTTCGTTGCCTTTTTTCCGCTGACAACTATAATTAATTAAGAATAGTAATTGTGAAAGGCTTATTGCATGGTTTATTTTCAAAAGATGACGCCAGACGGCTACCAAAAAATCAAAGATGAAATTGCCCAGCTGAAAAAAGAGCGCCCACGCCGCATTAAAATTTTGCAGGAAGCACGCTCAATGGGTGACCTGTCGGAAAACAGCGAATATACTGAGGCCAAGCGTGATTTAGGCCACTTGCAGAGCCGGCTGCGCTACCTGGATAAACAGCTAAAGTATGCCGAAATTGTTGAGAAGAGCGCCGATGGTACGGTGGATTTAGGCAAAACCGTCCAGCTCAAATTTGCTGACGATGAAGAAGTAGAAACTTACCAAATAGTTGGTCGCCTTGAAGCCGATCTTGATAACGGCAAAATGGCGTTTGATTCGCCTTTGGGTCAGGCAATTATGAAAAAAACAGCGGGGACAACGGTAACGGTTGCGGCTCCAGCAGGCGCTTACCAAGTTACGATTGTTACTGTTGTTGAATAGAAGCTTAAAATCAAATGGGATGGCTCTAGCGCTTAGTTAGGGTTATTTTTTATAATAACAAATATTTTTAATATTATTCTGCATATTTCTTTACAATGCCAACTTGGGCCTTTATTCTTAAGAAACAATATGCAACTATAATTTTTATTACAGAAGGGGAAGATATATTGCTAGGTAAAAACAATTTAAGAAGTAATTTACAAAAAATGGAACAGCAGACGCAGAAAGAGCGTTTTGCTATTCGCAAATTGACAGTTGGCGCTGTTTCGGTACTTTTGGGATTGGCTTTTGTGGGAATGGCTAACCAAACGGTGAAGGCAGATACGGGCTCGTCTACAGAACAAACGGAACAAAGCAATAACAAGAAGACTGCCCCAGCAGCACAGACAGGTTCGCAATCAAAAAGCACGGCGCAGCCGACTAAAACAAATTTGTCCCAGTATTCTCAGTTAGACGCTTTTTTAAAAAATAACAAAACGGCTTCACAAAATAAGCAGAATACAGGTACACAATCTGCTGGACAAAAGCAAAATAATAATGCAACTAATACTTCCAGCAAGACCAATTCAACGTCAAATCAAACAGCGGGAAACGTTAGCACCAAAGAAGCGCCAACTACGCAAACAGTTACTGCTCAATCGGGAACCGATGGTCAAGCACAATGGAATTATGACGCAGCTGCCAAAACGTTGCATTATCGGTCAGGAAGTACCGGAAATACCTTGTCGTCAACACCAATTAATGCTACGTCGCCGAATACTAGTATTCTTGATAGCGAAAATGCAGCTGACTTGGAATACATTACATTTGACACTCCGGTTGTGTTAAATAATTATTCCAGCGAAAAATTTGCTAATTTACCGTCATTAAAAGGCATTAATGGCTTAAATAATGTTGATACCAGTCAAGCAACCTATATGAGCTGGCTTTTTAGCGGTGATAGGAGCCTAGCCAGCTTAGACTTAAGTCATTTTGATACCAGCCGCACAACCGACATGTCCTACATGTTTAACAATACGCCTAATTTAACCAATCTGGATTTAAGCCATTTTAACACCAGCCGTGTCACTAACATGGCTGACATGTTTAATATCAGTTCTTACAGCGACGGCAGCAAGCGGACCAGTTTAGATTTAAGCAGTTTTGATACCCGGCAGGTGACGGATATGTCGGGCATGTTCAGCAATAATAATAATTTAACCGATTTGACGCTGCATAATTTTAATACTGCGAATGTCACCAATATGGCTAATATGTTTTCCGGTATTGGTGCCAGCACGCTGGACCTAAGCAGTTTTGTCACTAACCGGGTGACGGACATGTCCTGGATGTTTAGCGGTGCTAGTCGCTTAACTAGTCTGGATCTTAGTCATTTTGATACCAGCAATGTGCGCAGCATGGCTTGGATGTTCAATGGTACTAATTTGTCCAGCCTTAATCTTGCCGGTTTTAATACCAGTCAGGTGACAGATATGTCCAGCATGTTTAGCAGCATGAGTAAGCTGACAGAGCTTGACTTGGCTAATTTTGATACCAGCCGTGTTACTAATATGCAAAATATGTTTGCGTACACCAGCAGTCTGCCAAGTTTAGATCTGAGCAGGTTTGCTACCAATCAGGTTACCAATATGCAAAACATGTTTAATCAGGCTGGCAGTCCCGACCGTTTTGTCTTGAAAACGGGACAGCAGCGGTGGGCCGCTAATGCCCAACTAGGGTCTGGGCATAATCATGCTAAGGCGGTAAGAAGTGGAACCATTGCTTCTCCTGCGGGTTCAGCTTTGACACTTGGTCAATTGCAAAATGTATACGCTAATGCTGATCAAAATCAAAGACCAGCCGAGAGTTATGTTTTGTATGCGCTGAGTGATAAGGAACGCTACCAGCCGCTTGTTCAAGCGGCATCGGCGCATGGTGATGTCGGTCAACAGTTAACGGCAGCAAGCTTATTGACATTTTCTGATCGCAAGCTTAATGCCGATAAAACGGTGGGTGACCTTGATGCATTAACCGATAGTATTAATAATGATCAAAAAACCGTTACAAGTATTTCGTGGATGCCTAATAAGGTTCTAGATAACAGTAATAATTTGGTGACTGGTGGTGTTGTCAGCGATGCGTCTGGAACGCTTGTTGCCGATCAGGATACCTCGGACACTAACCAGGGCAATGCGCTGATTAAAATTCAGTATGGTGACGGTTCGTTTGCCTATGTACCTGTGAACTTAACCGTGCGAACAAACTATGCAGGCAAATATGCCAATGAAATTTCAATCGGGGATGCGATTGTTACCCATGTGTATAACACGGGAACAGTGACGCCGCCAGACTTTACCGATAGTGATGATATTGACAATATTATTACGATTGATGATCTAGATGATGCCAGTGATGTTGTTGATCATCTTGGCTGGGCACCAGGCTCGGGCATCCCAACACATATCGGTGATGATCAAACCGAATATATTATTGCTTATTATAAGGATGGCACGCAAAGTGCGCCGCTGGCAATTGCGGTCAATGCCTTTGGCGGTGTCAGTACCGGCAAGGCAACCCAAGTTGCCGTTAATGATACTGACAGTTTAACCGCTAAAAAAGCAAAGAGTGCCCTGGTTAAACGCAAAGTCCGTGAAATCACCAGCAATTTTCCGAAAACGACTTTCAGCTGGGCCGCTAATGCCGACGGTACGGGAGCAATTGATCTCAGTCATTGGGATGAAGTCGGTACTAACCGTGATGTTTATGTGGTAATCAAGTATCGTGATGGTTCGAAACAGATGGTTAAGGTGCCGCTTCATGTCAAGGGACTTGCGGAACAGAATACGGTAACCCAAACGAAAGATTTGCTGCTGCATGCGGTTACGAGTAAAGATGTTCAACCCTCAGCCGAATTTAGCAATCCTAGTTCATTTTTAGCGAATGCCAGTGCAGTTACTGGTGTTACTTGGAAAACTAGGCCTGATGTCAAAGCTGTGACGGATTCTGGGAAAACGACTGCAGGAACATTGCAGCTTAAGTTCAGTGACGGCAGCACGGCTGACTTGTCCAACGTCAAGGCAGCGGTTGTTGGTGCCCAAAGTGCCGACAAGGCAACAACAGTGCAAGCCGATGCTCCGCAAGACTTGACGGCGATAAACGCCAAGGCAGCATTAACGCCTGCAAGTACGGCTGCGATTACCAGTAAATATGGGCGGGCAACATTTGCTTGGGCCGCTAATGCTGATGGTAGCGGCACACCCGATCTTTCTAAGTCTGATACAGGTAACCATGATCGTGCTGCCTATGTGGTAGTTAATTATCATGACGGCACTAAGCAGGTTGTTGAGGTGCCGCTGCATGTTAAGGCCGCAGCGCAAACAGTCCAGCCAGCACCGACACCCGTTCCAACTGCAAAGCCAACGGTCCAGCCAGCGTCAACATCTGTTTCCACACCGGTTTATCCGGCAGCAACACCAATAATTAAACCTACACCTGAGCTGCCGGTGACGGAAGTCTTGTTAAAACATGATGCCTATTTTTACAATGATGAAGGCCAACGTGTTAATGATCTGGTTGCTAAACGGGGCTCCCGCATGACAGCTTCCGGGGTTAAAACGATTAACGGCCGCAAGTTTTATCAATCAAAGGAAACAGGTTACTATCTTGCAGCGGGCAATAGCCGGCCGGTAACTAGGGCGTTAACGCACAATGCCTATTTATATGATGAAGATGGAAAGCGGCTGGAAGACAATGTCTTAACAGCGGGCAGTCAGGTTGCTACTTACGGTTCACCCGTTAAAATTAAGGGCAAGCAATATTACATTAGCGACCAGGGCTATCTTAAATATGATAACTTTCCGGAAACAGCTGACCAGCCGGAGCAGGTAGAAAGTGTTGCTACTGATGATTCCGGTGAGTCGAAGGTGCTGGGGCATCCGGCTTACTTATACGACGAAAATGGTAACCGCGTGGGTAATTTAATTCTTGCACAGAATTCAATTGCTAAAATTCACGGTACCAAAATAATTAACGGCCGCAAGTATTATTTGACGACCAATAATCATTACTTGGTTGCGGGCAATATTGACGGCACGAAGCGGCTGACAAGCCGGCGATCGATTGTTTATAATCGTTATGGCATTAAAACTGCGAAACGATTAGCTAAAAAAGGGCAGGTTACTACTTATGGCAGTAAAGTAAAAATTGGCAGACATATTTATTACAGCCTTGGCAATAATAAATATGTCAGAGCAGCTAATTTAAAGCACTAAGTAAAAAAAGTTTCAGTTGAATGCTGCTTCAATTGAAACTCAAAATTAGGATAGATTATTAAACTTTATCTTAGGACTAATTTCGATATTTAATCGGAGTTAGTCCTTTAATTTTAGTCTTTTGATGAAATTGGATATTTTTTCTTCTCACCTGTAAGATTATAAGGAAGAATGGCCTGTCTACTTTTAACATTAACTGTATTGGTCCAAACATATTCGTTTGAATTCTTTATTTTATAGAATTCCGTTATACCTTGATTGCCATAGGCATGCTCAGATAAGTCATATATACCTGCTTGTTGAGTTATTGTCACTTTTGTCCCAACTGTTAAATATTTATTAGTTTTAACAGCATGATAATCAAAAACAGGTTCTTTTCCAGGGGTTCTTGAATATTTTAAGTCTTTAATTACTCCTGTTGCTTCATTAGTATAAAGTTGATAATTATTTATTTGCCCAATATTGGCTGCTTTAATATAGCCGCCATGACCGATACTGTAATACTCTTGACCTTTAATCGTTTCATAGGGGAGATAGAACCAATTCCATTTATTATCATGAAATGAGTATCTTTTTGTACTCGGATCATCGATAGCCTGTATTTTGGCTTCATATTTTACTGTTGTACCCTTCTTAAGTAAACTACTACTTCTCAAATAAGAAGATAATTTTTGCCCCTTTCTATTATAAATACGCGTATTATGATTTAAAGTTAAAGTTCCTTCTGTAGAATTTTGGTTAGCTGTTTCTATTGCATGAACCTGATTAGTCATTGTTGATATTATCGGGGGAGTAGCTAACATTACAGCTGCTAAACTAATTGCTATTTTTTTATTTTTCTTCATTTATTGTTGCCTTCTTCAAAAAAATAATATGACCCTTTTATTTATTAGACTTCTTTGGTGATTGATTAAAATTAAATTTTTAAAAACCAGCAAATCTTGATATAAAAATATTTAACTTTAATTTTTAAGATAACCTGCTATAGTTAATTATAATACTATTATAAATTTTGAGGTGAACTTTATGAAATTAAATAAGAAACTAATAATTACTACAATTGCTGCTGTATTAGCTTTAGGTGTTAGTGTACCAGTAATTGAACATTCTGCTACTTCTGCATTGGCTGCTACTTCAAGTACTAATACGATGCGGTTAGCTCATGGTGCTTATGTTTACAATAAAAATGGGAAAAGACTTAAAAAATATCGTGGCAGCCGATATAAAACCCATTTGCGTAAAGGTGCTAATGTGCAATATGCAGGTACAGTTGAACCAATCGATCGTGATAGCAAGCAATACTACCTTCTAGATAACGATAATTACAATCAATCATGGTTGCCTTATAGAGAAGTCAAAGGCAAGTATTATTACAGTATTGGTCATGGTGGTTACATTAATGCTGCTAATGTTAATGAGATTAATGGTCAGCCGCTCTATGTAGCAACTGCTACCGTTACAATTTACGACAAATACGATGACTTCCCTAAAAAAGGACTATACGTTGGCTCAGGCTCTGAGCGTACTCTCATTAAACCGGGTAAAAAAATCACAGTTGATCGTATTAGTACAATTCCTACCGGAAATTCAGATTCAACAGCTTATCGAATAACTGGTACAATCGATGCCTATGTTATTACTAAATTTGTTAAAACTCAGCCTCGTCAAAAATTAGCTACTTACACTACGTATACTTATGTCGGCTTAAAGCAAAATAGTAATGCTTACAAAATTTCATCAATTATTAATCCTGAAATTACTAATAAAAACGTTACACTTACAAAAAATGAAGCTCTTCCAATAATTAGAGAAATTTATGTTTGGGTACCTAAAGACAATAAAGCCGAATTATTTTATCGCTTAAAATATTACTCTCCTGAAGAATCCATTAATTACGAAAATGCAATCCAAAATCAACTGTTTTATGTTAAAGCAGCTGATGCCGTTTACTTATCAGGTCCGCAATTGACACCAGCTAATACTCCTGAAGAAGCTCAAATAGACGCTAAAATTGCAACAGCAGCTGACAAGCAAGATTTACAAAAATTAATTAATGAAGAAGAAACAGTTAAGACTAGTGCTAACTACAACAATTTCTACTATGAAAATACTTATAAAGCTTATTATGATGAAGCTTTAAAACAGGCTAAAGCCATCAATTCTTCAACTTCAGCAAGTATTGCTGAGGTAAAAGAAGCTGCTTGGTATTTAACTACACAACAGCAAACATTATTAAACGTTACAAAATCTAATAATGAAAACGCTGATGATACCATGCCTGTCAGCTAAAGTTTAATCAAAATTAGGTTATTTGCCCCATTTTTAGGTAAATATAGTTTTAGGATAGAATAATAAAGAAAAACAGTTGCAGCAGATTTCCAAATAAGAGATAATCTGCTGCACTTTTTTACTTTCCACTTTTAATTATTAATTATATTGGATATGTTAAAAAGTAAAATGTTATTAACTAATTAAGCGCTCTCTATGCAGGTGTATTATAATGATATTATAACTTTGAGGTGAACTTTATGAAATTAAACAAAAAACTAATAATTACTACAACTGCTGCTATATTAGCTTTAGGTGTTAGTGTACCAACAATTGAACATTCTACAACTTCTGCATTAGCTGCTACTTCAAGCACTAATACGATGCAGTTAGCTCATGGTGCTTATGTTTACAATAAAAATGGAAAAAGGCTTAAAAAATATCGTGGCAGCCGATACAAAACCCATTTGTGTAAAGGTGCTAATGTGCAATATGCAGGTGCAGTTGAATCAATTAAGCGTGATAGTAAGCAATACTATCTTTTGAATGACGATAATTATAATCAGTCATGGCTGCCTTATAGAAAAGTCAAGGGTAAATATTATTACAGCATTGGTCATGGCGGCTACATTAACGCTGCTAATGTCAGTAAAATTAATGGTCAGCCGCTCTACGTGGCAACTGCTACCGTTACAATTCACGACAAAAATAAATACGATGACTTCCCTAAAAAAGGACTATACGTTGGCTCAGGCTCTGATCGTACTCTCATTAAAACGGGTCAAAAAATCACAGTTGATTGTATTAGTACAATTCCTACCGGAAATTCAAGGTCAACAGCTTATCGAATAACTGGTACAATTGATGCCTTTGTTATTACTAAATTTGTTAAAACTCAACCTCGTCAAAAATTAGCTACTTACACTATGTATACTTATGTCGGCTTAAAGCAAAATAGTAATGCTTACAAAATTTCATCAATTATTAATCCTGAAATTACTAATAAAAACGTTATGCTTACAAAAAATGAAGCTCTTCCAATAATTAGAGAAATTTATGTTTGGGTACCTAAAGACAATAAAGCCGAATTATTTTATCGCTTAAATTATTACTCTCCTGAAGAATCCATTAATTACGACAATGCAATCCAAAATCAACTGTTTTATATTAAAGCAGCTGATGCCGTATACTTATCAGGTCCGCAATTGACACCAGCTAATACTCCTGAAGAAGCTAAAATAGACGCTAAAATTGCTACATTAACTGACAAGCAAGATTTGCAAAAGTTAATTGATCAAGAAAAAACAATTACAGCTAATGCTAACTATAAAAATGAACTTTACGTAAATACTTATAAAGCTTGTTATGATGAAGCTTTAAAACAGGCTAAAACCGTCAATTCTTCAACTTCAGCAAGCATTACTGAGGTTAAAGAAGCTGCTTGGTATTTAACTACACAACAGCAAGCATTATTAAACATTACAAAATCTGGTAATGAAGGCGTTGACGATACCATGCCTGTCAGCTAAAGTTTAATCAAAATTAGGTCAGTTGCCCCATTTTTAGGTAAATATAGTTTTAGGATAGAATAATAAAGAGAAACAGTTGCAGCAGATTTCCAAATAAGAGATAATCTGCTGCACTTTTTTACTTTCCGCTTTTAATTATTAATTATATTGGATATGTTAAAAAGTAAAATATTATTAACTGATTAAGCGCTCTCTATGCAGGTGTATTATAATGATGTTATAACTTTGAGGTGAACTTTATGAAACTAAACAAGAAACTAATAATTACTACAATTGCTGCTGTATTAGCCTTAGGTGTTAGTGTACCAGCAATTGAACATTCTGCTACTTCTGCATTGGCTGCTACTTCAAGTACTAATACGATGCAGTTAGCTCATGGTGCTTATGTTTACAATAAAAATGGAAAAAGGCTTAAAAAATATCGTGGCAGCCGATATAAAACACATTTACGTAAAGGTACTAATGTGCAGTATGCAGGTACAGTTGAATCAATTGATCATGATAGTAAGCAATACTATCTTTTGAATGACGACAATTACAATCAATCATGGTTGCCTTATATAAAAGTCAAAGGTAAATATTATTACAGCATTGGTCATGGCGGCTACATTAACGCTGCTAATGTCAGTGAAATTAATGGTCAGCCGCTCTATGTAGCAACTGCTACCGTTACAGTTTACGATAAGGATTATTCAAAACCATATACTACCGGAACCGGATCTAGTAAAGTTACCATCCAAAATGGTAAAAAAGTAAAGATCGATTATGTTTTTTCAGATATAGATGGTAATAGTAGAGAAAATTATTATCATATAGCCAATACTAACGATGCCTATATTGGCGCTTTTTCAGTTAAAACCCGGCTACGACAAAGATTGGCAACCCAAACAAAGGATACTTATATCGAATTTATTAAGCCAACTGTTGCTTATAATCTCCAAAGTATTCTTAACCCAAGTAGTAATAGTGAAGTTGTTACAATCGGTAAAGATTTAGTTAATGCCAAACAAGCAATAGAATTGCTTTATATTTGGGTACGACAGAATAATAAAGCTGAATTATTTTATCGTTTAGGAGATACTACAAACTATGACACAATAAATGTGGGTAATGCTACTGACAATAATCTTTTCTATGTCAAGGCTGAGGATACTAGATATGTTTCAGGCCCACGGCTTACTCCAATTAATACAGCTGAAGAGGCAAGAGAAGACGCAAAAGTAGCCACTGAACCTGATAAACAGGACTTACAAAAATCAATTATTCAAGAAGCCACTGTTAAATCATCTGACAATTATAATAACTATGAATTCTTCAGCGAATTATATGATCAATATCTGAAACTTGAAAGCAATAAAACTAGTCAGATTCCTTGTGGGCTCTGACTTTTTTAATGCCCACTTGTGTTTTATTTGGTTCACGCCAA
Organism: Lactobacillus sp. ESL0791; assembly: GCF_029433255.1. Taxonomy (NCBI): domain Bacteria; kingdom Bacillati; phylum Bacillota; class Bacilli; order Lactobacillales; family Lactobacillaceae; genus Lactobacillus; species Lactobacillus sp. ESL0791. The sequence goes on along the minus strand of NZ_JAQTHU010000001.1, from coordinate 1,926,183 downwards.
ATATTTTTGAATGAAGCTAGGTAATAGCTTAATAAATTTGCTTATTATTTGGTCTACCTCTTCTGTAATTTGCTCCTTGACTTCTTTCAATGCCGATAACAGGTAGACCAATGCTTTTTCGAAAGCTAAATCTGGCAACGCGTCATTCATTAAGTAAAACAAATCTCCAATTGTTCGCTCATCAACTGCTTGTCTTTCCTGCCAAGCTAGCAGCTCATAAGTTAAGGCAGTGATGGCAAAATAGCCACTTTGTCCGTCATAGTTTTGGATCTGTGATTTATCTAAAGCCAGATACTGCTTGGTTGCTTTAAAGAAAGTCTCTATCTGCCATCTACGGCCATAAAGCTGAATAATCTCTTTTGGCTGCAACTGGTATCTTGTAGTAGCCAAAACCAAGTATTTTCTCTTGTTACCGCGCTTAGTAACGTATACTAATCTGAGCGGAAAGCTATGTCCTTGATATTCAGCTTCTACCACGCAGCTATAAAGGTAATCGTCTTTCAACTTTATCTTTGATGCCGTCAATCTTTCGTACAGACTTTTTACATCATAGAGCCGGCCACGATATCGATAGTATACTTTTTTGCTTAATTTAAGCATAGATACGCTGTTTAATCCTAGTTGTTTTAACCGCCAGAACATTTTGGGTGATGCAAACCAACTGTCAAACAGCACATAGTCCGCTGGAATGCCTTCGTTTAAAGCTTGTTTGATTAATTCAACTGTAACATCATTCATCTGTCTTTGAGCTTGATTTCTTCTTCTGCCTGCAATGGAACGTTTATCAGTAGTAATGGCTTTACTGCCAATCATGTTTTGTTTGTTCTTAGTTGACATTAAAGCAAAATTTACTGGCAAAAAAGTATTGCCATCACTCCAGCCAACAGTTAGGCCACGGTAACCATTAACATATTCATGCTCATTATGATCATAAACTCTAGCAAGCAATTCCGTTTTCTTAGAATAGGAACGTGACATCAAAGTATCATCAACGATCAAGGCTAATCTTCTACGCTTATCAATTGCGGGTTTGAGCGCAGTAATCAAATTGACAGCAGCTAAGCAAAGCAGTTTTTGCCAGTTGATGCGACCATCATTGAGAACATTTCTGCCAGTTTTAGAAGTAAATTCTGCAGGTTGATCGAAACGATACAGAGACTTTCTGGCAAAGCGTGATTGGATCATCCAATTAATCACCATGAGCAGGCTAACTAAGGAATGACGTTTAAAGTTAACTTTCTTGCTCAGATCAGCTAGACCAATTAGTTTAGCAAAAGCAGAAATTAAAGAACAAGTATCCTTTTCTTGATTGATTTGCGATATACTTTTCATAGCGTGAGATCTCCTTTAACTTTGATTTTGACACTTAAAGTATAACGCAGGGAGGTCTTGCGTTTTTATTTTTGTACTAAAAAAGCTAGAAATCACGCTCTTTTTGCGTAATTTCTAGCTTTCAAGTTTCAGATCAATATCTAAATTATGCTAAAGTAATTAACAGTTCTCAAACTGCAAGTATTGTTGAAGTTAAGCAAGCAACTTGGTTGTTAAACAGGGCACAACAAGATCTCGCAAACGCGAAATTAATAGTTAATTCAAGTATTGGCTCAATGCCAGCTGTATACTGAATATAATATTTGTGGCAATAGCAATCTTTTTAGTCATGTGGACTGGAAAAGATTGCTTTTTTGTTCTTGCTTATTCGAACGAATGTTTGTATAATATCAATTAACGAACAAACGTTTGCAAAAAAGAGGAACAGGGATTATGTATGATTACCGCTATGAACCACATCGCTTGATTTTTATGATTGATAACAAGTCTTTTTTTGCTAGCTGTGAGGCAATCAGGTTGGGACTAAATCCGATGAAGGTAATTTTGGCAGTTGTCTCGCGGCAGCCGCACTCATCCTGGGGTTCGGGGCTGATTATGGCGGCTTCACCTTTGGCAAAGAAAAAATATGGCTTAACAAATGTGATGCGGGCACGTGATTTGCCGTCAAAAGAGAAGGCGCCGGATCTATTACTGGTTGAGCCGCATATGAATCTTTATATTAAGCGCAGCATGCAGGTCCTGCAGATCTTTCGTAAATATGCGGCAGATGAAGATATTCACGTCTATTCAATTGATGAGAGCATGATTGATATGACCAAGTCCTGGCATTTGTTTGGCGATGATCCGTACCTGGTTGCCCGCAAAATTCAGCAGGACATTCATGACACAATTGGTTTGTACACAACTTGCGGAATCGGCGAAAATCCGCTTTTAGCTAAACTAGCGATGGATTTGTCGGCTAAACATCGCAGGTCAATGATTGCCTATTGGCATTACATTGATGTTCCCGATACTCTTTGGCGGATTGAACAGCTTGACAGCGTTTGGAGCATCGGTAGGCGGACGGCAAAACATTTGCATAACCTAGGAATTAATAATATGTATCAACTGGCACATAGCGATCCTTCATTGCTAAAAAAAGAATTCGGCGTGATTGGCGAGCAGCTATTTGCCCTTAGCTGGGGAGTTGACCGCAGTATTATTAGTCAGAAATTTTTTCCCAAAATGAAAAGCTATGGCAACTCGCAGATCCTTACCAAGGATTATCTCAACCAGCGTGAGATTGAAATTGTTATTCGGGAAATTGGCGAACAAGTTGCGGCCAGAATTAGGGCACATCGCTTGCAGGCTGGCTGCGTCAACTTGTATGTCCGTTTTTCTGAATATCGCAGTTATCAGCGCCAAGGCTTTAGCGTTCACCGTAAAATCTGTCCGACCGCTGATAATGAGGAATTAGTTGCCGAATTATTGGCGCTTTTCCGCAAAAATTGGCATGGCGAAGCTGTGCGGGCGCTGGGTGTCGATTATAGCAGCCTGGTTTCGGCTAAGGAGCAGCAGCTGACGTTTTTTGCCGATCCGGAGCAGCAAATTAAACGTCAAAATCTGACGCTGACGATTGACCAGATTCGACAAAAATATGGCTTTACTCACTTGGTAAAGGCTTCAAGTCTGTTAAAAGGAGCAACGGCAATTAAGCGCAGTAATTTGGTTGGCGGGCATAGCGGTGGCAATGCCTATGAATGATTTTGACAAAGTAGTGCAAAATTTTTTTAAAAACTATCAAGATCGGGGCATGAAAAAATGGGCGGGTTTTTTTCTCAGCGATCACACGATGAGGATTAACAAGGATAAGGAGCAACGGGCAGTTGTACACACAGAAAAGCCAGCAATGTCTGAGGAGAAAATCAGCTCAATTTTAACTAGAGCCTTTGCCAGTCACCTGCTTGTTGCTGTTCAACTAAAAGAAGTTGATGCCAATGATCAACTGCAGTCTGATGTTGTCGGGTATGTTGAGGGCTGTCAAGACGGTCAGGTGTTTGTTTCTGGGCACATTTTTGCGTTAACTGATGTTAATAATGTTGAGATTAAAACGAAATAATACGATTGGTGTTTCATAAAAGCCGGCTTTTTTGCTATAATATAGGATTTGTAGGGTACATTATATGTAGGAGTGAAATTGTGAATACGCCAGAATCAAGAGAAGGCAACTTGATTCGCTACGCTGCATACGTCATCGGTTATTTGATGGCTGCCGGTGTAGTGAAATTAGTTACCATGAAATCACCAGTGCGAATATGGGATTTAATTTTATTTACATTAATTTCGGTAATGGTGTTGCTGTTCTATATTTACCGTTTTAACCGAGAGCAGCGGTTTTTTGAAACAAATCCTAATATAAGTTGGCTGAAAAATTTTGGCTTGATTATTGGCTTAACTCTTGTGGTGACGGTACTAAGAATTAGTGTTTCTTTTATGCAGTCCTGCGGCAAACTCGGTTTTTATGACTTTCAGATTGGATATTTGCAGCACGAATCAAGATCCCTGTACTGGTTTTTGTTTGTTGCCTTGGGAGTTGTTCTGCCTGTGTTACAGATCTTTTTGTCAACCGGCTTTCTTTTTAACTACGCGTTTAGAAAAAACACGGCTTTTGTTGCTCTACTGGGAATTATCACGTCGGGAATTCTGTTCAGCGTCCTTAACTGGCAGTCCTCAATTCCTTTGCTACTGATTAATGCAGTCTTTGGTGCCTTGTTTGCGTGGTCTTATTTGTACACGCAGACCCTGTGGATGCCGCTGTATTTAGCCGTGGTTAACGGGATTGTTCTGATAATTATGATGTGAAAAGGACAGTTTAAATTTATAAAAATTAATAATCAGCAGTTACAAAAATTGTAAACTGCTGATTATTTAATATACAGTGCTTGTTTGCCGCGCTGATTGTAGCTAGCTTCCAGCTTTTGCCACGATAGTGGCTTATTTTTCTTACCAAAGGGGTCGTTAACATAGACCGTACCGGTTTGATGGTTATAGCCGGTGAGCACACAGGCGTGCGAGGAGGGTGTGACTTTAACGGGACCTTGAGCTGTGTTCCAGGTCTGCAGGTTGTTCACGGGTGCAAAAGTCGTGTTGGTGATGATCATGACCGGATGTCCCTTGGAAACCAGGTACAGCAGCCGGATGAAGTCAGTCCCACTGGCATCTTGAATTCGGTTCGTGTAATTTCGTGCGACGGCAAAAAGCGGTTCGTGGTAGACACACCAGCCAGCATTTGCCTGGCTCATATAACCGACAAATCCTTGATGAGGATTGCCGCGATATTGCCCATTGTCAGTAAAAGAAGAGACATGGGCAATTTTTTGTGCCAATGTCATTTTTCCGGGTGACATCCGGTAGTAATCAAGCAGCATTGACAGGGAAGTCACCTCGCAGCCATTAGGCAATTCTGGATATTGCTTTTCTAAGGGAACATTTAATTTCATTTTTGGCTGCGTGACAGTCACCCGAAATTCGGCGTGCCAATCTTTTACTTGCCGTGAATTTAAACCAATGAATATTAGGCTCAAAAAGATTACTCCACCAATAAGATAAATTATTTTTTTATTTGTGTCTTTTTTCTTGTTCATATGCTTATTTAAACATATAAGAACAGTTATTGGCAATAGAAAAATCACCCAAACTAAGTTGAGTGATTTTAGAGAAATGTTAGTGGCTTTTAAAAATTAGTGATGACTTGCGCCTGAAAAAGCATCCATCGTGTGGTCTTCACCTTTAACGTCCATGCCTTCAACATCCATGCCTGGGCAATAAACCTCATCCATCGGGATGCCTTTTTCTTCAGCAAAGGCCTTAGTCAAGGTTTCCATGTCCATCAAATGGTATTTCTTGTTTGGTTCAGCAGGATCAACGATTTGAATTTGGGCCATCATGCCGGCATCTTCATGTTCGATAATGTGGCAATGGTACATGAAGACACCCGTGTTTTGGAAGTAAACCTTCACACGAACAGTTTCTTGTGGGGCAACTTCAACAGTGTCTTTGTAGACATTTCTTTCATTTGGATATGGTTCTTTGCCGTCACGTGATACAACTAAGAAGTGGGCACCATGGACGTGGAATGGATGGAGCATACCGTTTTTCTTATCGTTGGTGTTGGTTACATCCCAGTATTCAGCACTCATCAGTGTCTGCTTCATGTCAATTCTCTGCATTGAGAATTGTCTGCCGTTGATTTCATTGTGGTTATCCATCGTGACTTTGCGAATTTCCTTGTTCGGATTTACAACTGGGTCATACGGGGTAAACAGAGTGTCTGGAATGACACTATCGTCTTTTTCATAAGCATGAATTCTGAATTCAATCAGCTTAAAGTCATCGGTGTAGAGGTTAACCACGTCGCCCTCTTTGTAGTTGCCAAAGTCAACGACAACTTGTTGCCGCTCACCTGGTCCGATTAAAATCTTGGTTAACTTGACTGGGTGTTCCAAGAATGAATCGTCGCCGGCGATTTGGGTCATTACCAAGTCATCGCTGAAGTGCAATCTCCATTCACGCCGGTTGGAACCGCCTAAGAAGATTAACCGAACTTTTTGCGTGGTAACATCAACATAAGGCTTAACCGTAGCATTGATTACTGGGGTGTCACCATAAACGCCCATTGCGTTGTAGTCTGCCTTGTAATCAAACTGGTTGTCTTCGTGGAAGTTCCGGTCTTGCAAAATAACTGGAAATTCGTCCTTGCCGTATGTCTTTGGAATTGGAAGTTCTGCTTCATTAGTATCGGTAACGACAACTCCCATGGCAAGTCCCATCCAGACTTGCGCAGCGGTTGATGGACATGGATGAGCGTGAAGCCATGTCAAAGCTGCAGGCTGCTTGACAACGAAGTCAATATGCTTTTCTTCACCAGGATAAACAGGTGAGTGACAAGCACCATCGTTGCCTGGTCCAGAAACTTCCAAGCCGTGCCAGTGATAGGTAGTCAATTCTGGTAAACTATTCTTTAGAGTTACGTGAACGTGCTGGCCTTTGGTTAAAACAATGGTTTTACCAAGAACTGGGAAGTTATAGCCCCAAGTGTGGGTTTTCTTGCCTGGTAAAAATTGGTAGTCGCCCTCTTGGGACTCGATTGTGTACCAAATATCGTTGCCGTCAACTTTGTCAGGCTCCAATACTGGTGGCACAACCATCGGTGAAGCTTCTACATTTTCTGGCATGTGGAGCTCTTTATAGCCCATGCCGTGATTTCTGTCGAAATCTTCTGAGTTATAAAAGTAATCTGTATAAACTTTATCTGACATATTTTTTTGCCTCTCAACTAAAAATCAAATAAATTTGTTATTTACATGTACTACTGTACAGTCTGTGAAAGCGTTTGTAAATAGAATATATAGTTAAAAATATTGAACTTGCAACGTATCCAATGAAAATACTACATTTGTTATTTAAATTTTGCAAATGAAACAGCAGAGTAAGTATAAAATTTAATTTTATAATATACGAAAATTGGAAAAACTAATAATTTTATTTTTCTTCGTTTTTTAAAAATTTGGTGAAAGAATTGTTTTTGACAGGAATTTTGGGTATTGTTGATAGTGAAATTAACGTTTAATCATAGAAGAGGAATTTAGATTGGAAATTAATTTAACCGACTTAACGAAAATAATTGAAGAACAAGACTATTTGCAGGATTTAGAAACTGCCAAGTATGCCGATCTTAGTAAGTCCAAGAGTAAAATTACCGAATACGCGGAAAAAATGCTGAAGGAGGTTGCTGCCGCAATTAAGCATAATTCGCTCATTCAAACAGAACTTGCGGTTACGGGGCAGCGGCCAGTTACTTTTGCCTTGGAAACTAACATTATCAATCTGCCGTACAGCAACTATAAGAAAATTGCTAATTTTTTTGATGAAGGCAAGAATTATCCTGTAAAGGTGTACTTTGAGACCCGGTCGGATTACGTTAATGTTTCCGGCTTTCGGATTGATGAGCTGTGTTCAAGTGCGGAATTGCTGGAAAACCAGGCTGAGATGATTGCCAAGCTGGCAGAGGCGATTGTTAATAAGCTGCAGGAAGTACGCACATTTGAAAAACCCGAAGCCAAAAAGCCAGCGGTCAAGAAAACTACTAAAAAAAGCAGCAAGAGTAGTAAAGCCAAGACCAAAAAGCAGGCAAAATAGCAGTGCAGGTTGAATATGAACGTTCTGGCTGCAAGCAGTTTTTTAAAAAGCACAGGAATGAAACTGTGGTGATCAAAAAATGCATTGCGGATGCACTTGCAGTTCAAGTGGCAACTGGTATGAGCAAGGTTAAGCGAGCCGCTAGCGAACGGGTAAACGGCTGCTGCGTTTATGAATGCCGAATTAACTTGAAAAAAACCGGTTCGGCACGGGTGGCGTTCATTGCTAAGGATGACAAGATTACAGTTCTGTTTATTTCAGCAACTCTGCAAAAGGATAGTTTTACCCACCTGCTTGAGCGTGAATTAAAGGAAGAATATTAAATTTACAACAATTTTTTGTTTTTCTTTACTACTCAAATTTACTTTCTTACCATATAATTAAGGATAGGCGCTAGGAGGTTTTCACATGATTAGTTGGAATATACTTGGTATTTTGCTGTGGGTAGCTGTCATCCTGTATCTGGTATTTGTGATTCAAAATATCAGAAAGCGGCGGATTGCTATGATTATTAAGCAGCATAAGCATTTTACTTGGGCAAATTTCATCATTGATCTTTTGGAAATTGTCGTTTTCCTGTTTGCTCTTATCTATATGTTTAATAGGACAATTCTTGATAATCCCGATCTCGAAGATGCAAGCAAAATCACAGCGACGGTCAAGTATCGGCCGCTGGTAATGTCTACCGGCACCGGCAATTCCAGCTATGTCACGCTGAATTCCAGCAAGAAAAAGATGGCAACGCAGACCTATACCTATTATCAGGCAGGCAGCAAAACCACGGTTTCGAGCAATGTGGCGACTGTCGCCGACGGCAAGAATCCTTTAGATATTAATGCAGAGAAAATTCCTTACAATGAACGGCAGCTGAAGCGAATGGACAAGAAATACCAACGTGCCTATGTTGCCATTTACACGGCGCAATACAAGAAAAATTGGCAAAATGGTCTAGGGATGCACGCCGGGCATATCGCCACGCGTTACTACCTGATCCGAATTCCAGATTCGTCGTTTATTAAGCAGAAATAATGTTGTGAATAGTTTAATCAAATAAAAGAGGCTGAGATCTTTAAAGAATGCAGCCTCTTTTATTTGATTAAGTTTTAAAGTAATACTAGTTTTTCGGATATTTATTTGCTTTGCGCTAGTGAGAGCAACTTTTCACCAACTTTTTTCTTTAATGTTTCTGTATTAATTCCCGTAATAAATCCCGTAACACTAATAAGTGGAACATCTATTTTTCCTCTGTAATTATTGGTGGTTAGGACAATATCTGCACTTTTACTCATGTCAGGCATCTCAGTCATGCTACATTTAGAAATTTGGTAATTTTTAATATCATATTCGTCACAAATACTTTTGACTTCATCTGCTGCAATTGTTGAAGTTGCAACACCACTACCACATGCAATTAAAATATTTACTTTTTTATTCATAATAATTATTCTTCTTTCGTATTTCTAATAATATTAAATATTTCATCAGCATTAGATGCTTTTCTAATGTTTTCTATAAAATCCTTTTTTTGAATCAATTTAATTATATTTTTCAATAAATTAAGGTGACCTTTATTGCTGTCAATTCCCAACATGAAAAAGATATCAACATCAAGCTGATTATCTGGGTCATCCATTTGACATATTTTTATTGGGTCTGCCAAAGTAATAACAGCAACAAAGGGAGTAATTATATTTTTGGGCGCACCGTGTGGAATTGCGACATTATAATGATCAAGTTTTAACCCGGTTGGATAATCTTTTTCACGAGTACTAATAAATGCCAAAAAATCATTATTTACATACTTTTTTTTCATTAAGTCGTTTGCAATTTTTTCAAATAGCTCAGTACGGTTATCAACACTGATTCTAGGATAAATTGTATTTAACTTCACGTAGTCTTTTAACTTCAATATAAATTGGCCTCCTTGTAGCCTGTAAATTTTTTTATTTGGTTCATGACCTCTTGTTTATTTTGTGCTGAAGACAAGTCTGAGAGAAAACTTTCATTTTCAGCCATTTGTTTAACTAAATAAAGAAGTTGCAATTGCTTAGTTTTGTCTGGCGTAGTCAATAAAGCTAGTACATGAATCTGCCGTTTATGATAGATAATGCCGGTCTTAGAAATAAGTAAATTCAAACTTAATTTTTGTTGAATTAAGTCTGGATCTAGGTGAAACAATACAATTCGATTCTTGAGAAGGATGTATTGTGGCTGATCTTTATATTCAGTTTTTAATTTGTCTAAAAAATTTTCGCTGACAATATTTTGTTTAATTAATGGTTGAACTAGCAAAGTTACTGCTTGGTCCAATGGAATATTATTAGTAACCAACGTAATATTTTTAATTTTATCTGTAACAGCATAGTTGGGTTCTTTTAATTGCGGCTCAAGTGTCGACTTTTTTGGCAAAAGCAGATTATCCAATTCTTTTTTAAGCATTTTTGAGTCATGTATATCAGCATATTTGTTGACAAGCTGGAGAATGCTGTCAGAATCAATACTTCCAAAACTTAAATTAAAGATCTTTTTAAAGACAGAGTTTCTCAAGTTAATAATGTTTTCCGTATTTAAAATATCATTAATTATGAACGTCGTTTTTTTCGATTTCAAAGGAACCGTTGAAAAAACTACATCATGTGGCAAAAGAAAATTATTGTATTCACGAACAGTACAAGAGGGATAAAAGAAAAATTCTGGAAACGCTTTTTTTAAACTACTTTCAAGTATTTTTGAAGCTGAAGTTCCGTTAGGACAAACTGTGATAGCATGAATAATTTTTTCTCCTGCATTCGAACTGTCGTTTTTAATGAGATGACTGCCAATAAAAATTGTTATATACGCAATTTCGTCTTCAGTAATCTTTGTTTGAAAGAAATCTTCTAATGGCTTAATTGATTTAGTTACCAGATCATTTAATTCTTTATACTTGTTTGATATTTCTTTATACAAAGGATTATGAGTCGGCAAGCCATACTTAATTCGATAATAAGCTGGCCGAAAATGGTCAATTAAATTTCTTAAGAGATCTTTTTTATCAGGAAGTACAATAAATGAATTTAACTCAAAATCATTTAAGAACTCCCATAAAGCATTAACGAGTCGTGATTGTACACTGTCTGAGACTTCTGCTTGTTCTTTAACATTTGCGCTCAAAATGTGTAATGCAATAAAACGCTTTTCGGGTACAGATAAGTTTCTAAAAATTGTGACAGTTTTATTAAGAACTTGATATTCATTTGTTTCTTCAATTTCTTTGTCTGATGCAATTTCTGCATTTGCATCATCAATTGTCTTGCCAGCAGAGATTCGATTTAAAACTAAAGTAAGAAATAAAATAAGCGGGAAATAATCATCATCAGCATATTTTTTTCCTAAAACATCCTCAATGGTCTTTATTCCTTGTCTTGTATTTGAAAGATTAGCCTGAATATTTGGTAAAATTTGGGTACATGTGTTGAATCCATATTTTTCATAAATATCCATTATACAATCTTCGAGTAATAGGCGTTTATCCCATTCTTTTCCTTTAATTATGTATCCTTTTTTTCGTGTAAAGTTAATTATTAATTCTTTGCTTCTCAAGATTGAATTTAATGATTTTAAGTCTGCTAATATAGTGTTTTTACTAACTTGTAAGTCAATAATAAAATCATTTAATGATATTGGCTTAGTTCGCTCTAAGATCATTATAAGCATCATTCGCTGTCTGACTTCAGGCGAAAAAATTATATTCTTATAATGATTTCTATCATTAAAAAAAGCGACGGCCTGTTTTCCGATAGCAAAATTATTATTTTTAAGAGTAACCGGAACAATGTTATTCTCTTCAAGTTCATCATTAATACTTGATATACTATATTCAATTTGTCTGTCTGTTAATCTAAATCTATTAGATAATTCTTTTTTCCCGATTGTTCCATCTTTGATAATTTTTAATAAAATTTCTTTATCGCGAGTTCTCATGTTTACACCTCCTTTTCAACTATTTATTATAAAGCGCTTCCACAAAAAATAAATAGCTTTACAGTGCAATTAATGTCTTGTGAAAAAAAGTAATTGTGCTATTCAAATTTCAAGTTTTTAGCACAAGTATGCTTGCTGTAATAACAATAATTGGGCTTAAAAACAAGTCACTTATTTGTGAAACCGCTTTATAATAAAAACTGAATGGAGATGAGCAGTGATGAAAGTAATCGGTAATAAGTTCAATCGAACTCAGCATAATAAACATGGGCCTAAATTTTTATTTTTCACAAAATGAATAGATTGATTCTTTGAGAACGATAAAATATAAATTTTATTTTCAGATTAAATTAACTACATTAAAAAAGATAGGGTGAGAAAAATGCTAATTTCTTCGGAAAAAATTTTACAAAGTGCGCGAGATAATGGCTATGCTTTTCCCCATTTTAATTATTGGGATAGTAATTCTATTAGGGCAGAATTAGCTGCTGCAGAGAACAGAGAACTGCCTGTGATCTTAGCTTGGGCACAGAAACACTCAGGTGAAATAGGTGTTGAAGATGCATTAAGCTTGGGCAAATATTATGGCAGTACTGCCAAAGTTCCAGTTGTATTGCATTTGGATCATGGAACAGATCCAGATTTTGTTAAATGGTGTGCTGCGCATGGATTTTCGTCAGTAATGATTGATGCCTCAGCTGAAAAATATGATGATAACGTCAAAATTACTAGAGATGTTGTTCATTATGCGCATCAATTAGGTGTTCCAGTTGAAGCAGAAATTGGTCATGTGGGTACAAATTCGTCAACAGATAACAGTACTTATACTGAGGTGGAAGCTGCAGTTCAATTTGTTAAGGAAACGAAAGTAGATTCATTGGCCGTTTCAATTGGGACTTCTCATGGTGTTTATCAACAAGGGACACCTAAACTTAACTTTAAACGAATTGCGGAATTAAAGGGGAGCTTAAACGTACCGTTAGTTTGTCATGGTGGATCTTCTTCTGGTGACGAAAACTTGCGTAAGGCTGTAGAAATGGGAATTTCCAAAGTAAATATTTTTACTGATTTAGCGAATGCAGCTCTAAAAGTTGCTCAAGAAAAGGAATATTCATCACAATTTGAATTTTCAGTTGCGCAAAGAGATGCAGTTCAATCAGTAGCTGAACATTACTATGATGTTTTTGCAACAGAAAAGTATTCGTATTAATTGGGATGAAAAAAATGAGTTTAGTAAAGAAGCCTTTTTTCTTGGTTAATCCCAAGTCTTATTTATATGGTGATAAAATTTTAAAATTAGCAAAAATTGCTGATAAAATTGCGCAAAAATATCAAATTGATGTACTTTTTTCGGGACAATTAGTTGACTTGCCAAGAATTAAGTCTGAAACACATAATTTGATTTTAACAGCGCAGCATATGGATTCTTTAGTGGCTGGAAGAGGCATGGGCCATGTGCTTCCTGAAGCAGTGAAAAATGTTGGAATTAAAGCCGTAGTTTTGAATCATGCAGAAAATCCTCTTACTTTAAGTGTATTAGATAAGACCATAAAGAGAGCTAAAGAAGTAGGACTGTTCACTATTGTCTGCAGTGATACGGTTGAGCAATGTCGGGCAGTTGCGGAATTAGGACCTAACATGATGATTTGCGAACCAACTAGTTTAATTGGGACAGGTAATACTAGTGATGATAAGTATATTGTTGATACTGTCAAAGCAGTTAAAGAAATTAACCCCCAAATTTTAGTGTTAGAAGCAGCTGGGGTAAGTACCGGCAAGGATGTTGAAAAAGTTTTACGTCTTGGCGCAGATGGTACTGGAGGCACTAGTGGCATTATTAATGCACCAAATTGGGAAGATAAATTGAATGAAATGATCTTGCCAATGAAAAAATATAAGGAGGAAAATTAAGATGAAAGTTTATCAAGATACGATTCAAGTTACTACGAAGGCACGAGTAACATATGTTGACATTACTTCTAAGGTTAGAGAATCTGTTAAAAAAAGTGATGTAGATAATGGGATATGTCTAGTTCAAACGCCGCATACAACCTGTTCTGTTATATTTGAAGAATACGTTCATGATCATGATTATAATGGCGATGAATATTTACAAGCGGATTTAAATAATATTTTAGATAAGTTAATTCCGCGAGAATATACTGAAAATCTTAATTATCGGTATCCAGGTCCAAAACATATTGAGTTTTTGGAGGAATTATCTAAAAAGGATCCTAATTATCCTAATGAAAAGAATACGATCTTAAACGGTGACGCACATATTAAAGGTTCACTATTTGGTGGTAATCAGACTTTTGCAATCAAGGACCAAATAATTTTAATTGGATCAGTTGGCTACGTTTACTTCGTTGATTGGGATCAAAACAGGGAACGTCAAAGAAAATGTAATATTGTTATTGTGGGTGAATAATATATTTTTATTTGATTTTTTAAAGCAAATTAGGACAAATATTGTTTCAAAATAAGAATAGGTGGTTAAAAAATGTCAATATTAGCTTCTGTTTTTAAAACAATTGTTAGTCTTGGGGCAACAGCATTGTTACCTGTAATCATTTTTATCTTAGGGTTGATTTTTAGGATGAAAATTGGGGCGGCAATTAAATCAGGTTTAACTGTTGGAATTGGATTTATGGGCTTAACGTTGGTGGTAAATTTGTTAACTGAGTCGTTAAAGCCAGCTGTTGATTACTATTCTAAGTTAGGTACTGGTTATACAATCACTGATATTGGTTGGCCTGCTGTTGGAGCAGCAGCCTGGGTAGCACCTTTTGCAGGCCTAGCAATTTTAATTGGGATCATTGTTAACATCATTGCTGTTCGTTTAGGCTGGACAAGAACAATGAATGTTGATATTTGGAACTACATTCATTTCATAATACCTGGCTCACTTGTATATGTATTATTTCACAGCTTTTGGATAGGCCTGCTGGTTTCTGTAGGGATGTCTGTAATAGCCCTTTTCTTGGGAGATATAGTTGCTGGTAAATGGCAAAGCTATTATGGATTAGATGGAACAACAACGACGACTATTCAGCAAACAGCTTGGGTAATGCCCTTTGCTTGGGTAATTAATAGAGTAATTGATGTGATCCCTGGTTTGAATAAGGTTGATTTCAGCTTAGAAACAGTTAATAAGAGGCTGGGGGTTTTTGGTGATTCTTCTGTAATTGGCACTGTCGTAGGTGTTCTTCTAGCAGTATTAACGCGTCAAGATTTGGCTCATGCAATTAGTATGGCGATTGGAATCGCCAGCGTTATGGTATTGATGCCCAAAATGGTCAGTGTCTTAATGGAAGGTATTTCTCCGGTTGGAAAAGCAGCTCGTAAGACAATGTCAAAGCAAATGGGAAAGGAAACTAATCTGAATATTGGTATGGATATTGCTCTTGGCTTAGGTGATCCTACTACAGAAACAGCTACTGTTGTAACGATTCCGATAGTCATCATTTGTGCTTTGTTTTTACCGGGTATTAAATTATTTCCAGTTGGTATCTTAATGTGCATTATTTATTTCTCTGTATCAGCAGCAATGGTTACTAATGGTAACTTGTTTAGAACCATTTTGATTTGTGTTCTGTTTTGTGTGCTATCACTGTATCTTGAAGGCTATGTTGCCCCAGGTGCAACACAAATGCTTAAGTCCGGTGGTGTTAAGGTGGCAGGTTTATCGACAGATGTAACTCTTGCTGAACCATGGAATGTTCTAATTTGTTGGATAAAAAGCATTTTATAAATGAGGTTTAAAAAATGAAAAAATTTGATGATAAAGTTGTTTTAGTAACTGGTGGTGCTAATGGAATTGGCAAAGCGATTGCAGAAAAGTTTGCTCAAAATGGTGCTAATGTTGTAATTGTTGATTTTAATGAACAAAATGGTCAAGAAGTAGCAGATCAATTAACAGACAAATATCAAAAGGCCCTTTTTGTTAAAACTGATGTTTCTAAATACGCTGATTTGGAGCATGTTCATGATGAAGTAATGAAAGAATTCGGCAAGATTGATTCGTTAATTATAGATGCAGGAATCGACTATTCAGATACAGTGGATGAAATATCTATTGAAGAATGGCAAAGAGTAATCAGTATTAACTTGAGTGGGGCATTTTATACAGTTAAAGCTTTTTATAATGAATTTTTAGAAAATGAAGGCAGTATGGTGTTTATTAGCTCGGGTTCCGCACAAAGTGGTACTGGCGGCGGAGTTGCTTACCCTGCATCTAAAGCTGGTGATGAAGGACTCATGCGTGGTCTTGCTAAAGAATTGGGCCCTAAAGGAGTAACTATTAATGCTGTTGCACCTAGGGTAATTAATACGGGAATGGTTAAAGTACACTATCCGACTAAAGAGAGCTTAGACGAATTAATAAAGCAAATTGCGGTTAGAAGACTTGGTACAGTTGACGATGTAGCAAATTTAACGTACTTTTTGGCTAGTCCAGAGAACTCGTATATTCAAGGACAAACTATTTTGCTTGATGGAAACAGAACAGTAAGATAGGGAAAAAGTTAAGTGATTAAGGATATAATAAAGACTTCTTTATGAAATGCAAAGAAGTTTTTATTTTGAGGCAAAAATGAATTAATTCTGATTTATTTGGTTCAAATGGTTTTTAACTAAGCAAAAGCACCTACTTCTAAGTAATTTTGGAAGCAGGTGCTTTTTTGTTTATTCTGTTTGTTTTTTAATTTGAACCAGCAGGTTTCCTTCCACGAAGGCAAGGATAAAGCTGGCGGTTAAGAAGTCAAGCACATTGCCGGAAGAAAAGGCGGCAAACAGCATACAAGCGGTTGCGGTAATCATTGAACTAATTAGATAAGTGCGTACCCGTTTTTTTCGCAGCCAGGCAGTGATCGCATAGAGCAAAATGCCGACATAAGGTCCCACAAAGAGCAGCATACCGCACCAGCCGAGGGAATATATTTGGGAAGAAAAATCACGCTCAAGGTTAAAAATATTGTTTTCACGGGTATAAGAAATGCCCAGAAACTTATCCAGCTTATTGTTATTGGTTTTGCGGACCTGATCAAGCATAGCCTTTTCAATGTTACGGTTTTTCATCCGCTCCTGGCCGGGTTCGTTCATAATCTTCAGCCAAAATTCCGGGTCATACTGGTAGGGATAGCTTTTAAGGATAAATTTGGGATTAATGGCATAGGCAGGATAATTTTCCTTGATAAAATCCCGTAAAAATTCTGTTCGTTGTTTGCCCTGCGGGTATTTTTTAAGTCCAACGGCCAGTTCCCGTTTTTCCTGGCTCAAGTCGTGATCGGATTCCTTGGCAAGATAGATTTCGTAATTATAGCGCTGAATTGCCGGACCAAAGGGCAGGATGGCACATGAGGCTAGTCCGATTAAAACGGCAGTTAAAAAGGCTCGGCCGCCTTTTGGGATATCCTTAATCAGGTAACGGTGAATTAGATATATTCCTAGGCCAATCACAATTCCGCCTAGCAGACCGATGGCGGCAACTTTTGTGCCTAATTCGATCATCGCCAGCGCCTGAACAACGTTTAGGACGATTGTTTTCCAGTTAAAAGAAGTAAAGAGGTAGTAAATCATCAAAGGCATCAGCATGAAGAGAACGGCAGAGGTCATGTTGGCAGAATTGAAGAAGCCCTTAGAGGCCATGTGGGAATAGCCGATATTCGGATTAAAAAACCAGGCAAAAATATTGGCATTAATGAAGCCCGTTTCGTATGATTTAAGTGAAATGACAAATAAATTTGCTAGAACAATTGTGCCGGAAAAGAGCGCAGAAATGCCCTCAATCACTTGGCGGAATTCTTTTTGGCTAAAAGTCAGTTCATTGGTGAGATAAATGATAATCAGGGGCAGGGCCATTCTAATTAGATAGAAGAGCTCGCTTACGGTTGAATAATTATAGTTACTTGGGTTAACACTGGTGAAATTGCGGGCGTAAAGAAGGTGCAGCGCCGAATAAATTATTAACAGTGCCAAGTAACCGAGCAGCCATTTTTCCTTGCTTAGCCTTTTCCAGGCTTTTTTTTGGCTGAAAAAGAGGCCAATTAAGACGGCAACTGCTAAAATACGAATGATGGTGGGCAAGGTGAAAGGAAAAATATTGGTTAAGTTGCCATTGTAGAACCAATATAAATCCAAGAAGGGCTGAAGCAGGATAAACCAGAATAAGATTGGTTTTGTTTTTTGTTTCACTTTGATATCTCCATAAATATTTCTTTGTTTCCCCTCATTCTAGGCAAAAAATGTGAAAAAAAAAAGAGCAGACAACTAATTTTCCGCTGCTTTAACAAATTATTAGTTATTTGTCTGAAACTTGAAAGCTAGAAATTACGCAAAAAGAGCGTGATTTCTAGCTTTTTTAGTACAAAAATAAAAACGCAAGACCTCCCTGCGTTATACTTTAAGTGTCAAAATCAAAGTTAAAGGAGATCTCACGCTATGAAAAGTATATCGCAAATCAATCAAGAAAAGGATACTTGTTCTTTAATTTCTGCTTTTGCTAAACTAATTGGTCTAGCTGATCTGAGCAAGAAAGTTAACTTTAAACGTCATTCCTTAGTTAGCCTGCTCATGGTGATTAATTGGATGATCCAATCACGCTTTGCCAGAAAGTCTCTGTATCGTTTCGATCAACCTGCAGAATTTACTTCTAAAACTGGCAGAAATGTTCTCAATGATGGTCGCATCAACTGGCAAAAACTGCTTTGCTTAGCTGCTGTCAATTTGATTACTGCGCTCAAACCCGCAATTGATAAGCGTAGAAGATTAGCCTTGATCGTTGATGATACTTTGATGTCACGTTCCTATTCTAAGAAAACGGAATTGCTTGCTAGAGTTTATGATCATAATGAGCATGAATATGTTAATGGTTACCGTGGCCTAACTGTTGGCTGGAGTGATGGCAATACTTTTTTGCCAGTAAATTTTGCTTTAATGTCAACTAAGAACAAACAAAACATGATTGGCAGTAAAGCCATTACTACTGATAAACGTTCCATTGCAGGCAGAAGAAGAAATCAAGCTCAAAGACAGATGAATGATGTTACAGTTGAATTAATCAAACAAGCTTTAAACGAAGGCATTCCAGCGGACTATGTGCTGTTTGACAGTTGGTTTGCATCACCCAAAATGTTCTGGCGGTTAAAACAACTAGGATTAAACAGCGTATCTATGCTTAAATTAAGCAAAAAAGTATACTATCGATATCGTGGCCGGCTCTATGATGTAAAAAGTCTGTACGAAAGATTGACGGCATCAAAGATAAAGTTGAAAGACGATTACCTTTATAGCTGCGTGGTAGAAGCTGAATATCAAGGACATAGCTTTCCGCTCAGATTAGTATACGTTACTAAGCGCGGTAACAAGAGAAAATACTTGGTTTTGGCTACTACAAGATACCAGTTGCAGCCAAAAGAGATTATTCAGCTTTATGGCCGTAGATGGCAGATAGAGACTTTCTTTAAAGCAACCAAGCAGTATCTGGCTTTAGATAAATCACAGATCCAAAACTATGACGGACAAAGTGGCTATTTTGCCATCACTGCCTTAACTTATGAGCTGCTAGCTTGGCAGGAAAGACAAGCAGTTGATGAGCGAACAATTGGAGATTTGTTTTACTTAATGAATGACGCGTTGCCAGATTTAGCTTTCGAAAAAGCATTGGTCTACCTGTTATCGGCATTGAAAGAAGTCAAGGAGCAAATTACAGAAGAGGTAGACCAAATAATAAGCAAATTTATTAAGCTATTACCTAGCTTCATTCAAAAATATTTGGCG
The DNA here is from genome assembly GCF_029433255.1 of Lactobacillus sp. ESL0791. Taxonomy (NCBI): domain Bacteria; kingdom Bacillati; phylum Bacillota; class Bacilli; order Lactobacillales; family Lactobacillaceae; genus Lactobacillus; species Lactobacillus sp. ESL0791. The sequence continues at coordinate 1,906,932 of NZ_JAQTHU010000001.1, read as the reverse complement.
TGAACCAAATAAAACACAAGTGGGCATTAAAAAAGTCAGAGCCCACAAGGAATCTGACTAGTTTTATTGCTTTCAAGTTTCAGTTATTTGTCTTCTTTAGTACCTTTTCCCTTGCCAGAGGTTTTCATTTTTTCCACTTTTACTTCGTTAGCTTTGGCAGCTTTGACATTTTTGCTCGTTCGGCCGGATGAAGCCTTTAAGTTTTTGAAATTGACGACAATTTTATTGTTTAAATCGCTGATCGCAGTTTCGTCGACTGGATCGTAATGGGTGATTGCCAGCAGGGCGGAATTTTCGTAAACTTTTTCCACTTTGCCTAGGAACGGTTTGGTGATTTCTTCTTCCGATTTGGCACTGACAATTTTTCCAACCTTAACTTCGGATCTTTTCATTTTCAGTTTCTCCTTTCATTCTTGTTTAAATTGCAACAGAAAGATAGTATTATAAAAGTTTGTTATTGTAAAGCAAAGGGAGCCTAAATTTTGTTAAAAATTATTTTGATTGCTGGGCCCAGTGGTGCCGGTAAAACGACAATTTCGGAATACCTCACAAAAACCTATGCAATTCCGCGGGTCATCACACATACAACCAGGCCAATGCGGACAGGCGAAACACAAAATAAATCATATTATTTCGAAAGTAATAAAAGTTTTGCCCAGTTACATTTTTTTGAGCATGTTACCTACGGGCAATACCAATACGGCTCAAGCAGGGAGGCCCTGAGAAAAGCATGGCAAAAATCCGCTGTGGTTTCACTGATCGTCGATATCAAGGGAGCGGAGGCTTACTTGCAAAAATTGGGCAGTCATGTTTATTTCTTGTACGTCACAGTTTCACATAAAGAAGAATTGGAAAAAAGATTGCTTAGCCGCGGTGACGATCCTAAAAAAATTAAAGAACGTCTAACCGGTTCAGAATTAAATGTACTGCCTGAACAGTTAAAAAACAGAGCACATATTTTATTAAATAACAATTGGAAGGAGACCAAAAGTCAATTAAGCCAACTGGTAGCAGCACTTCAGTCTAAATAAACTGTATTTTATAACAAGAAGGCTGATATAGAATATTTTTAACCTGATGGTAGTTATTTTGACACAAATGTGTAACATTTCCTGGGTATGATATATATTGTTGATTAGATTAATTTTAGGAACAATTGAATCTGAGGGAGAAAGAGCTTTGAAACATAAACATGAAGTGATCAAGTTAATTACTTTCTTATTTTTAACCAGTATTTCTGTTACCGGCCTGACTGCGGCGACGTCCGCACAGAAAGTCGATGCAGCTGTTGATGCAACTGAGGTTTCGAAAACAGAAAAGCGCGAAGCTGTTGTCAAACTTGCTAAAAAGCAGGTTGGTAAACACTATGTTTATGGCGCTACTGGTCCCAATGCGTTTGATTGTTCAGGATTAGTCCAGTATGTTTATAAAAAAGCGTGCAACAAAAAGCTGCCGCGGACGACTTATACCCAAGTTAAAGCTGGTAAAAAGGTTTCACTTAAGAAATTGAAAAAGGGCGACCTTCTGTTTTGGGGGTCAGCTTCTGCTCCTAAACATGTGGGAATTTATGCTGGGAATCATAAGTTTATCCATGCAGCTACGCCGGCACAGGGTGTACGTAAGCAAAAGCTAAGTCAATACTTTTATCCCTCGGCTGCTGAACGTGTTCTTTAATTAATGTGCTATTTAAATTAAATTTATTACAGTACCTAAACAGATTTGGGTGCTTTTTTGTCTACTGTATCGTTTCTGTAATAATTATGTAACATGGTGCGAGTAAAATAAAGTTGTTAATGAGTAAAGAGGCATTATAGCTTTTAATTTTCACTAATGCAATAAAGGTATGGGAGAAGATAATTTTGAATATTAAAAGTAATCTGGTTAAACTTACTACCGCTGCTGCCTTAACTGTCGTGAGCGTCTCAGCAGTTGGCTCAATAAAGACAAATTCGGTAACTTCTAACGTTAAAGCTGCCACAACAAAAGTAAAAATTAAGTACGTTCCGGGATACGGCGTCAATGTTTGGGATAATTATGATGAACCTAATTTTACGGGGAAACGCATCCAGCACGGAAAAATTGTCAAAGTAGTTAATAGTGCAGTTGATAAAAAAGGTGAAGTTTGGTACCAGATTGGAACCGACAAGTGGATTCAAGCAAGGTATACCGTTGATGCAAATAAGAAATTGTCTAAAACTGAAGATGCTAATAAAGCTGCAGAAGTAGTTTCATTAGCTAAAGAGCAGGTTGGTAAGCCGTATGCGTGGGGTTCTAATGGCCCGAGCGCGTTTGATTGTTCTGGATTAGTTTCTTATGTTTATAATAAAGCAGCTGGTGAAGATATTACGCGTACAACGACCTCGCAGGTTAATCAGGGCAAAACAGTTTCAATGGATGATTTAAAACCCGGTGATGTTTTATTCTGGGGTTCACCTTCGGCACCGTATCATGTTGGTATCTGTGTTGGAAATAATCAATATGTTCATGCTGCCGGTCCTGGTGAGGGAGTTGTTAAGCAGAACATTTCTCCTTACTTTTATCCTTCAGTTGCTAAGCGAATACTTAATTAAATTGGCGGGGTGCTTAGAAAAGCGGCTCTCCGTCAAGTGCTGTTGATGAAAAATAATATTTGATTTTAAATGCTTTAAGCAATCTTGCTTAAAGTGTTTTCTTTTAGCACACTATTTTTTGATTCCAGCATGATTCTGGTTACTAGATTATCAAAATTTCGATAGCCATAAGCTGTGCGCTCTATCTGCTTAATCTTGCGGTTAGTTCCCTCAACACAACCATTGGCATACTTAAATCTTGCGGCGTTTAGAACGGCTGTGCGATTGTGTTTGAAGGTTTTAACCGTAATCTTCATTTGTGTGCCTAAATCTTCTTTGCAGTCTAGTAATTCCAACATTTGTCCCACATTCTTTGTTCTCAATGCTTTACTAAAGCCTTGCAGGAAATTATAGGTGTTTCTCAGCTTGGGCGAACAATCAAGTCCCTCATCTACGATAAAAGCTTGATTAGACATCCTTTTGAGATGGTGATAGTACTTGAGTTTATCGCCTTTTAAATCAGCTACCGGCTTTAAATAAAACTTCCAGTAATACTTGAGCAGTTTGTAACGGCTGTCGCTATGTTCATACTGTTTCATGGTCTGAACTCGCAGCTGGTTAAAGGAACGATTAAGCATCTGAACGAGATGAAAGCGATCAATAATAATTTGCGCATTGGGAAAGAGTACCCGAGCAAGATCTTGATAATAAGCATTGAGATCCATGGTAATGGTCTTAACCTGCCTTCTAACTAGCAAAGGAAATTTCATAAAATAATTTTTAATGTCCTTTTTACGCCGGCTTTCTAAGATTTTAATAATGCGGTGACTGTCACCATCAATACAGATAAAGTGCAATTCTCCTTTTACCCCACGAAATTCATCGACTCCTAGGTGTTTTGGCAAGTATTCATAGTCACACATTTGCGGCTGATGCTTGAACTTGGTGAGTTCGCGCAAAACAGTATGGTCAGAAACATTGTTAGCTTTGGCAATATCCTTCATTGAACGATCAGTGGTTAATTCTTGAATAATTTTCTGCTTGCTAGGATTGGCAATAAAGCAATGTTTATTAACCAAAGAGCTAGTTGCTTGGAAAGTATGCTGGCAATTATTACAAATCATTCTTTACTTATAAAGCTTAATCTTAATAGGCCTAGAGGCATCATAAGAAGGATAGCTGAGAGTAGAATTATAGCCGCCATAAGGAGCAAGCGAATTATGGCAATTAGGGCATTGCTTTAAAGAAGACAGCAGTTTAGCCACTAATATCTTGGTTGATTGGTCCTTAGCCAAATAAAAATCAGAAAAAATAATGTTAGGGTCTTTAATATCGAGTAAAAATTTAATAGAATTATTGAGAGAGGTCATAGTCAAAGCTCCAATCTTTTTAAGTGGTATTAGGAAATTTAAGTGGAGGCTAAGGCCTCTTTTTTGTACAAAAAATATCCTGTTAACATAATACCATAGAGTATTCATCAACAGGATTAATTGTAGAACCAGAAAAGCTAGGTGCCTTTTTGTTTACTCTGATAACAGAATGCTTCTATAATGAAAGAAGAGTTTTGTTTTGGCAATTAAGGAGAATTTGATTAATGAAATATAATTTTTTGAAAATTGGGACTGCAGTCTTTTTGACTTTTACGGGGATTGCTGCTGCACCTAGTGCCCAAGCGGTACTGGCTGCAAGTTATTCTGCCCCATTAAAGAGGGTGGCAATCTCTGGCAAAAATGTCAATGTGTGGACTAGTTACAGTAAAAATCAGATTGCTTTTAAAGCCAAAAACAATAGTAAGTGGAATGTGGCGGCAACAGCAACTGATGGTCAGGGAAATTTATGGTACAAAGTTGGCGTGAATGAATGGCTTGAGGCACGCAATACGATTGATCTGACTGCTAATAGTGTCCCTGCTAAGGTAAAAAAAGAAAAGCAGGCAGTGGTTAAAGCAAGCACCAAAAAGCAAAATTTAAGTCAGGCACCCAAGCCGCAAGTGCTAACCAAACCCAGTACGAATACGAGTCAAGCAAGTAACTTAAACTCGGTTAATATTGCTAATGTTGCTGCGGTACCCAGCTCTAGTTCAGCAGCCGCTGTCGTTGCTTTGGCAAAGCAGCAGATAGGTAAACCATATGTATGGGGTGCTAACAGCAGTGCCAGTTTTGACTGTTCTAGCCTAGTTCAGTATGTTTACCAGCAGGCCGCTGGCCTCAGCTTGCCGCGCGTGACGACCGATCAGGTAAAAGTGGGAACAACGGTTCCCATGAGCCAATTGCAGCCAGGCGATTTATTGTATTGGGGTGCAGCCAATGCCCCCTATCACGTTGCGATTTATGTTGGCAACAACCAGTATGTTCATGCGGCAACCCCTGATCAGGGCGTGGTGCAGCAGACAATTACTCCATATTATTACCCCTCACTTGCTAAACGGGTTTTACAATAAAAACTATCATAATTTAAAAAGGATGACTGAATTTTCACAGTCATCCTTTTTTGTTAAACTATATATTTTTCAAATTGCGATTGATTTTCCGGGGCCAGTCTTACCTCAGTGTGCACACCATCAGTTTGATAATCTTCCTTAATGACTTGTGCGTGTTCGTGCAGGTACGACAGTAATTTGCCGTCTTTTAGCGGCAACAACAATTCACATTTTTGGTAATTGGTGAAAACTTGTTTGGTAATTAGTTGCGCTAGCAATTTAATTGACTGCTCGTCTGTTGCCGAATATAGAACATCGCTGCCTTCGATTTGGGGAAACTTGCGGTCAGTTTTGTCTGCTTTGTTATAAGCGGTAATTATCGGAATGTTCTTTACCCCAATTTCACTCAAGACTGTCTGGGTTGTCCGGATCATCTGCAGCATGTTGGGGTCGGACGCATCAACAACGTTGATTAAAAGGTCGGCGTCCTTTGCTTCCTGCAGGGTTGCCTTGAACGATTCAATTAAATTGTGCGGCAGTTTCGAGATGAAGCCAACGGTGTCGGAAAGAATAAAGCTAAAGTTGTGCGGCAAATCGATGCGACGGACACTGGTATCTAGAGTTGCGAACAGCATGTCTTTGACAAAGACCTCTTTTTCATCAGCTTCCGCGGAAAATTCTTTAAGTAAACCATTCATTGTTGTTGATTTTCCCGCGTTGGTATAGCCGACAAGTGCAACTTTTGGAATATGGGTTTGATTGCGCCGTTTGGCCTTGATTTCTTCCTGGCCGGTGATTGCTTTCAGCTCTTTTTTGATGCTGGAAATCTGTTTGCCGATTGTCCGTCGATTTAATTCCAGCTTTGATTCACCAGCCCCACGGTTAGCAAAGCCGCCGCTGCTTGAACCGCCATTGCCCCGTTGCTGGTCAAGATTATTTTCGGAAGGATGCAGGCGCGGTAGTTCGTATTGCAGGCGTGCAAGCTGCACTTGTAATTTAGCCTGCTTTGTCCGTGCCCGTTTGGCAAAAATTTCAAGAATAAGTTCTGTCCGGTCAATTACGCGCAATTTAGTTAATTTTTCTAAATTGCGGATTTGTACAGGTGTCAACTCATCATTTAAGATTACGACCCTTGCTTTCAGCCCGCGAGCCATGTCCTTAATTTCGTTGATTTTGCCGAGACCAAAGTAAGTTCCGGCAACAATTTGCTGGCTGTTTTGCTGAGATTGGCCAACAACTTCCATGTTATTAGCTTGTGTTAAGTTGGCTAATTCGCTCATGTAATAAGCAAAATTAGGATCATTTAAATTTACGCCGGCAATGTAAGCCTTAGTTTTGTGTAATTGGTTATCGATCATTTAATCCCTTTCTGTAATTTAACTTAATATCTATCATCTGCTGTCTGTTGCCATTTTTTTACCATTTTAAACAACTTCTTTCTATTTTTAGTATAGCTACATTGTAATACAGATTGTCCGAGATTGGAAAAGGCAGAATACCATAAAGTACTGAAGCAATCAATTCAAAGCTAGATTATCAAGTTTATTTGTCATCAATTGCCTCGCGTGTAGTCTGCATCGTGTTTTTAAAGCTGGGTTCTTCTTGAAGATACGAGGTTAGAATATCAATCAAGTACATATTAGAAAATTGCGAGTTAACAAATTTTTCGTTGTCAGCAAAGCGCGGGTTATATACATGAAAAGTTAAATCGCTCATTTGTGCGACTGGATTGTCTAAATAACTGGTAATTGAAACAATTTTTGCGTGTCCTTTTTTGGCAAATGTTAATGTTTTCACGATACAGTCGGTGATACCACTGTTTGAAATTGCCAAAAATAGATCATCTTTTGTAGCAATGCTTGCCCTCATCTGCATCCAAAACTGATCGTCAAAGCTATTTGCGTTAATTCCCATTCGTATTAGTCTTAGACCTAAAGTTTGGGCCGAAGTCCCAGAACTGCTAGCACCGATAACAATAATATTTTTCTGCTTTTTTAGAAGTGCAATGAATTGTTTAATCAAATTTTCATCAATCATTTGTTGTGTATTTTTGATCACGGTTTGGTAAAAATTGAATACCTCATCCAGTACATTATTTTTTTCCTTGAGTGCAGTATGAATTGAATGCTTGCCGATATTGACTTTCATATCCGAATAACTGTCACAGCCAATTTTCTTAACAAAGCGGGTAATCGTCGCGTTAGACGCGGAGGTTTTTGCAGCTAATTCGGTTATTTTCATGTTGTTGAGCTTAAAGCTGTTTTGTAGAATGTAGTCTGCAATTCTTTTTTCAACTTTCGAAAAAGTTAAATAATTTTTTTGGATTGAAATTAATGGATTCAAAATTATTTTCTCCTAATAAATATTAAATTATGAGTATTCATTGCTTCAGAAATTAGTTTTACTTAGTTTAAATTATAGCTCATTCTGTAGGAAAAGAAAATTATTTTCATAAATTTAATATTGATAAAACTATTTTCGTAATGTATAATCATGCTGAAAGGGGTTGCAAGAGCATGAAGGAACAACCATATATTTTACCAAGGGTGGAAATGAAACGTGATGGTGATGAATTAAATATCAAATTAAAAGAAGCTAATTCAGGAGAGTATCAACTTTTGATGGGTTCTCTGCCTGTAAGAGAAAAAATTGTAAAGGTAATCGCCACGAGCACAACAGGTGAATTCTGCGTGACAGTTTCGCGCACGGAACTACCTAAATATTTTTTGATTAAATCCAAAAATTTTTCTACGAATCTCTTTGCTGAGAGGGTTTTGCCGCTTGCTAACGCAATTAATGTCCGTGACATGGGTGGCTATGAAGCAAATGATGGTCGTATCTTGAAATGGGGTATCCTGTTTCGTGGTGATCAATTATCTAAAATTGATGAAACGGACCAACAAATTCTGACTAATTACAATTTGCAGACAATTGTTGATTATCGTTCACCGCATGAACGTCGGTTTCATCCTAATAAGTTTTTACCGACGGTCGTTCAAATATTAAATTGTGACCCACAATCGAGCTTTTCTGAAGCAGCTGCTAGTGTGGTTGACTTGAAGGGGGAAAATGAGAAATTAGTTCAATCATTGGAGAATGGTGATGTACCAGAAAGGTATATTAATGATCGGGGCGAAAATGTTATCGAAAGTTATCAAGATATGGTAACTTCGCCGGTCGCTCAAAAAGCTTATGGACGATTTTTAAAAGCGGTTGTTAGAAAAGAAGATTTACCTCTGCTGCATCATTGCCGTGGCGGCAAAGATCGAACAGGTTTTGGCTCAATGCTGGTTCTGTTGCTGCTTAACATAAAGGATGATGATGTAATTAAGGATTACATGTTAACAAAAATTATTCGTAAAGACCGTAACCAATTAAAGTATGACCTGTATCATGAATTAGTGCAAAAGAAGTCATATTTGGATTATTTGATGGCAATGATTGATACAAGAGAAAGCTACGTTAAAGCGGCCATTGCTAAAATTCGTGAATTATTTGGAACGCCAGAGAATTATTTTCAAGAACATTTTGGTTTAACTATGGCTGAAATCAATCAGGCGAGGGATTTTTATTTAGAGAAAGGAGTCGATAATTGTGACTAATAAAACACCGGGGGTGGCCGTAATTTTGGCCAGCCATGGATATTTGGCCAAAGAAGCATTACGCAGTGCGGAAATGATTGTCGGTCAACAAGATAATTGTGCTGTGCTTTCTGTTACCGAAAATTTAAACCTAGAACAAGCTAAAGAAGAAATGGAACAGAAGTATGCTGCCTTAGATACGGGTAAGGGGACAATTATTTTAGTTGATATTTTGGGCGGAACACCCTCAAACGTTAGTGGCACGTTCTGTTTAGAAAAAGATAATGTTTTAGTATTAAGCGGTTTAAATTTGCCGATGCTACTGGACTTATTTACCAATCGGGAGCGAAGTTTGGCCGAATTGGCAGAATCGTTAAAAAAATCGTACAAAATAGGTTTTCAAAATATCTCAGAAAGATTTCAAGAAGAGGAGGAAGACGAAGATGGCAGTGGAATTTTGTAGGATAGATGATCGTTTGATTCATGGTCAGGTGGTCACGACCTGGCTGAATGTTAAGCAAATTGAGCAGGTGATTATTGTTGATGACCAGGTTGCTAAGGATAAGATTCAGTCTAATGTTTTAAAGATGAGTGTTCCAAGCAATATCAAACTGCATATTTTTTCAACAGAAAAGTTTTTGAAGATTGTTCCCAACAATCCGGTTACAAGACGGACCATGCTGCTTTTTGCTTCACCGTTTACGGTTGAAGAAATAGTTGCCAGTGGCTACCAAATTCCTAAGCTAAATATTGGTGGTATTCGTGGTAATGACCAACGCAAGCAATACACTAAGGCGGTTTTTCTGACTGAAGAAGAAAAGCAAACTTTGGAGAAATTGCTTGATCAAGGAGTTGATATTGAGATTCAAATGGTACCGACTGATAGTGCTGTTAAATTAAGTGAGGTGTTAAATAAATGAAGGTCTTCATTTTAACTGCATTGGCTTTTCTTTTAGGAATTGATGATGTAAGTACAAAAATGTTCCGGCGACCGCTATTGATTGCACCGATTGTTGGAATAATTCTCGGTAATTTGCAGGCAGGTTTGGTTATTGGTGCTACGCTTGAGATTATGTGGATGGGCATTGGCGATGTTGGTGCCTACATGGCGCCAGACTTGATTACGGGCACTATGATCAGCACATCGCTGGCAATCATGGGTAATACTAACGGCTCAATCTCAACGATGGTCGCTACGGCGATTACACTAGCTGTGCCGACCTCGATCTTGGCACAACAGCTGCTTGTCTTAATTGAAACAATCAATTGTTCGCTTAATGGCTGGGCTAAAAAATTAGCAGATAAGGCAGACGTAAAAGGAACTTATTGGCTAACCTGGCCGCCAGCACTCTTGTATGGTTTTACGCGTGCATTTCCTACTTTTCTAGCTTTGCAATTTGGTGCAGGAGCTATTCAAACAGCGATCAATGACCTACCTAAATTTATAATCAACGGTTTAAGTACTGCGGGTTCAATTATTCCTTCAGTGGGTATTGCTTTGTTAATGATGACGATGCTGAAAAAAGGCGAACTGTGGATGTTTGTTATCTTAGGTTTTGTTTTATCTTCATATTTGAAATTAGATATTTTACCAATCACTCTAATCGCCTTAGTTTTCGCATTTCTATATGAAAGAGCGACACGTGAACCCCAAGTTGCTAAGACCGCTTCAACGGCTGCAGCGACGGAAAATGTTACTGATAGTGAAGATGATGAGGAGGATTATGACCTATGACAGAAGAAAAACTGACAGTACCGGAACATAAATTAAATAATCGTGATTTGTGGCGGATGTTTATGCGGCTCAATACGATGCGGATCACGCTAAATTATGAAACATTGCAAGGTGTTGGTTTTATGCGGGCGATAGCACCGGCACTGGCTAAAATTTATCCTGATAAAAAAGATTTGTCAGAGGCCATGAAACGGCATTTAGTATTTTATAACTCGCATGTTAACTTTGATGCGGTGATTTTGGGTTTAACTGCCGCAATGGAAGAAACAACACCGCCAGATGAAAAAGACGGAATTAATCCTTTAAAGACAGGGCTGATGGGACCTTTGGCCGGCTTAGGTGACAGCCTGATTAAATTTACCTGGCTGCCGATTGTTGGAAGTATTGGTGCCTCAATTGCCTTTGGCGGCAGTATTTTTGGCCCAATTTTAATGTTCATCTTGTATAACATTATCAACATGGGTGCGCGTTATTATGCAGTTTCTTTCGGCTATAAAAAGGGCATAGATTTTTTGAATAATAATCAGCAAAGCGACGTCATTCAACGTATTTCTACAATTGCTAATGTAGTCGGTTTGATGGTTGTAGGGGCCTTGATTGCAACCGTGGTAAAAGTGCAAACCCCGTTAAAAATTGCTGTTCATTCTAATGTATCGAGTAAAGTTGGCAGCAATGTAATCAGCTTGCAGGCAATGTTTGATAAAATTATGCCCGGCGTGTTAAGTTTGTTGGTAACAATTGCTGTTTATTATATTTTAAAGAAAACGAACGGCAAACACTCTGCAATGCTAATTGTTATCATGATGGTTCTTGTAGTGGGTTTGAGTTACTTTAAGATTTTGTAATAAAACACGCTGTTGAATTTAAAATAATATTGCTGCTTTTTAAGTGTAACTGAAACTTGAAAGCAATAAAACTAGTCAGATTCCATGTGGGCTCTGGCTTTTTTAATATTCAATTACGTTTTATTCTATTCACAATAAGTATTTTTGAATTAGCTTCTTGCTCTCTTTTGTGCCGATAAGAGGTAGATTAATGCTTCTTTAAAAGCAAAATTTTTGTTAAAAATAGCGCATCCCTTAGTTGTGAGGGATGCGCTATTTGGCTATAGGCTTTTTAACTTTTTAACCTGTTCAATAATATTACCCTTAAAAATGAAAGAACCTGAAACGGCAATGTCAACTCCAGCATCAATTAGTTCCTTTAAATTATTGTTATCAACACTGCCATCAACTTCAATTTGGTAATGATAATTGTATTTTTGGCGTAAATCGTTTAATTGTTTAACACGTTCAATTGAAGAGTTAATAAAGGTCGAGCCACCAAATCCTGGATCAACCGACATGATCATAACCTGATCAACGAGATTAAGAACTGGCTTGATTGTTTCAATTGCAGTTCCAGGATTGATAATTACTTCAGCCTTTTTGTTTAAGTTTTTGATCATTGTTAATATGCGATGAATATGATTAGTTGCCTCTATATGAATTCCTATCGTTTGGGTAGTCGGTAAAGCATAATCTTTGAGTATGCGTTCAGGACTTTCAACCATCATGTGAATATCTAAGGGAATTTTCGAGTGTTGGCTGATTTCTTTGACTATGCTTTTGCCAAATTCAATTTCGTTAACGAAGTTGCTATCCATAACATCAATATGTAAGAAATCAACCTTTGCTTCAGCAAGCTGTTGTAATACTTTTTCTAAATTTATTTTGGGTCCGCTATGCAGCGAGGCTGCTATTTTGATCATTTTGAATCACTCCTTTAACTTAACTTTTAAATAGATTACTTAATATTGCAAAATGAAATTTGCACTGTGATCATGCAAATTTTGCTTTTAGAAATTGCCCCTTAAGGTGCAAAAATCATTTTTCTTAAAGCGCTAATAAAGCTTAGTATTTATATGAAAAATGAAAGGCGGATGAGGAATGTTTTTTGACAAAAAAATAATTAGGTTAGGAGTAGATGCTGGCAGTAGCACAGATGTAATTAAGCTGCTTGCTGAGGCATTAGCGGGGGAGAAAATAGTAAAATCCACCTATTTACAACATGTATTAGAGCGTGAAACAAAGTTTCCAACTGGGCTTCAACTTGAAGACAATGTAGGAGTTGCTATTCCACACACCGATTCAAAATATGTTAACGAATCACAAATAGCAATGGCGACTTTAAAGCAACCTGTGTGTTTTAAAAATATGGTAAATGCTTCGCAAATTGTAAATGTTGATTTGGTATTCATGATTGCCATGAGCCAGCCGCATGAACAAGCACAGCTGTTAAGTAATTTAATGACTTTTTGTCAAAATAAAAAGGCTGTCCAAGAGTTACTAGCAACCTCTAATAATATAAAAGCTTATGAAATTTTAAAAAAGTATCAATTGAGTTAAAGGAGAGAGATATATGTTTGTACAAGCAATACATTGGTTTTTGAATTTAGGTTCAACTGTAGGTATTCCAATTATAATTATTATTTTAGGCTTGATTGTTGGTCTAAAACCCTCTAAAGCAATAATTTCAGGTTTAACTTTGAGTGCCGGCTTTATTGGTATGAATATGGTCGTTAATATGATGGCAACTGATTTACAGCCAGCAATAAAGCTCATGGTGGCAAGATACCACCTGTCTTTAAGCATAATGGATGTTGGTTGTGGCGTTGGTGGCCCGCTTGCATTTTCAAGCTCTTTGGGGGTCTTGGCTATTCCAATAACAATAGTTATTAATTTGGTTTTAGTATGGATCGGAATGACCAGAACTTTAAATGTAGATATTTGGAATTTATGGCAACCAACTTTTATCGGTTTGCTGGTTTGGGCAGTAAGCAATAACTATGTTTATGGAATTATTGCCGTATGTGGTGCCTTTCTTTTAGAACTATTCCTTGCTGATTTAATGCAACCAATCACAGAAAATTTCTTTGGCTTACCCGGAATTGCCATAACGCATACGATGGCCTTGACGCCGACAATTTTAGCAGTGCCATTAAATTGGCTGTTTGATAAAATACCAGGATTTAATAAACTGGATGCCAGTCCAGAGAAGATTCAAAAGAAATTAGGAGTTTTAGGCGATCCGTTAGTTATTGGTTTTATTGTCGGTGTTGGTATTGGTTTGCTGGCAGGTTTTGATGTGGCAGGTATTTTGCAATTAGGCGTTGAAATGGGTGCAACTTTAAAGATTATGCCAAAAATGATTTCAATGTTTATGGAAAGTTTGACACCGATTTCATCTGCTACGCAAGAATTCACTAAGAAGCATTTGCGCGGTAAGAAAGTAAATATTGGTATGGACGCTGCCTTAACAGTTGGTCATCCAGCAGTTATTGCAACAAGTGTTTTAATGATTCCTATTTCTCTGTTTTTAGCCGCAATCTTGCCAGGTAACAAAGTTTTACCATTAGGAGATTTAACTCTTTACATTTATGTATTTACTTTAATGGTTGGTGCATTTAAGGGCAACATTATCAGAAGCTTGATTGGTGCAATTATCTATTCAGTTCCAATGCTCTATCTTTCTACTTGGTTGTCGCCATTAGTAATGAAGAGCTTTAAGCTGGCAAATTATAGTATCAATACAAAGGGTGCCTTTTCATTTGAATTATCTGGTTTATGGTCCAATGCGCTCTTCGTATGGATGGCGCAAAATCTTGGTGTTATTGGCTTAGTAATTTTAATAGTAGTTTTGCTTGGACTTTTGTATTACTTAAATATTGTGAAAAAGTTTAATTCAGGTGCAAGTGTGGAAGAAGGTAAATAATTATGAAAAAAATGTTAATTATGTGCGGTGCAGGTCATGCTACCTCAACAATTGTTCCAGATTCTATTAAAGATAAAGTAATCAATGGGGTTGCATTATTAACGGGTATTGGAACAGAGCAAGTTTGGGAACAGGTGAAAGCTGCGCTTGAGAAATGAGCTTTTATTTTGAAGAAATACATTTAAAGACTGTTCAAGGGCGGCCATCGTATCATTGCATTACTGATGAAGTAAAAGAAATAGTTAAGAAAAGTGAAATTCAAAACGGAATCTGCTTGATTCAAACGGCCCATACTACTTGTTCCGTATATTATGATGAGTACATGCATGATAAGAATTATTATGAAGATGATTATTTACAGGTCGATTTAAATAATGTATTAGAAAAAATAGTCCCCAGGCAAACCTCGGAAAATTATCCTTATTTGAGTCCAGGACCGGAGCACATTGCTTACGGGATGAAGAAGACCGATCCAAATTATCCGGCTGTTAAATGGACAATGCTTAACACGGATGGCCATCTAAGATCTGATTTTTTGGGGAATAGTGTTACTTTGGCAGTTCGTCAGCAAAAACTATTTTTAGGCTCAGTAGGTCAAGTGTTCTTTGTCGATTTTGATCAGACCCGTGAAAGAAATAGAAATGTTGAAGTAATGATTGTGGGTGATAAAGATGAGTAATTATGCCAATTTGTTTAAAATAGAGGGCGAAGAAATTGTTAAACTTGGACAAACACTTAATTTTGACGAGCTCACGCAACTAGTTGAGCTATTAAGTGGTGACGAACACAATATTTTTATTACTGGATGTGGAACTTCTGCAATGGTAGCCAGGAAGTCCGTTCATACTTTAAGTGTGGTCGGCAAACCGGCATTCTATTTAAATCCTTCTGATGCTGTACATGGCAGCCTTGGCCAAGTAAAGGCTGAAGACATAGTAATTTTTATTTCCAAAGGCGGCTCTACTAAAGAATTAACAAGTTTTGTTGAAAATGTTAGTGATAAAAAGGCTAAAATTGTTGTGGTCACAGAAAATCCAACTGCAATTTTGGCTAAACAAGCGGATTTAGTTGTTAAAGTGAAGGTTGAAAAAGAATTGGATGCCTTTAATATGTTAGCTACTACTAGTTCGCTGGCAGTTATTGCATTATTTGATGTTGTTGCAACGACTTTAATGCAGACTGAAAATTTTAGCAAAAATGATTTTTTATTGAATCATCCGTCAGGTGAGGTAGGACAAAGATTAGCAGTGGATGTAAATCATGCTTAGAGAATTTAAGCAGGTTACTGCTGAACTTAATTCTGTTGAAAGTGATCTGACTGATGAAAAAGCGCAGCAAATTTTAGAAATGATTTTTTCGGCAAACCGGATCTTTCTTTCTGGTGAGGGACGCAGTGGTTTAATGGTTAAGGCTTTTGCCAATCGGCTGACCCAAATGGGGTTATTGGTTCATGTAGTTACTGAGATAACGGCTCCTGCCATCACAAAGAATGATTTGCTGATTTTTAATTCTGCAAGTGGCAGTTCGAGTTTTTTAATAGCGCAATCTAAAAGTGCACGAAAGCAAAAAGCTAAAATACTTACATTTACTGCTGCTACGGATTCAGCTCTAAGCAAAAATAGTGATTTAGTAGTAAGGATTAATACTCAGTCAAAAGATCAAATTGGCAATTCTGTTCAACCAATGGGGAGTTTATTTGAACAAACATCGTTATTGTTGTTTGATTGCTTAAGCTTGAAGGCGCTTAATGAACATATTGTTACTTCAACTAGCTTAAGGTCTACACATTCTAATCTTGAATAAATTACGAAGGAGATAAACATGAGTAGTAACAGAGATTTATTGCGTTTTTTACAGGAAAATAATGAATCATGGATCACTGCTAAAACTCTTGCGATGAAATTGGGGGTGTCGGAACGAACAGTAAAAAGTAAAATTGCACAGTTGCGTAAAAGTGGCAGTGAAATTGCCAGCGGTCCTAAAGGATATAGGGTTAAGGGAACGTTAAATTCAACCCCCAATACAACTAATTATTTGCCGCATAATATTAAGCAAAGAAAATCATGGTTAATTAGAAAACTGCTAAAAACGGAAAATAAAGTTAATGTCTATGATTTATCGGCGCAACTGTATATTAATGATGTTGAATTGCGCAAAGAACTAAAAGATTTAACAACTAAAAGATTTAACTGGGATATTAAATAACTATGATTTGAATTTAAAGCATAGTGGTGATTTTTTTAAAGTTGATGGAAAAGAAGAGAATAAGCGCAGGCTACTATCATCAATAATTTATCACGAACTTAATGGGACATTGTTAAATGAGAAAATCATTCAAAAGTATTTTCCAGAAGTAAATGTAACTGTGATCAGTCAGATATTGAGTAAAAATTTAAAAGAATCAGCGATTAGGCTTGATTCTTTTAATTTTAGTAATATTCTGCTGCATATAGTTATTATGGTAGATAGGACCAACAATAATAAGCTGGGCACAAGCAAAATAAAGAAAGCTGATTTGCCAGTTGTTCAAGGAATAGTTTTAGATTTGAAAACTAAGTTGAATTATCGCTTGACGGATTATGATATTGATCAATTGACCAAAATGCTGGAATTACTTGAAGACAAGCATGAGGTGAAGATACCTGATAATTTGCAAATCAATCAATTATTTAAGCAAATAGTTGATTTTGTCAGAAGAACTTATGATTTGAACTTAGACGAGGAATTGTTTAAAAAAAGATTTTTACCACATTTGTTGCGCTTAATTGATCGGTTTAAAAATAATAATCCTATTCATAATCCTTTGGCCGAAAATATAAAAAATTCATCGCCAACTATTTATGAATGTGCCACACTCATCGCATATGCAATCAAGGACTACCTCGGGATATCAGTCAGCGAAGAAGAAATTGCATTTATTGCATTACATGTTGGCAATATCGTCGCTGAACAGATTAGAGATGAGAATAAAGTTATTTGTCAATTGTTCATGTCTGACTATCACGATAATGCAAAGGCAACAATGAATTTACTTGACAGAAGATTTGGTAATGACATTGTGATTTTAAATACTATTTCTGACGAATCAGATATTTTGCTGGAAACTGAGCTAATAATCGTAGTGAATTCAAAAGAGATAATTAATGAGCGAAATTTTGTTCAAGTCTCCGGTTTTTTACTACCGAACGACATTAATAAAATTCAAAAAGCAGTTAAACAGATAAAAGATGATAACTTGTCCCAAGAACTAAAAAAAGGATTGGCAAAGTTTACTTCAGAAAAAAATTTTGTTAGGGATGTTCATAATAGATCGGCTAGAGAGGTAATTCATTATATTTCGGAAAAATTTATTGCCGAAAAGATTGTCGGTAATAATTTTGAAGATAAGATAATCGAAAGAGAAAAATTATCAAGTACTGCATTTGGCTCCGTTGCAATTCCCCACACTATTGATTACAATGCAAAAATTAGTCAGTGGTTCATCTATCTCAATCCTAAAGGCATTTATTGGAGCGGGCAGACTGTATATTTAATTATCGTTTTGGCGTCAAGTTCAAAGGATGAGAAAAAATTCCGTAAGGTTTTTGATGAATTATCGGAAGTAATTATTAATGATAATAAGGTTTCAAAACTTACTAGTTGCCATAATTACCAAGAATTTGTAAAGGAAATTATAAAAATAGAATAGTACTGATTTATTTAGTTTGGCGATAATTTTGCCGAAATAGACATTTTAAGGTGGACAGTAGATAAAATTAACAAAAATGAGGATATTAGAGAAGATAGTTTTAGCTGTCTTCTTTTTTGCTTTTGGCGGATTTGTTTATTACGTTGTTTTACGTTTAATTAAGGAAACCGGAATGACAATTTTTCTTTCAAGTATTTTGTTATTTTTAAATAATTTAATTAAATTATTACAGGACGTAATTGCTAATTTGTCTGTATCTTGATGGATAGTAGTTAATTGCATTTCTTTAGCAATTGGAGAATCATCAAAACCAACTATGCTCAATTGATCAGGTATAAGGATATTTTTTTCTTTAGCTATTTGATATATAAACGCTGCTACATTATCATTAACTGCAAATATGCCTACTTTTTTGTATTTTTTAATTAAGTCTAATAATTTACGGCTAAGAGTACTTTTCTCACTATAAATATTATCAGAATGTGCAGCAAGCGTAATTATTTCAATCTCATTAATTTTTCGACTGACAAGGGTATCTTTAAATCCTTTTACACGCTTTTGATTTGACGAAAATCCAGATGTTTTAGTTGTTACCATAACTGGATAGGCATCGTTATCAATTAAATGATTTGTTGCAAGTAAGGCTCCTGAATAATCATCTGAAGAGGTAATTATGATATTGCTAGCAAGTTTAGGAAATCTGTCGATAAAAACAGTAGGTATTGAAATTTCGCTATCTTTAGGTGAAATTTGTTTTTGTGATGATATTACTATTAATCCATCCACAATATGACTGCTTAATTGTTTTATATATCGTTTTTCTAATTTAGGACTTCTATCTGTATTGCATACAATTGTAAGATATCCTAAGTTAAAAAAATATTGTTCACATTTTTTGACAATGCTAGCGTAATAAGAATTTGTAATGTCAGGCACTATAATACCTACTATTGAAAGCGATCCCCGTCGCATTCCTTGAGCGATAATGCTTTGATGGTAATTATATTTTTGGGCAACTGAAACAACCTTTTTCTGAGTAGCTTCAGAAAAACGGCCTGTATTATTTAAAACTCGTGAGACTGTAGAAACAGAAACGCCGCTAAGCTTAGCAATTTCTTTGATTGATATAGACTTTTTTTTCATTTTGTTTAATCCTATTAATTTTATAATTTAGTTTACAATTTTATGTTCGCGGTGTACAATAAATCGTGATTAGAGGGAACGTTTTCATAATCGTAGAGTTGAAAAACTCTTTTATTTATATGTTTTGCGGTAACGTTATCGCAAAAAAGCAAGGAGAATATAATGAAAATAAAAGATTTACATGTTGAAATTTATGCAGATGGAGCAGTAATTAATGACATGATTAAAGCAAAGGAGAGTGGTGTAGTAAAAGGTTTTACAACTAATCCATCTTTAATGAAAAAAGCTGGGGTAACGGATTATGTAGAATTTGCTAAAGAAGTTTTGGATAAGGTAACTGGGTTACCAATTTCATTTGAAGTTTTTAGTGATGACTTTGCAACAATGAAAAAAGAAGCTGAGAAAATTGCAAGTTTAGGTGGGAATGTTTATGTAAAGATCCCAATTACTAATACTAAAGGTGAATCTTCTGTTCCTTTAATAAAGAAGTTATCTTCTGAAGGAATTAAAGTCAATGTGACAGCAGTTTTTACCTTAAAACAAACAGAAGAAGTTTTATCGGTTTTAAAACCAGGTAGTAAAAATATAATCTCTATTTTTGCTGGTAGATTAGCAGATACAGGAGTTGACCCAATTCCAATTATGAAAAAAGCTGCTAGTTTGTGTAAGGAAAAGGGTAATGCCCAACTTTTGTGGGCTAGTTGTAGAGAAGTATTTAATATATTTGAAGCTGATAAATGCGGAGTAGATATTATTACTTGTACCACACCGGTTATTGATAAATTAAGCCTTGTTGGTATTTCCCCAGAAGAACGCTCATTACAAACAGTTCAAGGTTTTAGTAAGGATAGTAAAGAACTAGGGTTTTCGATTTTATAGGTTAGGAGGAAAAGAAAATGTTGTTATCTGCAATATTAGTAGCATTATTGGCTATTATTTCCCAATGGTGGTTTTTTGCACCAATTACACGTTGTATGACATATCCATTAACAACTGGATTACTAGTTGGAATTTTTATGGGTAATCCAATGTTAGGTATGCTTGCTGGTGCTAACATTCAACTAGTATATCTTGGATGGATTAACACCGGTGGTGTTATGCCAAGTAATACTATGGTGGCAGGCATATTTGGTACTGCACTTACTATCTTGTCTGGGGCAGAACCTAAATTGGCGATTACATTTGCTATTCCGTTTTCTTTGATAGGTTTATTAATGGTTCAAATTTATCAGACGGTCAACTCGTTATGGGTTAATAAAGCTGATGTTGCTTTGGAAAAGGGAAATATTAAAGAAGTTAGATTCTTAAACTATGTTCCATCATTTATAGTTTCGGTAATAGTTTATGGTATACCAGCATTCTTGCTCGTTCTTTTAGGAAAAGGCTGGGCAACTTCAATGCTTAAAATGATTCCTAAAAGTTTTACTGTTGCCTTAGAAGTTGTTGGTGGGATTATGCCAGCATTAGGTATTGCGATGCTACTTAATTATTTAGGTAAAAAATCAATAATCCCATATTTCTTTGTTGGCTTCTTTTTAACTGCTTATTTGAAATTAGATATTATGGCTATAGCAATTTTTGCTGGTCTAATTGCATATTTGATTTTTATTGGACAAAAGAAAGATGCAGAAAAGGGAACTAAACAAGCTGCTGTTAAAAAAGTTAGACGACTTAGTTTGGCAAATAGAACTGGAGAAACAGAAAGTGTTGAGAAAAAGTCAGAACCTGAAGAACAAGTTAAATATAATGTTAAATTAACCAAGAGTGACTTAGTTAAAACTTGGCTTTGGGAACAATCTGATGAAGCTGCTTATAACTATGAGCGTTTACAAGCTTTGGGTCTGACTAACATGATGATTTCACCTATTAAGAAATTATATCCTAAAGAAAGACAAGCAGAAGAACTGAAGAAATATATGGTGTTCTTTAATACAGAGCCACATATGGTTGGACCTGTTATTCATGGGGTAGCATTATCCATGGAAGAAGCTAGGGCAAATGGTGCTAAGGTTAGTGCTGAGGATATTAATAGTGTTCGAACTGGCTTGATGGGCCCAGCAGCCGGAATTGGTGATTCGGTTCAACAGGGAATAATGTTCCCAATTCTTGCTAGTATTGGTGCCACAATGGCATTACAGCATAATTACTTTGGACCTGTATTTTTCACATTAACATTTTTGCTTTTGATATATTCAATTGGCTATGCTATGTTTATGTATGGCTATAAGCAAGGAAAGAAATCAGTCTTATCAATTTTAAAGAGTGGGCTATTAGATAAAGTAACTAATGCGTTTTCGATAGTTGGTTTGATGGTCGTTGGTGCAATGGCTGCAACCAAAGTAACTATTAGGACACCTTTAGTCTTGCGTGTTGGTCAAAGTGTTATTAAGTTTCAGTCTGTAATTAATCAATTGGCGCCAAGTTTAATTCCGCTGTTAATTACATTGTTTGTTTGGTATTTATTAAAGAAGAAAATAAACGCAACTTGGATTGTCGTCGGAATTTTTATCTCAGGAATAATTCTTTCTTATCTTGGAGTTTTTGCTATTATTTAGTTAGAAGTGTTAATTATGATCCAAATTGTTTTAATTAGTCACGGCCCTTTTTGTGAGGGAATAAAGAAAAGTGCTGAAATGATTGCTGGAAAAAGTAAATATGTTGAAGCAGTTCCTTTTTTAGAAGGAGAAGATCCGCAAAATTATAGTGAAAAGCTAGAAAAAATACTTGAAAACAAAACGTCAATTGTTTTGGCTGATTTAAAAGGTGGGACGCCTTACAACACTGCCTTATATTTATCTGGAAAATGTGATTTGAAAATGATTACTGGTATGAATTTACCAATTTTGTTGAGTATATTAACTAGTAGGACTGATAATTCATCAGTAAATGATTTAGCGGAAGTAGCTTTAAATCCCGAGAATCAGGGAATTGAATTGTCAAAATTAGGAGGAAATAGACATCATGCAAAACTTAGTCTTAGCTCGAATAGATGATCGTTTAATTCATGGTCAAGTAATGACAAAATGGCTTAAGAGTACCGGAGCACAAAATGTTGTTATAGTTGATGATGAAGTTGCCAAAAATGATTTCATGATTAATGTTTTTGAATCAGCAATTCCTGAAGATATAGGAATTGGTGTGTTTAACAAAGAAGATGCAGTAACATTCTTTTCTGAACCGCTTGAAGCGCCAACTTTGATTTTAGTTAAGATTCCAGAAACTCTTGAATATATGATTAATCATGGTATTGACATTAAAGAAATTGACTTAGGAGGAATGGGAGCAAAGAATGGACGAAATACGTTATATCAGTATATTTCAACTAGTTCTGAAGAAGATTCCTGCTTCTTGAGATTGCTTGATAAGGGGATTAATGTATATGTTCAAATTGTTCCTCAAAATGAAAAGGTTCCTATTAAATCTCTAATTGGAAAAAAGAATAGTCTTTAAATTATGAAGGATCTAGTTTAATTTAAGATAAAATAATTTATTAATTAAATTTAAACTAAAATTTGACAGCTAGAAATTACGCAGAAAGAGCGTGATTTCTAGCTTTTTTAGCACAAAAATAAAAACGCAAGACCTCTCTGCTTTCACTAAACTAATTGGTTTATTTGCTATCAGTGTTAAAAGAGATTAAGGAGCTAATTTCAGAAGAGACAGATCAAATAATAAATAAAATACACGATTCCAGTAAAATACCGAAATCGTGTATTAGCAACAATGTAAATTTAAAAATATCTAACTTTTCTGTTACACTTCATAAATTAACTAGAATTAACTAGGATTTTTTAAAAAATAATAATCTTTAGTAAACTTAAAGTTGATGTAATTTTTAATGCCAAATAATAAGTTTGTGTTTTAATTAAATATTAAGCAGGTCATTCATTAAAAAATTTACCTGCCTGTATTTTGTTGTATTCCTGACTAATCTGTTTTACAACATCATCATTATCTTTTCGATCAATATATTTAGCGACAGTTGCAGTTATCCCCCTATTTTTTATTTCGTTTTGAATGATCATAGCATTTTTATCTTTAGGTTCAGTATAAGCAAATCCACATGCTGCAGCCTTAATCAATCCATCGTACTTAATATTATATTTTTGACAAAGTTTTACTACTCCTAATAAACGATCATTTTTTCCTAATTTTCTAATTGGATCGAAACCAACTCTAAAAATTGAATCAGACATTTCATCTTTAGCGGCTGGCAAATATTCTAATTCCCGAATTTCATTTCTAGTAACTGGATATTCGTATAAAACTGCTTGTACTGCTGAATCATGAACTGATTGAATAAGTTTTTGAACATCTGGATCTTGTTCAGCTTTTGCAATATCATCGTATCCTTTTAAATATCCGGCGTAGGCAGTAGTAGCATGTGGACCGTTGATTAGGAATACCTTGATATCCTTTAGCATTTCAACATTTTCTCGGACGTCTAACCATTTTACATCACTAAAATCACAATTTACAGGCCCTTGAATTAATAATGAAGCAACTGCTGTAGTCACTAATTTTGTTGAATAATTAGTGGCTGCATCCGTACTTCTTCGTACTATTGAATCTCGTACAACCACATTTTTATCAAACCATTCTCTTACAGAATCATTTTTAAGACTATTTCTGAAATACTCAGTAATTTCATTAATAATATGATTTTTGTTAGTCAGACAAATCAGTGTCTTTTTATTATTTTTATCTTTTTCATATTGTAAATCGAAGCAATGTCCTAAATATTCTGCTGCTTCTTTAAAATCAGCTGGATAAAGAGGGAGCATTATTAAATTTGAATTTAAGAAACTATCAGCAATACTATAATTACTATCTGCTAAAAAAGCTTTATATCCACTTATTGTATTAGTGAAAACACTGTCGGTAGTATGAACACTGACATCATAAGAACCTGTCTTTTTTAATTCAGAAATTACTCTTGGATCTTTATCTAGAAAACTAATATTCCAGTTTGCATTGTAAAAAGTTTCACCTAGGAAGCCTTTTCCCAAGCGCCCAGCACCTACAATAATTACATTCTTGTTATTCATAAATAATCCTCTTTTATTTCTTGTTAAATAATTCTAAAATTTCGTGAGCACTTTTGGCAGTTCTTACTTTTTCAACATTCTTTTCATCTATGAGAGTTGAAGAAACAGTACTTAAAATATCTAAATGAGTATTATTTTTACCTGCAACTCCGACAAAGACGTAAGCTATTTCATTTTCTGAAAATGGAACTCCATTAGGAACTTGAACGATAGAAATTCCAGATTTTATAATGGCTCCGCGATCGTCTTCCAAACCATGTGGAACAGCAACATGGTTGCCAACATATACAGGCAAATCATTGTTTCTCTGTATCATTTGGTCAATATAATCTGGTGTAACGTAGCCATTGTCAACTAATATTTTTCCTGTTGCTTTAATAGCATCGTTTACACTGTTAAATTTTTGATTTAGTAATATATTATTTTCATTTAACAGTGATTTATCAATTATGGATTGATGAGCTTCTGTCTTTAAATCTTTTTCTTGTTTATTCCTTGATTGAACAAATTCAATTACGTCATTGTAATTGCTTTCTTCTAAGAAATTATTTATTGGAATAAAAGCTGTATTTTTGCTTTGGCTGCTTGC
The DNA here is from genome assembly GCF_029433255.1 of Lactobacillus sp. ESL0791. Classification (NCBI taxonomy): domain Bacteria; kingdom Bacillati; phylum Bacillota; class Bacilli; order Lactobacillales; family Lactobacillaceae; genus Lactobacillus; species Lactobacillus sp. ESL0791. The sequence goes on along the minus strand of NZ_JAQTHU010000001.1, from coordinate 1,882,427 downwards.
TTTGGCACGTTCAATTAATGGCTCAAGGGTTACAACTATATCTGCATCTTTTGGAATATTGTTAGCTGATGAATTAAGAACAGTTATATTGGCAAAACCATTTTTCCTGAGTAAGCCTTTTAAAACTGAAGCACCCATGGCACTAGAACCCATTCCTGAATCACATGCAACGATAATATTCTTAACTGGATTTTTCAGCATTTGTAGGTCTTTGGTGGAACTTAAATCAAAACTGCTAACTGTTTTAACTTTTTTATCGCCTACAGAAAGATCTAAAGTTGGGTCTATATCTTCGGTTGGTGGAAATACTTTTAATAGAAAAGATCCAATCGCTAAAGCTACTAGAAATCCTGCAACAATAGAAATAAAATTGCCTAAGATCGCGTCTTTCGGTGTCATTAACGCTATATTAATTAAACTGCCTGGTGATGCCACACCGATTAAGCCACCACCAAGTAAAACTTGCAAATATAGGGATACTGCTAAGCCACCCATGGTTGCAAAAATCATGATCGGATTACCTAAGACAAATGGAAAGTAAACTTCCCCAATACCGGCAATTCCCGCAATAAACATGGCCGTTGGAGCCGTATTTTTAGCTTTTCCTTTACCGAAAATAGCGATAGATAACAGTGTTCCAAGTAATGGGCCACAGTTGCTGTCTACTAGAAACATAATTGATTTCCCAGCATGTGCAGCTTGGGCAAAACCAATTGGGGCTAAAATACCATGATTAACTACATTGTTTAAAAATAGCACTTGGGCAGGAGCCATAAAGACAGCCAGTAATGGAATAACCTCATGTTTAGTTGCCCAGTTAACGCCACTGGTAATAATAGCGATTAAGGCTCTAATTATAGGTCCTATAGCTAAAAAGGCTAAAATGCAAAAAAATGCACCAATGATTCCTAAACTGAAGTTGTTTACGAACATTTCAAAGCCCGGTTTAATTTTTCCTTCGACTGCATTATCGAACTTTTTTAATACCCAAGCAGCGAGAGGTCCCATAATCATTGCACCACTAATCATAGTAACTTGGGAACCTACAATAACCCCCATACTTGCAAATAATCCAATGACTCCACCTCTTTGACCGTGAATATTATATCCGGCGGTATACCCTATCAGCAATGGAAAAACATAATTTAAAATTGGTGCAACTAGTTGATTTAATTGTGCATTTGGCATCCATCCGTGAGGGATGAATAGAGCTGCCATTAATCCCCAGCCGACAAAAGCCCCTAGATTAGGCATAACCATCGCACTCATAATTCCACCAAAATGTCTTATTTTTGTGAGAACTGGAGAGTTGTTAAAATCACTTTTTGCCATAATATTTCTCCTATCTGGTAGATTTTGCTCCTGTAATATTGATTGTTGTTCCAGAAATATATGATGCATGATCTGAAGCTAAATAAGAAATTAAATCAGCTATTTCCTGTAATTTTCCAGGTCTGCCTAAAGGAATTACAGCTTTATAATTATCACTTATATTGTTAGCGTCCATCCCTCTGGTGTACGCTAAGGCTTTAAATGCTGCATCATTATTCATAGGAGTTCTTTCATTAATACCAGGCGCAATACCAACGACTCTGATATTAAATTGCCCTAATTCTTTTGCCCAAGCTTTTGTGTATACAGAAACGGCTGCTTTGTTCCCTGAATAGCAACTTTGTCCTTTTGAACCCTCGAGACCGGCTTCTGAAGACATATTTATAATGACACCAGATTTTTGACTAATCATTAATCTAGCAACTGCCTGTGAGCAAAATACGACTCCTTTTTGATTTACGTTGGTCATAAAATCAAAATCTTCTTCACTTAGTTCGTATTCTGGCTTTTTGCCATAATAGTCGACTAACATTCTTGGTCTACTTACGCCAGCGTTGTTTACTAAAACGTCAATCCTTCCGTACTTATTTTTAATTTCGGTGATAGCTTTTACAATGGAAGATTTCTTTGAGACATCACATTGCATAGCTTCAATGTTAGTTTTGTTTTCATATTTTGAAGTTTTTACAATATCAAGTGAAATTACTTTTGCACCATTAGCTGATAAATTCTGTACTATATTTTCACCAATTCCCATACTTCCGCCAGTAACTACCGCTACTTTGTTTGATAAATCTAACCATTTTTTACTAATTTCCATTGTGCCATTCTCCTTTATAAAAAAAACATAGACAATAGATAGCGCTTTCAAAAAGTCTACAGTGAAAATTATAGATTAGCTTCGTGCAAAAATCAATAAAATTTTGCACGAATTATGCTTTTTTTTTGCACTTATGCTAAGATTAGACTGTACGCTTAAATTTGAACTACAAGAAAGGAACTAAAATGATAAAAACTATAGCTTTAGATTTGGATAATACTCTACTAAATTCGGATAAAAAAATTTCTTTATTAAATGAAAAGGTTCTTAAGCAGTTACACAGGTTAAGTAAAAAAATAGTTTTATGTACGGGGAGACCATTACCAGCAATTCAACATTTAATCAAACAACTTGAACTGACTGATCTTGAAGATTATTCAATTACGTTTAACGGGGGATTGGTTCAAAACAACACCACTAAAAAAGTCTTAGCACAATCAACACTTTCTAAGGATCAAATAAAATTTTTGTATGATGATGCTAAAAATAGAAATTATCCATTAGATGTTTTAGGAATAAATCAAGTTTATTCGTTAATTGAACTTGGAAAATCAGATTATCAGGAATTTATGGGCAATATGATGACTTTTCGAAATATCCCTTTTTCTGAACTTCCTGGAAATATCTCTTTTGGAAAAGCTGTGTGTTCTTCTTCTGACAGTGTGATTAAAAGAATTCGTAAGGATTTTCCATTGAATGTGACCTCTAATTTTCATATAGTACCTTCTAGAAAGGGATTGTTAGAATTTATTCCATTGAATGTTAATAAAGCTACAGGAATTGAAAAGTTACTTTCACATTTCTCACAGTCATGGGATAATGTGATGGCTTTTGGCGATGAAGAGAATGATCTCGAACTTTTAGCTAATGCTGGACTTAGTGTAGCTATGGGAAATGCAATTCCTAAGGTGAAAAAGATTGCTGACTTTACCACGCTTGACAATGATTCTGACGGGGTGGCGGTTTACTTAAAACACTATTTCGGTCTTTAAGCCTGATTTCTATCATTTGTGATATTTTTTTCAAATTAAGTCTATGATTTAAAAATATGATAAAATTAAAAAGTGTATGAATGATTTGATTTACTGTTAGAGTTATATTTTAGGAAGAACTATGCTTAAACGAGAAAGACAAAAGGCAATTCTAGAACTGTTAGACAAAGAAAGACAAGTGTCATCTTCAGAATTAATTAAAAAATTTAAATGCTCAGAAGATACCATCAGAAGAGATTTACGTGAATTAGATCAACAGGGATTGCTAAAAAGAATATATAACGGAGCTATTCGAATAGGACCGCCAATTACTACGTTTGAGCAAAGACTGTCAGTTAATGTTGATGCCAAAAAGAAAATTGCCCAAAAAACACTACAGTTCTTAAAAGAGGATAGCTTAATACTAATTGATGGGGGAACCACTAATTATTATTTAGCACAAGAAATACCAGATAATTTTTCAGCAACAGTAATTACAAATTCCCCGTACATAACTATTCAATTGTTGAAAAAAAAATATTTAAACATTATTACTCTTGGAGGAATTTTTGCTAAGAGAGCAGCAATAAGCTTAGGCGTAGAAACTGTGGATGCATTGTCAACATTTCGCATAGATACTTATATTATGGGAATTCATAATTTTCATCCTGAAGTTGGGGTGACTATGCATAGCCAGCAAGAAGCTTTAATTAAAAGTAAAATGGTGAAATCTGCTGAAGAAGTAATAGCTCCAGCAACGAGTGACAAACTTGGGGTATATAGCAGTTTTATATGCTGTAAAGCCACACAAGTTGACCAATTAGTTACAGATTCAAAAGATATAAAATTACTTAAAAAATTTAAAAAGAAAAATGTTAGTATTGAGTACGTATAGAAATTTAATTGCTGTGGTCAGAATAACCTGCAATATAAATTTTAAGTTCAGAGTTAAATGCTAATATAGGGAGCGAAAAGTCGATGGTGCAATTGCAAAAAATGGCGTTAAAACCCAAGGAACAATTAGTCACGCGGCTTTTTTTGTCGCCAAAATTAAAACAAAGTTTAAATGTTTTATCGTATAGCACGCACGATTTAATCAATGTGGTCAAAGATCTGGCAGAAACTAATCCCTTTGTTTCTGTCAAAACGCCTAAAAATGAGCTGCAGAATTTAGATTGGATTGGTGACCAAGGAAGTGAGTCGCTGGTTGATCACCTGCTGTCCCAAGTTAGGTTAAATTCGTGGACCGGCAAGCAGAAAAAGGCAGTAACTTTTTTGGTTTATAACTTGGATCAAGACGGCTATTTGCGGGCGGATTTGCCAGTCCTGGCAACGCAAACGGAATTGCTGCTTACGGACTTGCTAAAAGCAAAAAAATTGCTGCAAAGCCTTGAACCGTGTGGAATTGGCGGAAAGAATCTGGACGAGTGCTTGTTTATTCAAGCCAAGCAGAAAAATAAATTTGACGAAACTGCACTGACACTTTTAAAAAATAATCAATTAGAACTGTTAGCACAGCCTGAACTTTGGGGAGAGAGCGGATATTCGACCGCAGAATTGCAGGCAGCACTGAGTGCAATTCAAACGTTAAATCCGACGCCAGCAAGCGAATTCAGCAGTGAGCAGACACAGTATTTGCTGCCCGATCTGATTTACCGAATTGAAGACCAGCGCTTATCCGTTGAAACAGCGCAGGCACAAATCCCGGAATTGGTTTTTGATGAAAAAACATTTGCCGACCTCAAGGGACAAAGCAGCAATGAACAAAAAGAATACTTTTTAAAGCAAAAACGCCAATATACCGAATTAAAAGATGAAATTGCCCAGCGGCAAAAAACAATGCTGCGCCTGGGTAAATACTTGGGTGAATATCAGCATGACTTTCTGTTTTCACTGCAAAAAGAAAAAATTAAGGCAATCGGTCTTAAAGAGGCTTCCCAGGCCTTGAATCTGGCACCGAGTACGATTAGCCGGGCCATTAAAGATAAGTATATTCAGTGTCAAAATAAGATTTTTAGTATGAAAATCCTTTTTTCACGGCAGGTGGTGCAGAACATTTCACAGGAAAAGATTGAAGCTGAATTAACGAAGATGATTGTCCGAGAAGATGCTGCTGCTCCTTTGAGCGACCAAGAGCTTGTGCAGAAATTTGCCGAAACTGGGGTGAATTTGAGCAGAAGGGTTGTGACTAAATATCGTAAAAAACTCGGTATTGCCAATAGTTATGCAAGGAAAAAAACTTAATTAGAAATTAGTGCTTCCATTACCATTTTATTTGTATAGCCTGACTTCATTGAAAAATGACAGCAGGCTTTTTGCTTACATCAGATTATTCTAATACAGGTATTTAATAAATCATTTCCCCCTCTGGGTGCAAATGATTATTTTAGTGAAAGCGATATTTCTGAGATCATAAACTTGTAAAAAATAATCCTATTTTTTGTTAAGGAGAAATTTAAAATGTCAAAAAATATTTTGTTGATTTGTGGCTCTGGAGCTTCGTCAGGTTTTATGGCAGCGAATATGCGTAAAGCCGCAAAAAAGAGTGGTTTGGATTATAAGATAAAGGCTAAAAGTGAAGCAGAACTTGCTGACTATGCTAATGATATTGATGCATTGATGGTAGGACCGCACTTAAAGGCAGAATTCGATGCTATTAAAGATCGAGTTCCAAGTAATGTCAAAGTTATTTTAATGAAGCCAGATTATTATTCTATTTTAGATGGTCAAGGTGCCATTGATCATTTGAAATCGGAATTAGGCTAATTTGCTTGGAGGTTAAGAATGAATAGCTTTATAAATGTTTTGAATACAAAGTTTGCGCCTAAGGCACAAAAGGTAGCTAATAACCAATGGATTGTAACTATTAAAAATTCTATTCTGGAAGTTTTACCATTTATTTTTGTTGGCTCATTGATTACTTTACTTGAAATTCCGAGTAATTTTTGGAAGTGGTGGCCGGATCTTTCACCAATAAGCAGTTTTACTTTTGGTTTGGTATCAATTTTTATTGCTTTTTTGGTTCCATTTAATTTTATGGAATTTAAAAAGATTAATAAACAGAGAATAATCGCCGGCTTGTCTTCAATTGCGTTGTTTTTAATGTTGGCAAATCCTTCGTGGGATAAGACAGGCTCTGTAATTTCATATCAGTTTTCTGAATTGGGTGCAGGTGGTATGTTTGTTGCCTTAATTGTGGGTGTTTATGCTGCTTTAATCATGGAACTTTTTGGTAAGTTTAGCTTCTTTAGTGAAGATACATCTTTACCAGATTTTGTAACCTCATGGTTTGATTCTATGTTGCCAATCGCGCTTGTGATTGCAACTGGTTGGATTTTGACTTACATTCTTCATTTTGATTTTTATCAATTAATAATTAATATTTTTTCACCATTAACAAAATTCTTGGATACCTGGTGGGGCTTTACATTATTTCTGTTTTTCACGTGCTTCATATATTCAATGGGAATATCAGGCTGGGTATTAGCAGCAGTTGATCAACCTGTGATGTTTGCAGGAATTGCTGCCAATGCTAAAGCAGTAGCGGCTGGTCACGCAGCTACGCATATTTTTACAAGTGAAATAATCTATAGCTTTCCGTGGATTGGTGGCGTTGGTTGTACAATGCCGTTAGTTTTGCTGATGCTGTTTTTGGCAAAATCCAAAAGACTAAAAGCTTTAGGGAAAGCATGTATTTTACCTTCAATTTTTAATATTAATGAACCCGTTGTATTCGGGACAATAGTTTGGAATCCATATTTAATGCTTCCGTTATGGATTAATGGCATTGTTTTACCGTTGATTACTGCCTTTTGGTTCAAAGCTGGTTTATCACCAATTCCGCATGCATTGATGCAGATGTGGTACATTCCGTTTCCATTTGTTTCTTGGATTGTCAGTCCAGCCGTGAGTGCACTTTTGTTGGCTTTAATACTATTTTTAGTAGGTGGTTTAATTTATTATCCATTCTTTAAAGTATACGATAAAAGTTTAATGGACCAAGAAAAAGCAGATTAGTTTTAGATAGGAAAAGTTATGAGTGATAAAAGTATTTCAGACCAGGCAATAAAACAAACGATGGATATTATTTTAAATGCAGGTGATGCAAGAGAGATGATATCTTCAGCACTAGATGAAGTGGCAGACTACAATTATGAGAAGGCTCATCAAGACATGGAAGAGGCTAATAAAAAATTGGTGGTTGCTCATAGGCTGCAGACTGCAAAAATTCAAGAAGAAGCTGAAGGCAAACCTGTTGAATATTCCGTTTTGTTTACACATGCTCAAGATACTTTGATGACGATTAATAGCGAATACAATATCGTAAATCATTTGATCAAAGTTTTTGAAAAACGTGATAAAAATAAATAAGGAGCTGCCAAGACGATGATAAAGATGAAAAATAATAAATTTCCTTATTTTCAAGAAGGTTTTTTATGGGGCGGAGCCCAAGCGGCCAGTCAAGCAGACGGCGCGTTTGATGAAGATGGTAAAGGCTTAAATTCATCAGATGTTCAACCGTATCTTAATGGGCTGTCAAATGCGCAAATTCAAAAGCTTGAAGAACAAGGAATGACAATTAAACAAGTTAAGGAAAATTGCAACGACCAAAAGCATTACTATCCTAAGCGGTACGGAATTGATTTTTATCATACTTATAAAAGCGATTTAAAACTTTTGGCTGATGCGGGCTTTAAAACATTTAGAACTTCATTAGATTGGTCAAGGATATTTCCAAATGGTGATGATGAAACACCAAATGAAACTGCTTTGAAACATTATTCTGATATGATTGATTGCATGGTGGAATTAGGCATTGAACCAATCATTACAATGAATCACTATGAAACGCCTATTAACATTACTTTGAAATACGGAGGTTGGCCAAATAAAAAAGTTATCCCAATGTTTGAAAAATTCGGTAAAACTTTACTGGATTATTTCGGTGACAGGGTTAAATATTGGATTGTTGTCAATCAAATTAATATGGTTCAAATCGAACCTTGGCTTTCGGTGGGTGTGGCTGCTGATCAATATCAAAACACACAGCAGGCACTTTACCAGGCAATGCATAACCAGGTGGTTGCTGCAGCATGGTTAAAAAACTATGCTCGTTCACTTAATAATCCTAATCTTCATATTGGAACGATGGTTGCGGATGGAACGGTTTATCCCGCAAGTAGTAAACCAGATGATATAGTTCTGGCAATGCAACAAAATCGAATGCAATATTTTGTAACGGATTTGCAGTTTAGAGGCAAGTATCCGCAGTTCGCGCTGAATTATTTTAAAGATAACGGTATAAATCTGGATATAAATGATGATGAACTAAAGCTGATTGAACAAAATCCAATGGACTTTTTAGCAATATCATATTATTACTCAAAAATGGTTGATTCCAAAGTAAATAAAATGCAGCCAGCAGATACTATTCAAAATCCTAATTTAAAGCAAAGTGATTGGGGCTGGGCAGTAGATCCGCAAGGTCTTTATAATAGCTTATCCCAGTATTATGACAGGTATCAGAAACCGATAATTATTGCTGAAAATGGTTTTGGTGCATATGACAAATTGGAAGAAGATAATTCCGTTCATGATAACTATCGGTCAGATTATTTAGGAGCACACATTGAGCAGATTGGTCGCGCTATTAATGATGGGGTTAAAGTAATTGCATACTGTGCCTGGGGCCCGATTGATATTGTCTCTTGTTCATCGCAGCAAATGTCTAAGAGGTACGGCTTTATTTATGTAGATAAGGACGACAATGGCAAAGGAACAGGAAATAGATATCTGAAAGATAGTTATTATTGGTATAAAAATGTGATTGAGTCTAATGGTGCCAAAATTTAAATAAAAGAAATGAGCATGATATGGTTAAGAAAGATGCCCTTCTTGAATATTTACGAAAATATCCAGGGTGGCACACATCGCAAGAACTAGCTGTAATGTTAGGAGTATCTAACCGAACCGTAAAAACTTATGTCCAACAGCTTAAGCAAGAAGGATGTGAAATTGTATCTGGGACAAAAGGATATAGCTTGCATAACACTGATATGTTACATGATCACGAAAAAAATTGTGTTCCAAGAACAAGTAAGGAAAGGGTAAATTTTATTATTAACTTTTTTGTCAAAAATTCTTCCGCAGTTAATTTATATGATCTGTCTGAAAAGCTTTTTGTAAGTGAATCAGCGATTTTACAGGACTTTAAAAAAGTTCAATCTAAAATTAAGCCTTTTGGGCTTGAACTACAGCGAAATGGTGATTTTTGGTCACTAGTAGGCAATGAAAGTCAAAAACGTCATTTGTTAAGCTCATTAATTTATAGTGAAAGTGCAGGCTCGTTTAATAACCAAGATATCATCCAAAAAAATTTTCCGCAGATAGACGTTGATAAATTAAAAAAAATAATTTTAGAAGAAAGCTCAAAAGAGAATATATATTTAAATACTTTTGACGTGAACAATATATTACTTCACTTTGTTATTGCGATTGACCGGATAAACCAAGGACATGAAATTAATAATGGCAGTGTTGATTTTGATTTTAAGAACAATAAATTGGGGTTGCAGATAGTTGACAGGGTAGCTGATGAATTCAATATTCAATTTTCGGTATTAGATCGGTACGAATTGGCACTAATTATTCAAGGCGCTTTAAATAATAAAGCTGATTTTGCAGAAAATATTTCATCAGAAACAAGAGCCTTAGTAATGGATTTAATTGATTATGTCTGGAAAAATTATGAAATTAACCTTGATATTGCTTCTTTTAAGAAATTCTTTTCGATGCATTTGGATAGGCTGATTACTAGATCTAGGCAGCAAAAAAGCAATTATAATCCTATTGCTAAAAATATTAAGTTCTATTCGCCGACAATTTATGAATGTGCAGTAATTATTGCGCATAGAATTACTACGAAAGCTAAAATTAGGATTGACGATAACGAAATAGCTTATATTGCCATGCATGTTGGAAATGCGATTGCTGAGCAAATTTCTGATCGTCAAAAATTAGCAGTAGCAATTATGATACCCAAGTATTATAACAATGCAGCTGTTTTATCCAATAAGTTGCAAGGGTTAGAAGCATCGTATATTAATATCAAGGATATTATTTATGATCCTAATCAAATCAAGAAGTTAGGGAATAAAATTGATTTACTTATCTCAGTTGATTCAGATTATGTTGATTCGAAAATTAGTACGGTGTCAATTTCACAATTTTTGTTGGCAAATGACATTCAGGCTTTAAACGTTGCGATTACAACCAAACAGCATCAAATAAAGAAAGATCATTTTCAAGAAAAATTACTTCGCTTTTTTGACAGCAAAAATTTTGTTGTAAGCGATGATCTTAAAACAATTGATCAAGTTTTTGAATTAGTAACTAATAATTTTGTTCAGCAAGGAGTTGTTGATGAGAGCTTTATTAATTTGCTATTTCAGCGTGAGTCAATGTCATCAACTGCATTTGGCAGGGTTGCAATTCCGCATTCCTTAAACATGAGTGCGAAGAAAAGCAGCGGATTTATAATAATTAATTCGCATGGCATTAAGTGGAGTGGGGGCAATGAAGTCTTTTTAATTATTGCTTTGGCAATTGATCCAAATAATAAGCAACTATTTCGTGAAGTATTTGATGAATTATCAAATGTTGTCACGGATATTAATAACGTAACTAAATTAATAAATTGTAAAAACTATAGTGAATTCATAGTGAAATTGGTAGATTTACTGTAGTCAAATTAAGGAACTAGGCTTTTTTCAGCCTAGTTTTTAATTTGTGTTAAATAGCCAGTATTCAATTTTTAGTTAAAAAGCATAGTAATTCTTCAAATGAATCTGCTGGATTAGTTTACTAAACATAAATATGATTGTTAGATCAAAAAAATCATCCTTTCTTTTGCTATAATCTAACTAATTGAAAGGAGAACAGCAATGCGGATAAACATTTTACAACACACGCCTAATGAGGGGCCGGGGTCAATTATTGATTGGGCGGACAGCTGCGGCCATGAAGTGTATACATATCATCCCTACCGGTTTGGCTACCTGCCAACAGCTGCCCAAACCGACATGTTGGTTATTTTGGGCGGGCCAATGAGTCCCAATGATGATCTGCCATGGATTAAGCAGGAGCGAGAGCTGATCAAACAGCTGCTTGCAGAAGATAAACCCATGTTTGGGGCCTGTTTTGGTGCGCAGCAAATCGCTAAAGTGCTGGGAGCAGCAATTACAAAGTCTCCGGTTAAAGAAGTGGGTTGGGCCCCAGTTTACTTGCAGACCGGCACCATTCCTGCTTTACCGAAAAAATTACTGGCACTCCATTGGCATGAAGAAATGTTTGATATTCCTGCGGGAGCAGAACTGCTTTTTTCAAGTACTGGCTTAAAAAATCAAGGCTTTGTCTTAAAGCATCGCGTAATTGGCTTGCAATTCCATTTTGAGCCTAAGCCAAATAATGTGCGTGAGATGGTTGTTAATGATTTTCCGTATATTGAAGGCTCAATTCTGGGTCAGAACGCCGCGCAAATTTTAGCGCAAAAGGTACCGGAAACCAATAAACAGGTGATGTTTCAACTGTTAGATTACATTAATGCCTGAGTAGCAAAAAATGCTTGGCTAAACTAGCTTGCTTAAGTCTAACAAAGCGTTAGCTATCTTACTGGATCAGATTAAACAGATTGCCTTTTTGGCTGATAATGTGCCCTTTGAATTTTCACAGACACGCAGCCGTTATGATCAATACAAATTAATTCTTAATCAAGTTTGACAGCAAGTGGCGAAAAACGGAATTTGCCGATACTGGTTATTAGTAATATAATTTTTGGTGATTGTATTTTTTAAGGAGATTACTATGCATCAAAAACAGACAAGAAAGTTAGCGATCACGGCACTTTTTGTTGCTATCTTTTTATTGCAGACCTTTATTCCCAATATTGGCTATATTCGAATTTTTCCGGCACTGCCTGCGATTACAACCGTTCCGCTGACGGTAGCTATTTACGCAATTTTGCTGGGACCAAAATCAGGCGCTGTTTTTGGCCTTTTTTGGGGCTTGGTCAGATTGTTTCAAGCATATACGCAACCGGGAGATGTTGTCAGTCTGCTGCTCTTTCAGAATGTTTTTATTGCGGTTGTACCCAGCGTATTAGCAGGTCTGTTTCCCGGTTTAGTTGCCCAATTTTTCAAAGATAAGTCCGAAAAAATGCAGGAAATAGGCTATGTTTTGGCGGGAGTAATTACCTCACTGACCAATACTGCCTTTGTTATTTTATTAACGTCTTTGCTTTTTATGAATCAGACGGCATTTTTTGCTAGTCACATGGGTCATTTTAGTTCAAATACACCGTTAATTTGGATTTTGCTCACAGCGTTAGGCTTTAATGGCTTAGTTGAGGCAATTTTTACCGCAATCGTAACGCCGATTATTGCTACACCGCTGCAGAAGATAATGCACAGAATACATTTTTAATGAAAAAATTTGAAATTAAAAACAACGTTGGGTTAATCGCCTAGCGTTATTTTTGTCTAGAAAAGCGCTATTAAGCTTGTGTAAGCGATACTTTTTTCTATGATTGCATAATTAGTGGTTTTTTCATTTTAATAATTATATTAAAATGGGTAAGTAAGAAGAACGGGAATATATTAGATAGGAGTAATTTATGAAAAAATGTCCCAAATGTGGCTCGTTAATGGAGTCCAGCGTTAATTTTTGTACTAATTGCGGTACCGATATTCGCAATGTTGTAGTTGAAAAAGAAACTAGCACCGATAATGCTTCTTTCAAAGCGCAAGAAACAGTCAGCCGTGAAAATATTCAGCAGGTAAGTAGTAGCACACCTTCAGCATGGAGCAGTTACTGGCAGTGGTTTGTCGAATCCTGGAAGCATCCGTTTGCTGAGCAGGATGGTGAAAACTGGTATGGCTGGGTAACGCTGGTTGCAGAAAGTTTTTTGCTGGTTATCGGCCTCTATGTCTGCATGAGTAACAGCGTTCACCAGTATTTTGGACGCTTCACAGAAGAAATGCCGAGTTTATCAGGACTTTCCTTTAGCGCAACGATCGAATTATTCTTTTTGCTTGTGCTTCTTGAAGCTGCGTTACTTGGTGCGGGCTATTTAGCCTACATGTTTATTTATAATAAAATTCGCAGCTTTTGGTCATTTACTAATCATGTTGTTCAGTCGGCAAACCTGAATGCAATTTTTACGGTGTTGGCTTTTCTGATGTTGTTAATGGGTGCCAGCAGCAGCTCGCTTGCTTTTTTACTATTGCTATTGATTTTTATTATCTTTATCGGGGCACTTTATGTGGTTATTTTGGGTGATCCCAAACCCGCCCGCGATAAAATGTACGGCTTATTAATTTTTATCGGTCTAGTTTTAGTGGTCAGCATCGTTTGGGGCAACATCGCCTATAACACTGTGTTGGCTCCGATCACCAGTTTCTTCAATGATGTGTGGAGGATGATGTAAGATGGCCAGTAAAAAATTCTGCCCGCAATGCGGCAATGAAGTAAAAATAACTGCCAAGTTTTGTCCCCATTGTGGTGCTGACTTAAGCAAAGTTCAGGTTAGTCAAACAGCTGCGGATGAGCCAAAACGACGGCAAACAACGACCGCGTCTAAGACTGTCAAGGCCCCCAAACGACCAATGAAAAAGAAAACTAAGGTCATTATTGCGGTGGTTGCGGTATTAGCCGTGTTGTTTATCGGCTTTTATACTTGGGGTAATAATCACTATAGCCGTGAAAACCAGATTAACCAGATTATGGTTAACTTGAAGAACCCGCAAATGGGGCTAGCAGCGTATGTGACAACGGATGACCGCAGCATGAAAGTAACCGATAGCAGTTTGAAGCCGCTGCAAAAATATTACCAAGAGCATCAAACGGCCGCCAATACCTTGGGCAGTGATTTAAAGAATGGCAGCAGTTCGCCGCAAATCAGCCTGGTTGAATCGGGCAGGTACTGGCTCTTTTTCCCTAAATACACAATTCAACTGAATACTTATACGCCGCAGGTTAAGACTAATCACGAAAATTCAACGGTCTTGGTCAATGGTAAAAGCATTGGTAAATTGTCAGGAGATAACACAGATTATTACTGCAAATTGAAGCCGCTGTTTCCTGGCAAATACCATATTGAGGTAAAGTCTCCGGTTGCAGGCAGAAGTTTGAATGCTGATGCAACGGTTAATGTTTGGTCAAACAAGACAGTCAATCTGGATATTGAAACTGCTACTTTTTCTGTTAACAGTATTCCTAAGGGAACAATTTACATTAACGATAAGAGTGTGGGAACGCTTGATAAAGATGGCAGGAAGACCTTCAAAGATTATCCGATAACGGCCAATATGGAATTGTATGTTACAACAAGTTTTGGCAAGAAAATCGTTAAATCAGAGCCGGTTACAGGGATCTCGGCGGCTTTTGAAAATAATAGCAATGATTATGACAGCGATGATGATACTGATGTGATCAGTAATGATGGCAATAAGTTTGTGATTAGTCCGCAATGGTCGGGTCTGGTTGCTAAAGATGATGCTGAAGACATGCTGGAATCTAACTTCCGTGATCCGGACAGTGATAGCTTTGTTGGTGGCGCTGGTAATGCCAGCTACCAAGAATTACATAAGATGGACAAGGCCTGGGATAATGATGATAAGATGAATAGCTATGACATGGATTGTGATATCGTTTCGGTTGGGCCAGCTTCCGCTGATTCCAGCAGTGTAGTTTACAAGATTAAATATGAATTTGATTACAGTGATGGCAGTGAGAAGAAGCAGGTAATGCTCTATCATGGTGCCGTATTCCAAAAGATCGGGAATAATCAGAAAATCAAGTCGATTGGCAACGGCAAGATTATTAGCAGTAAGACAATTGCCGCTGACAATGACGATTAATGCTTAATCGTTACTAAAATTGACGAATTAATGAAGATAAATCTTTTCTTAAGAAATTAAGAGATTTATCTTTTTTCTTTACAATTGATTGACAAAATATTGTAATCATACTACTGTATTACTTAGATAATACATTAGTAAAAACAAAAAAGGAGAATTTATGACTGACATTTTGAAGGTAGATCAAGTTACCAAAACTTATGGCAAAAGAAATGAAAAACAGTATCAAGCTCTTAAAGGCATTAATTTTTCCGTTGCTGCCGGAGAATTTGTGGCAATTATGGGCGCATCCGGTTCAGGGAAAACGACGCTGTTAAATATTTTATCAACGCTGGATACGCCGACCACCGGTCATGTTTTTATCAATCATGAAGATATTAGCACGCTGAATACAAAACAAATGGCGGATTTTCGCAGCAAGCAAATTGGGTTTATTTTTCAAGATTTTAATTTGCTGGAAAATTTAACCAATCGGGAAAATATTGCCCTGCCGCTGACGCTGCAAGGCCAATCTGCCAGAAAAATCAAGCCGTTAATTGATAAAATTGCTAAGCGGCTGGAAATTAGCGAGATTTTAGACAAGTATCCAGCACAGCTTTCCGGTGGTCAAAAGCAGCGGGTGGCCGCTGCCCGGGCCCTGGTTCACCAGCCGGCAATTTTGCTTGCCGATGAGCCGACCGGTGCACTTGATTCCAAGAGCGCTCGTGAGCTCTTGGATACGATGGAAGATTTGAACCAAAATGACGGTGTTACCACCTTGATGGTTACGCACGATCCGTTTTCAGCCAGTTTTGCCAACCGGATCATGTTTATTAAGGATGGCAAGATCGGGGAACAAGTTATGAAGGACGGGAAAACGCGCCCTGAATTTTACCATGAATTGATTGAACGTCTGGGAACTGAAGAATAGGAGCAAGCGATGATTTGGAAATTATCTTTTACCGGCATTAAGAGCCGACTTAAAGACTATGTGGTCTTATTTTCGGGCTTGGTCGTTGCCAGCATGATCTTTTACATGTTCTTGACCCTGGCAATCAATCCCGCTTTTCTTAAAGGGAATATTACTGCATCATACTCAAATGTTAGCTTTGTTTTCGAGTTTGGCATTGTCTTATTAGCAATTATTACGTTAGTTTATTTGGTTTATGCTAATTCCTTTTTGCTTAACATGCGGCAGCACGATTACGGCATGTATATGATGCTGGGAGCGAAAAGCAGTCGGATCGGACTGCTGATTTTCTGCGAGACTTTGATCACTGGGATCTTAGCTACTGTCTTAGGAATTATTCTTGGCTTCGGCTTAACAGCACTGATGTCCAAGATTCTAATTGCTAATCTTGGTCTGCAAATTAGCCACTTTCAGGTAATTCTGCCGAGCGCCATCCTGTGGACATTAGTTTTCTTTATCGCCATCTTTTTCCTAGCAGCGCTGCGGAATATGCATAAATTAACGCACTCTAAAGTGATAGAACTGCTGCACGAAAGTCAGAAACCGGTCACAGTGGTTAAACGGCCTCTGTGGCATACTATTGAGGCCGTTTTAGGACTTGTTTTATTGGCGATTGGTTATTATATTATGGGCGACAAAAATCCCAATGCCGTTTTTCGGGTTGTGCCGATTGCGCTGATAACAATTGTTTTGGGTTCTTATTTTGTCTTCAATTCGTTTTTCACAGCAATTATCAGTTTCTTGCAGAAGCGCAAGTCATTTTCTTACCACGGCATTCGGCTTTTTACCTTGGGCCAATTAAAATTTCGCTTGCATGATTACACTAAAATTTTAACGGTGATTTCTTTACTGTTTGCCCTAGCCTTAGGGGCAATCACGGTGGGACTGAATTTTAACTCAATCAAGGATTTAGCGGCAGAGAGCAGCTACTATGATGCCACGGTTGTGAGTGCTTCACCGACTGTGCAAAAGGCTGTGGATAAGCTGTCAATTAAAAGTAAAGCAACTTATCATTATAAAGAAACAGGCAAGGCCCTTTACTTCGACCGGGCAGACTTTACCAAGCAGCCGCTTAAAAAAGTTGATGGTGAGGTAGTCAATGACTTTGTTAAATACAAGACCGTGACTGTTCCAACCAATAAATTAGATGTGCCGCGTACCGATGCCAATAATTACCTAGGCGGCATGGTTCCTAACGGGATGCCGAAAGTGATTCATTTGGTTTCAAATACCAAATTGCAGACTTTGCCCGGACAGAATAAGTTTATTACTTTACTGACGATAAATAACCTTAATCAGGATTATAAAAAAGTGATCCAACTTGAAAATTTACAGATTAAAGAAAATCCTGCTTTAAAGGAAACACTCCAAAATACCAAAGCTTATACTTATCAAATGATGATTGTGTATGTCAGTGGCTTTGAATTCATGGGCTTCTTCCTCGGCCTAGCCTTTCTGACAATGTTGGCTTCAACGCTGATGTTTAAGGTCTTGAGCGGCGCTGTTAGCGACAAGCTCCGTTACAAGATGCTGTATAAAATTGGCGCAAGAAAAAAGGTACTGCAAAAATCAATTGCTCACGAGATTGGCATACTCTTTCTTCTGCCGGGATTTTTGGGGGTAATTGATGTGCTGTTCGGCCTGCGGCTGTTTCAAACGCTTTTGCCGCATCCCTACCGCGGCTTCTGGCTGCCGTTTCTGATTTTCATTGTTCTGTATTTCTTGTATTATTTTGTAACCGTCAAATTATACGAACGAATTGTGCTGACTAATCAGCTGGATTAGGCACACGCCCCAAAAAGGCTTCAGTTTTTTGAAGCCTTTTTGCTTGGTCTGATTTTGGTTACCTCGCCGGCTCCGATTGTTTTTAATCCTTTGTTAGTTTTAATTACTAAATTGGCCTGGGGCGTGAGGTCGACGGCTTGACCAACGATTGTTGTTTTACCAATTTGCATGGTTACTTCTTGGTTTAATAAGCACAGGTGTTTTTTATATTCAGGTAGAAAAGTTCCTGTGGCAAAAGTTGTGGTTAAGGGAAACAGTCTGTGAATTAAAGCGGCAATAAAGTGGCAAGTTTGCTCGTCGGTCAATGGTTGCGTTAATAAATTTGTTCCGGTCGGCAAAGCCTCTTCAAGCTGTTGCTGGTATAAATTACAGCCGATACCAATGATTGCAATTTGGGGTTGCGGTTTTTCCACCAAAATGCCGGCCACTTTTTTGCCGTTAAGCAGCAAATCGTTGACCCACTTAATTTCCGTTTCAGTGTGCAGCTCTTCCTTGATCGTTTCATGCAGCTCCCAGGCAATGCCGGTGGTCAGTAACCCCTGGTTCTGCGATGTCAATTCGGGAATTTTAATTAACAATGAGAGATAAATTCCCCCCGTTTCGGAAATAAACTTGCGGTCTTTTTTACCATAACCATTTGTCTGCCTGTCACTGCCGAATAAAAGCGGCTGCTCGTATAAATGTGTCTGCAAAAATTTTTTTGCTGCAGTGCTGGTTGAGCCTATCTCCTGCCACCAGCTGACGGTAAGCGGTAAATCTTGCAGCAGATGTTGTAATTTATTTTGTTTTGGCGAAATTTTTTTAGTTAGGTTATTCATGTGTCCCTCAAAAAGCTTTGATTATTAAAATATCTTTATACAGTTTACGTTTTGTATTTTCATAAAGATTATAGCAAAAACAACCAAATACACGAATAAATTTGACATTCTTTCACAGATAACCTATTATATTTTCATCAAATACTTTGATGTTTGAAATAAATTCAGGGAGATGTTACATGACTGGCAAACTTGATTTTTAGCTAATCTTCAACTAAAAAGTAGCGCCAAAATATGATTAACTTGTTGTTAATAGTATTTTGCCTTAGTAGGAGTGAAGTTATGGAAACAAACTTAAAACGAATTAATAAGCTGCTGACGACCGTCTATACGGATATCATGCGCGTTGAAGAGCGCGAACTGAAAAAAAGTGCCTTTAGTGATATTTCGATTAAAGAAGTACACGCAATTGATTCAATTACAATGTATGATCACAAAACCAGCTCGCAGCTGGCTAAAGAGCTGATGGTCACGGCCGGTTCAGTTACCAGCATGGTTAATAAGTTGGTTCGTAAGGGATATGTTGTGCGGATTCAGGGCAATGATGACCGCCGAATCGTTCGCTTGGGCTTAACCAACCGCGGGCGTTTAGTTTATCGGGCCCATGATTCTTTTCACCGGCACATGGTGAAAAAATTTATTGCGGGTTTTGACGATGAGCAGATTGCGATTATTGAGCGGGCGCTGCTTAATCTGCGCGCTTTTCTCGAATTTCCGCCACATATTGATAATAAAAAGGAGCAATAGCCTATGGGATTAAAAATAATGCAAACTGCCCATTATGTTCCAAGTAAAGTAGTGACTAATGATGATTTGGCGGCGATGATGGACACTTCCGATGAGTGGATTTCCTCAAGAACGGGAATTAAGCAGCGGCATGTTGTTCGGGATGAACAGACGTCTGATTTGGCGGCTAAGGTTGCTGAGAAACTGCTTGCAAAATCGGGCCATGAGGCTGAAGATATTGATTTTATCATTGTTGCCACCATGTCGCCGGATTATTTGACACCGGCAACAGCGGCAATTGTTCAGGGCAAAATTGGTGCAAAAAAGGCATGGGCATTTGATGTTAATGCTGCCTGTTCCGGTTTTATTTATGCTTTGGCGCTTGCCGATAAGCTGCTAGCAGGTAAGTACCGCTTGGGTCTGGTTATCGGCGCCGAAGTTTTATCGAAACTGGTTGATTGGCAGGAACGGTCGACGGCAGTTTTGTTTGGCGATGGTGCCGGCGGTGTTTTAGTTGAAGCCAAGGATAAGTCGAGTATCGTTGCCGAGGACCTGGCTACTTTTGGTCAGGATGGCGGGACATTAACCGCGGGCTACCAGCCGCTGGAATCGGCCTTTGCACAAGATCAAGTGGACAAACACCGGCATTTTTTTGAAATGGATGGCCGTGCTGTTTACCGCTTTGCAACACATGAGGTGCCCAATTCGCTCACACGGGTCCTTGCTAAGGCTGATTGGTCCCTAGATGATGTTTCGTGGTTTATTTTGCACCAGGCAAATGGGCGGATTATTTCTGCGATTGCCCAGCACCTGGGTCAAGATGAAAGCAAGTTTTTAAATAATGTTGCAAAATTCGGTAATACTTCGGCTGCCAGTATTCCGATTTTATTAGATGAGGCAGTCAGCTCCGGGCAAATTAAGTCGGGAGAGAAATTACTTTTAAGCGGTTTTGGCGGCGGCTTGACTGCCGGCAGCCTAGCAATTGTTTATTAAATGAAAAAGGAGTTTATAACGATGACAGATGAAGAAATTTTTAACAAGGTTAGAGAAATTATTGTTGGTCAAACAGGTGAGGACGAGGGGTTGGTAACCTTAACTTCTAATATCAAAGATGATTTGAATGCCGACAGCTTGGATGTGTTTGAGGTGATCAATGAGCTCGAAGATGAATTTGACATCAAGATTGAAAGTGAAGACGGCATTCAAACTGTGCAGGATTTAGTTGATTTCGTTAAAAAACAACTGGCTGCGAAAGAAGGTTAAGTTGATGGAATTAAGCCCATTTATGAAGAGTCTCGGTCTTAAGTATCCGATTTTTCAAGGCGGGATGGCCTGGGTAGCCGATGGCAAATTGGCGGCTGCTGTTTCTAATGCAGGCGGCCTCGGGATTATCGGTGCCGGTAATGCGCCGGCGGAAGTTGTCGACAAGGAGATTCAAATTGCTAAATCTTTGACCGACAGACCGTTTGGGGTCAACGTGATGCTTCTTTCACCGTATGCCGAAGAAGTTGTTCAGACAGTTTTGGCAAATAAAGACAAGGTTGCTGTAGTTACAACCGGTGCCGGCAATCCGGGAAAGTATGTTGATGAATTCAAAAAAGCTAATATCAAAGTGATTCCCGTTGTCGGTTCCGTTGCCTTAGCGCGAATGATGGAACGTGTCGGCGTTGATGCCGTTGTTGCCGAAGGAATGGAATCCGGCGGGCATATCGGTAAATTGACAACTATGGCTTTAGTACCACAGGTCGTTGATGCCGTTAGCATTCCGGTGATTGCTGCCGGTGGTATCGGCGACGGCCGCGGGATGGCTGCAGCTTTTATGTTGGGAGCACAAGGCGTGCAGATGGGCACGCGCTTTCTAGTGGCTGCGGAATGCAAGGTTCATCCTAATTATAAAAAGGCAGTTTTGAAGGCCAAAGATGTCAGTACGATGGTAACCGGCGATTTTGCCGGTCATCCGTCCCGGGTTTTGAAAAATAAGATGGCGCAGAAGTTTGTCAAGCTTGAAAAAGCTGAGGCTGCTAAAGAGCATCCTGATTATACCCAAGTTGAGGAACTGGGCAACGGTAGTTTGCAACGTGCTGTGATCGATGGTGATACCGAAACTGGATCGTTTATGGCAGGTGAAATTTCGGGAATGGTAAAAAAGCAGCAGCCAGCTGCGGAAATTTTGCTGGAAGTCTACACGCAGGCTGATAAATTATTGAATGGTGAACATTAAAAATGATTGGTTTACTTTTTAGCGGTCAAGGCGCACAAAAAACCGTCTTGACTGAGGACCTTTACGAAAATAATCCACATTACCGGCAGATCATTGATGAATCATCGAGTATTTTGGGGATGGACATTGCATCGCTGCTGTTTGATAAAAATCAGGCTGATAAATTAGCTTCAACTAAATATTCGCAGCCGGCAATTATGACCATGAGTTACGGCTTGTACAGTCTTTTGCATAATTACCTGCCGCAGAAAAAATTTGGCATCGGCTTGAGCCTAGGTGAGTACAGTGCCCTGGCCTGCAGCGGTTATGTCGGCTTAGCAACAGCCCTGCAGCTAATTAAACGTCGGGGTGAATTGATGCAGCAGGCTAGTGATCAAACTAAAAGCAGCATGGCTGCAGTCATGAAAGTCGATCTTGCAGCGGTTGAAGCAGCATGTCAAAAAGCAAGTAAATTGGGCATTGTGCAGGTTGCCAATGTCAATACGCCGGACCAGGTAGTGGTTGGCGGTGAGCAAGAAGCAGTAGCGGCAGTTGCTGATGACTTGACCGCTCAGGGCGCACGAATTGTGCCGCTGCAAGTCAGCGGGGCCTTTCACACACCTGTGATGGCACCAATTCAAAAAGATTTAGAAAAAGAGCTGCACAAGGTCGAGTGGCAGCAGGGCAGTTTTCCGGTGTTTAGCACAACGACTCAGGAAAAATTTACGCCAACGATGCTGACCGCGAATTTGACCAAACAATTGGTTTCCACTACTTATTTTGCAAAAACTTTAGGTCAACATAGTGCCGGTTTAACGGCGGTAATTGAGATTGGTCCGGGACGGACACTGATTTCCTTTGCCCGGAAAATTGTGCCCGGCATTGCGACTTACCGCACGGATAGTGGGAGTGAGCTAGAAAAGACGATTTCTGCTTTGGAGGCTGATAAATAATGGACTTAACAGATAAAGTGGTGCTAGTTACCGGCAGTTCGCGGGGAATTGGTCTGGAAATCGCTAAGGCCTTTGCCAAAAAGGGAGCAAACATTGTCCTTAATGCCCGGAAAGAGATTCCTGATGAAATTATTGCCCAGGTTAAAAGCTATGGAACCAAAGTCGTTGATTTCAGTGCTGATGTTACGCAAGTAGATTCGGTCAAGAAGATGATTGAACAGATTTTTACTGAATTCGGTCATTTGGATGTGGTTGTCAACAATGCCGGAATTGTTAAGGATGGCCTGTTGAACCGGATGTCCGAGGAAGATTTTACGGCCGTTCTTAATACCAATTTGGTTGGCACGTTTAATGTTATCCGACAGTCCTTGCGCCCGCTCTACAAGCAGCGCTCCGGCTGTTTCATTAACATGGCCAGCGTTGTTGGCCTAACCGGCAATATTGGTCAGGCCAACTATGCCGCAAGCAAGGCCGGAATAATCGGGTTAACTAAGTCGGTTGCTAAAGAGGCAGCCCTGCGCAATCTGCGCTGTAACGCAATTGCTCCGGGGATGATTGATACCCAGATGACTAGGCATTTGAGTGAAAAGCGCCAAGAGGAAATTGCTGCAGCAATTCCGCTCAAGCGTTTTGGCAATATTCAAGAAGTAGCACAGACCGCTGTCTTTTTGGCAGAAAATGATTATATAACTGGCCAAACCATCACGGTTGATGGCGGCCTGACCATGCAGTAAGGAAGAGAGTTTAATGACAAGAGTAGTAGTCACAGGGATGGGTGCATTGACACCGATTGGCAACGACGTGGCTGAGTTTGCCGCAGGTTTAAATTCACAAAAAGTTGGTTTTGCGCCGATTTCATATTTTGATGCGGCAGCAACGGGCGTTACCCTTGCCGGCCAATTGAAGGATTTTTCTCCTTTAAAATACTTAACTAAAAAAGATCCCCGCAGGATGGATGTCTTTACCCAGTATGCAATGTACGCTACCCAGCAGGCAGTCAATCAGGCGGGAATTAATGATGAAAACACCGCCAGCGAACGCTTCGGTGTTATTTGGGGGTCGGGTATTGGGGGCTTAACCACAATCCAGCAGCAGGTAATTAAATGGCACGAAAAGGGGCTCGACAGGGTGTCGCCGATGTTTATCCCAACTTCAATTGCTAATATGGCGGCGGGGAACATCTCAATTCGTTTTCATGCCCAAGCGATTAGCACAACGATTGTGACTGCCTGTGCTTCGAGCACAAATTCTATTGGTGAAGCTTTTCGGCAAATTAAAGATGGCTATGCCGACGTGATGATTGCTGGCGGTTCTGAAGCTGCAATCAATGAAAGCGGCATTTCCGGCTTTGCGGCTCTGTCAACTTTGTCCAAAGCAACTGATCCGGCGAAGGCCAGCATTCCGTTTGACAGTAACCGCTCTGGTTTTGTCATGGGCGAGGGTGCTGGGTCTCTGGTTCTCGAATCATTGGAGCATGCACAAAAGCGCGGAGCGCACATCTTGGGTGAAATTGTTGGCTATGGTACCACCTCTGACGCCTACCACATGACCTCACCGGATCCGGCGGGAACACAGGCAGCCCGGGCAATGCGTCTAGCATTAGATGAAGCCGGGATTGAGCCTGAAGCGGTTGGCTATATTAACGCTCACGGCACCAGCACCAAGAGTAACGATGCTGCTGAAGCAAAAGCAATTAATCAGGTTTTCGGTAAAAATAGTCCGGTTTTGGTTTCCAGTACCAAGAGTATGACGGGCCACCTGCTTGGTGCTGCCGGCGCGGTTGAAGCAATCGCCTGCCTGCTCTCTTTTAAATCCGGCAAATTACCGGTTAATGTAGGCGTGACCGAGCAAGATCCCGCTTGCAAGGTAAACTTGGTGACGACAGAAAATGCTGCCAGGCAAGTTGATTATGCAATCAGTAATTCATTTGGCTTCGGCGGCCATAATGCGGTGATTGCAATGAAAAGGTGGAATGATTAGATGACTTTTGAAGAAATTCAAGAATTAATTAAACAAGTTAATCAAAGTAACATTACCAAGTTAAATTTAGATTTTGATGGCGGCCACTTGAGCATGGATAAAGAAGCGGCCCCGGTGGCTGCTGACAAGACGATCCAACCGCAGGCAATTGTTAAAAAGGAAGCACCTCAAGCAGCAGCAAATGTTACCCAAATCAAGGCGCCCTTGGTTGGCATTGTTTATCTCCAGGCAAGCCCAGAGAAACCACAATACAAAAAGGTCGGTGACCATGTTAAGCCGGGGGATGTTGTCTGCGTGATTGAGGCCATGAAAATGATGACTGAAATCAAGAGTGAAGTTAGCGGCACGATCAGTAAAATGCTTGTTTCCAATGAGGAAGTAGTTGAATTTGATCAGCCGTTAATTGAAGTGACACCGGACTAGGAGGACATAATGGAGGAACAAGAAAATCCACAAGTTTTAGACATTGTGCAGATTCAAAAAATTTTACCCCATCGCTATCCAATGCTGCTCGTTGACCGGGTCTTGGATTATTGTCCGGGCGAATATGCCATTGCCCGCAAAAATCTAACGATGAACGAAAGCTTTTTCCAAGGACATTTTCCGGGCAATCCCGTGATGCCGGGGGTATTGATCACGGAAGCATTGGCGCAAACGGGAGCCATTGCCTTATTAACAATGCCGGAATTTAAAGGTAAAACGGCT
The DNA here is from genome assembly GCF_029433255.1 of Lactobacillus sp. ESL0791. Taxonomy (NCBI): domain Bacteria; kingdom Bacillati; phylum Bacillota; class Bacilli; order Lactobacillales; family Lactobacillaceae; genus Lactobacillus; species Lactobacillus sp. ESL0791. Next base: position 1,857,273 of record NZ_JAQTHU010000001.1, on the reverse strand, counting down.
TATTTCGGCGGAATCAAACAGGTCCGGTTTCGTAAGATGGTTACCCCAGGTGACACTTTACGGCTGGAAGTACAACTGGATAAGCTGCGTGGTAATGCCGGAATTGGCAAGGCGCGAGCACTAGTTGACGGCCAGGTGGCCTGCAACGGTGAACTGACCTTTGCAATTCAGTAAGGTGGCAAGAGATGTTTAATAAAGTATTGATTGCCAACCGCGGGGAGATTGCCATTCGGGTTATCCGCGCCCTGCGTGAATTGGGCATTAAGTCGGTTGCGGTATATTCAACCGCGGATAAAAATGCTCAGCATGTCAGGGAGGCTGATGAGGCAGTTTGCATCGGCGGACCGCAGCCGGCTGCCTCATATTTGAATATGCAAAATATTCTCAGTGCGGCCCTGCTTACCGGTGCGGAAGCCATCCATCCGGGCTACGGCTTTTTGTCGGAAAGTCCAGAATTTGCGCAGGCCTGTGCGGAATGTCATTTGGCCTTTATTGGTCCGCAGGCTAAGACAATTTCTTTGATGGGCAATAAGGCTAACGCCCGTGACACGATGCGTGCAAATCATGTGCCGGTTATTCCCGGCAGCAATGGCCCTGTTAAAGATTCTGGAGAAGCGCTGCAGGTTGCTGGCGAAGTTGGCTTTCCGGTGATGCTGAAGGCAGTTGCCGGCGGCGGCGGCAAAGGCATCAGAAAAGTGCAGCGAGCCGAGGATTTACCAGCTGCATTTGCTGAGGCCCAAGAAGAAGCACGCCTCAATTTTGGTGATGGCCGCATGTATCTGGAAAAAATCATTTCTCCGGCCAAGCATATTGAGGTGCAGATTATGGCCGACAAAAACGGACATGTTGTTGCCTTGCCGGAGCGTGACTGCTCAATGCAGCGCAATCAGCAGAAGGTGATTGAAGAAACCCCCTGCAGCCAGATTAGTCCTAAGGAGCGGGCATACCTGCAAAAGATTACTGTTAAGGCAATCAAGGCAATTAAGTATGAAAATGTAGGGACAATCGAGTTTTTAATGGATCCCGACCATAATTTTTACTTCATGGAAATGAACACACGGATTCAGGTTGAGCATTCGATTACCGAAGAGGTGACACAGCTTGATCTAGTCAAGGCTCAGATAAGGATTGCTGCCGGCGAAGATTTGCCAGTAACGCAGAAGCAGGTGACAATTCATGGGGCCGCGATTGAAGCACGGATTAATGCCGAAGATCCCGTGAAAAACTTTCAGCCGCAGGCGGGCAAGATTGACCAGATGGCCCTGCCCGGCGGCCTGGGGATCAGAATAGAGAGCGGTGTTAACAGCGGGGACAGCGTTTCGCCGTTTTATGATTCGATGATTATTAAGATCATTGCCCATGCGGAAACGCGTGCTTTGGCAGTCAGGCGCTTGCTTGATGCCTTGAATGAATTTGCCATCAAGGGCTTGACGACCAACCGTGATTTTTTGGTGGCCTTGCTTTCGTCTGCTGCTTTTCAAGACGGAACTTACTTAACTACTTATATTGATCAGAAATTTTTGCCAGCTTATATTAAAAGTCAGCGGCAGAAAGGGGCCCAAGAATAATGGCAATTAAATTTTCGGCTCATCCCAAATCGGCTCTGAAAAATTATCATAATGTGCCGAGCGGAATTTTTCGGCGCTGCAACCATTGCGGGGCCAAGTTTTATTTCCATAAATCCGGAAAATATCATGTCTGTCCCAACTGTGGCTATGGTTTTCGGGTAACCGCCCGGCAGCATTTACGGATGCTGACCAAAGATTTTACGGAATGGGATGCCGATCTGACAACCAGCGATCCGCTTTCTTTTCCTGGTTATCAAGAAAAAGTCAAGAAAGCCCAGTCTGTCACCAAGTTAAAAGATGCAGTTTTAACAGGCAAAGCTAAGATTAACGGTCACGCGGCTGCTTTAGGAATTATGGACCCGCTGTTTATTATGGGCAGTTTGGGGACGGCCACGGGTGAACGGATCACCCGCATGTTTGAAAAAGCAACTAAGGAGAAGCTGCCGGTGATTATGTATACGGCTTCTGGTGGGGCGAGAATGCAGGAAGGGATTGATTCCTTGATGCAGATGGCAAAAATTTCCCAGGCAGTTAACGACCACCGTGCTGCCGGGTTAGCCTATGTCGTTGTATTAATGGATCCGACAACCGGCGGCGTGACCGCGAGTTTTGCTTCCCAGGCAGACGTTATTTTGGCTGAGCCTAAGGCCTTGGTTGGTTTTGCCGGCAGACGCGTGATTGAGCAGACAATCAATAAGAAGCTGCCGGAAAATTTTCAGAGTGCAGAAAACGCCTTTAAAAATGGTTTTGTGGATGCGATTGTTCCGCGTGCACAGCAGGTGGCAGTTCTAAGTCAGTTGCTGGCGATTTTTGAAGGACAAAAGTGGGGCGGGCAGACGAATGAAGAATAAAGAAATTGCCGCCATCATGGATGGTGCGCGCAGTGACAGCAAAACCGACATGCGGCAGCTGGTCAGACACTTATTCAGTGACTTTTTTGAATTACACGGCGACCGGGCAATGGGTGATGATGCTGCAATCATTGCCGGTTTTGCCGCCCTTAACGGCCGCAGCGTGGCTGTTGTTGCCACTAATAAGGGGCAGGAATTGAAAGAGCGGATGGCCACTAATTTTGGCAGTCCCACACCGCAGGGTTATAGGAAGGCCCTGCGTGTTATGCAGACCGCTGAAAAATTAAGAATTCCGGTAGTCACCTTGATTAATACGCCGGGAGCTTATCCCGGTGCTGCTGCAGAAGCCGGCGGTCAAGGACAGGTGCTTGCTGGCAGCATCAGTAAAATGCTGCAGCTAAAAATCCCTCTGCTGGCCGTGATTATCGGCGAGGCTGGATCTGGCGGTGCGCTGGCTTTGGCTTGCAGCGATCAGGTATGGATGCTGGAGCACAGCATGTACACTGTGCTGTCGCCCGAAGGCTTTGCTTCAATCATGTATAAGGATGCTAAAAAAGCCCACGAGGCAGCCGAACTGATGCACATTGAGCCGCAATGGCTAAAAGAAAACGGCATTGTGGAGCGGGTGTTGCCGGAAACGGTTTTAAACGATAATGCAGCCGAATTACAAAAATTAATTGCTAACCAGCTGGCAGCATTTGATCAATTAACTCTGACGCAATTGCTGGAACGGCGGCATAAACGTTTTCGTAAATTTTAATCATTTAAAAAAATCAGCAAGAAAATTGCTGATTTTTTTCGTTAATTGATGTAAATTGCTAATTAAAGAATTAAAAAGAGGATAGACATATGAACAGCAATATTGAATGGTTTAAGAAGGCGCAATACGGCATGATGATTCATTGGGGGCTGTATTCGCTGCTTGCCGGTGAATACAATGGCCGGCCCTCCAGCAATTACGCGGAGTGGATTCAATCGAATTTGCGGATTCCCAATAAAGAATATGCCAAATTGACGCAGGCCTTTAATCCCATCTTTTTTGATGCGGAAAAAATTGTTGCCTTGGCCCAAAAATGCGGTATGAAGTATTTGGTCGTGACGACCAAACACCATGATGGCTTTGCCATGTACCATTCTCAGGTTGATCGCTACAATATTTATGATGCTTCCCCGTTTCACCGGGATGTGCTGGCTGAATTAGCTGCCGCCTGCCGCCGGGCCGGCCTGAAACTAGGTTTATATTATTCACAGGATTTGGACTGGCACGATCCTAACGGCGGCGGCTACCTGACTAATGACCTTGAAAGTGCCGGCAGCTCTTGGGACAACAACTGGGATTTTCAAGACGAAAAGTCCAAAGATTACGCTCTTTGTTTTAATAATAAAATTCTGCCGCAGGTAAGGGAAATAATGTCCAACTATGGTGAGATTGCCGTCGCCTGGTTTGATGTGCCGATGACCTTGAGCAAACAGCAAAGTCAAGAACTTTACGCAACGGTTAAACGGCTGCAGCCTGACTGCCTGGTTAATTCGCGCTTGGGCAATGGCAAGTACGACTACGTATCTTTGGGTGATAATGAAGTACCTGATGTTAAAACTGCTGGCAACGAAAAAGTTGATTATAACGCACTCAATGGTTTTAAGCCGTCACCTTACGGTCTCTATGAAACGGCCGCAACAATGAACAATTCTTGGGGTTTTTCTTACCGTGACCAAGACTGGAAAAGGCCGCAGCAAATCTGTCAAACGCGCAAACATTTGAATTCATTGGGGATCAATTACTTGCTAAATGTTGGCTTAGATGGTCTGGGCCGGGTGCCCATGATGGCAGAAAAAAACTTGCTGGCGGCGGAAAAATTAATGGATAAAAAAGATTAGGCTGGTTTCGCAGAAAAACAAAAATCAGACAGAGTAATTTTCTGCCTGATTTTATTATGCCTAAATTTTCATTTGGTTGTAGGAAGTAACTTTCATGTCGGTGGCCGTCATGTTCATAATCGTAATTGAGGCATTACGCGGGCCGGTGCTGACATCAATTTTATCGCCGTAATGGTCGGCAATGCTTCGGATGGTAAAACCATGTGTGACCAGTAAGATGTTTTCTGCCCCATCAAGTTCGCTGATCAGCTTGAAGCCTTTGCCAAGCCGCTGCCAATATTCGTGGGCATTTTCTGCCTGATGAAAGGGATCGGCTTCTTTGATCCAGTCTTTGACCTGATCGATCGAATTATTTTTTAATAGATCATAATTGCTAGGGTAACCATGGGGGCCGCCAATCATTTCCCAGGCGGCATTAGTATCCATCCCCTCAAAGTAGCCGTAAAAATGTTCACGGAAAAAAGGGCTGGTAAGGTGCTGCAGCTCGTCTTTGTTTACATTGTGCCTGATGATAATGTCGCAGGTGTCGCTTGCCCGCTTCATATCACTGGAAAGGGCAATATCAAAGGGCACCTCTTTTAGTGCCTCGCCGGCCTGCTCGGCGCCGGCAATGCCCTCTTCTGTCAACGGCGTGTCGCACCAGCCCTGCATTTTATTGTAGCGATTGATGTAGGTCTGTCCGTGTCTAACAATATAAATTCTTTTCATAAACCCTCCCGCAATAAGCTATTTTTCGTTGTATAGTTTTTTGACGGCGTTGATGTCGCGCTTCTTGATATCGTAATATGAACCAGCCGGATACATTACCGATACGCCTTTATTATGGTTTAATCCCATTGCATGTCCCAGCTCGTGCTCGGCGGTATTGACCACCCGTTCATAACTGTAACCATACCATATATTTTCCAGGTAATAAACATTCAAATAAATCTTTGCCTTTGTAATTCTTCGTTTTCTTGGCTGGTACTTGAGCATCGTTTCGCCGGCGGCTTCCGTATCGTCATCATCCATCAAGCCGATAACAATGTTGGCTTTCTTTTTGCTTTTTATTTCTTTAAAAGTAAAGGCACCGGTTTGGTTCCACGCATCAATTGCGTCAATCGCTGCACTATACATTTCAAAATCATCTTTGGTATTGATATAGACCGTGGCCGTAGCTTTAGGCCAGCGAGATTTGCCCCTGATATCCTTATCAGCTTTAAGTGGCTTATGCTTTCCTTTGGCCTTGCTGAAGACAGTTACTTCATTTTTGCGCTGGACAGTTTGCCCAGGTGTTTCTAAGCTGTTATTGTGCCAAGTGGCTTGACCAACTGTTTGGGTGCTGCCAATGGCTGCCACAGTCAGTGCCACTATTGTTAAATTACGTAAAAAATTAAAAAACTTTTTCATGATTTTGCTCAACTCCAATAAATAAAATTATAAGAGTTATTTGAAATTTTTCCATTATTTACAATATAAAACTTTTATAAGGGTCAGAATTATATCTTAATTAGAATTCATGTTAAAATGGAATGCAAGTTTTGAAGAATGGGTGACTAGATGACAAAAACGATGAACGAAAAGCAGTATGAGCAAGAGCACCTTGACCACATCTTGGACAAGATTAAGGCAAAAAAGGCGGAGTTAAAGACAGCGATTAAGTCGGCAGAAGGCGAAGCACGTGACCTTAATTCCCACTTTTATGATGACGTTAAACTTGACTTTGATGGCTATTCGACTTCGATGGAAACGGCCCTCTCGATTCACCAGCAGCAGCAACTGCTGGATGAACGGCAAAACGCTTGGCAGCACTCTGCTAAGCAGCTTGATACGGTGGAGCGGCTCGAGCAAAAACCATATTTTGCCCGGGTTGATTTTAGGGAAACTAATGAGCAGCCGGAGACGATTTATATTGGCCTGGGCTCGTTTGCCGATGAAAATAATCACTTCCTGATCTATGATTGGCGCGCACCAATTTCTTCGATTTATTATGACGGTAAATTGGGTAAGGTTTCCTATCACTCACCTGAAGGTGAAATTACCGTCGAAATGACCAAGAAGCGGCAGTTCATGATTGAAAAGGGCAAGATCGTCAACATGTTTGATACCAATGAGTCGATTGGCGACCAGATGCTGCTGGAAGTTTTATCGGAAAAATCCAGCACGCAGATGAAGTCAATTGTGACCACGATTCAGCAGGAACAAAACAAAATTATCAGAAATACCAGCGCTGACCTGCTTTTTGTTCAAGGAGCAGCTGGTTCCGGCAAGACCTCGGCTATTCTGCAGCGGATTGCCTACCTGCTATATCGTTACCGCGGTAATTTGACCAGCAGCAACGTGATTATGTTCAGCCCCAATCAGCTTTTTAACGACTACATCAAAAATGTTCTGCCCGAGATGGGCGAGCAGAACATGGTGCAGATGACTTATTGGCAGTTTGTGGCCCGGCGTCTGCCGGGGATGCAGGTGGAAAACCTGTTTGACCAGTTTGAAGACAAGCAGGCCGATACCAATATTAATAAATTCAAAGACTCAACTAAATTTTTCAAACTGGTAACCCGCTACGCTAAGTATCTTAACGGCAAAGGCGTAATTTTCAAGGATATTTACTTCCGCGACAAGAAGAGACCTTATTTTAGCAAGGAAAAAATCAAGGAGATCTATTATTCATTTAACAGCAACTACAGCTTGGCCAACCGAATTGATGCGACCAGAGAAGAATTAATCAAGCAGCTCAACCGCCGAATTACTTCCGAGGCCAAAAAGTCCTGGGTTTCAGAGACAATTCAAGGATTGAGCAAGGAACAGTTAAATGAGCTCTATGACCGGCCGGACCAAGAGTTTGAATCCGAAGAAAAGGAAGAGCAGTTTTTAGGCCGAAAAATTGTCGTCAAAAAATTAAAAAAAGTTTACAATAGCATTAAGCAAAACCATTTCATCAACATGCGTGCGCAGTACCTGAATTTTTTGCGGGCCGTACCGAAAATGATCGACCTAAGTAAGTGGGGAATTGCTGCTTCTGACTGGGAGCAGCAGATTGCAACGGTCAAGGCAAGTTTTAAAGAACGCTACATTCACATGAATGATGTGTCCGCCTACCTTTATTTGTATGATTTGTTGACCGGGCGTTATGTTGATTTTGAAATGCGCTATGCTTTTATCGATGAAATTCAGGATTACACGCCGTTTCAGCTGTGTTACCTTAAATATAATTTTCCGCGTGCCAAATATACGATGCTCGGTGACTTGAACCAGGCGATTTTTACCAAGGATGAGAGTCAGAATCTGCTCAAGCAGATCAGCGGCTTGTTTGATCCAGAAAAAACCGAAGTGGTGCAACTAACCAAGTCTTACCGTTCAACCAAGCAGTTGACCGATTTTACCAAGCAGATTTTGCGCCAAGGGGAAAAGATCGAATCCTTTAACCGGCAGGGGCCAAAGCCTGCTCTTTGGGGTCGGGATAACGCTCAGGAAGCAATTGCGGTGTTAGAGCAGATTCTGCAGGAAAATGATCGTAAGAAACAGACAACTGCGATTATTACCAAGAATTTGGCAGATGCCAAATTTGTCAGTGAGGAACTGAACCAAGCGGGCCGCAAGAATACCTTGATTGCAACTGCCAACCAGCGACTAGTTGGCGGCACATTGGTTGTACCGTCATACCTGGCAAAAGGTTTGGAATTCGACGCTGTCGTGATGTGGGATGCGTCTAAAAGCAAATACCACAAAGCTGACGAAACCCAGCTGGTTTATACAATTACTTCACGGGCAATGTACAAGCTGGATATTATTTATATTGGTGAAAAGAGCCCACTACTGGCGGTGAATCCTGCAACTTATCAAGAAAAATGAAAGTGAGGATAACTGTGGGAAAATTGGATTTTAAATTTAAAAAGATAGATGAGATGAGCGGGCGTGAAGTGTTCTGCATTTCCCGCTTGCGGATAAATACTTTTGTCACCGAGCAAAAAATTACGGTGCCGGAATTAGACGATACCGACCTTGAGGCAACGCAGGTTTTTTTGTTGAATGAAGCTAAAACAAATGCGCTTGCTGTTTGCCGTGTTTTTAAAGAAGACGGTAAGTGGTTGCTGGGCCGGGTCGCAGTCGATAAGGCTGCCCGCGGCCAGCAGCTTGGCAGCAAGATGATGAAGACAGTGCATGACTATCTGCGTGAGCAAGGAGTAAAACAGCTGTACTGCCATGCTCAGATGCAGGCTAAGCCCTTTTATGACCAGCTGGGTTATGAAACCGTTGGCGACATTTTTGAAGAGGCCGGCGTCAAGCACGTGATGATGGTTAAAGAATTGTAACAAAAAAGATCGGGTTTATTGCTCGATCTTTTCTTTGATTACGCCTGCCACTTGTGCAATCAGCTCAGCATTGCCCTGATCAAGCAGGTGCTGCCCATCTTTTTGATAATAGGAAGAAACATCGCTCAATTTACGCCAGTGTGCGATTAGATCAACGAAGGGGATGCTATTTTTTTGCGCTTGATTTTTGGCAATGCGGTTATATAAATTAAGGCGGTCTGTGCTGTAAAATTGCATGATCTCCTTGTTGTTGGGATCTGGGTAAGATGGCCCGACAATAATCATTCTGCTAGCGCCAATTGTTTTAATCATCGTGGCTAAATTTTGGGCATAGGTATTACTTGGGATACCCCAGCTACTGGCTGCATCATTAGTTCCGTATTCCAGGACGACCAGGTCTGCCCGCGGATCAATTTGGCCTAAGTAATTTAGTCCCTCGGTCGTGGTTGCGCCGCTTTTGGACAAATTTTCAATTTGCACGCCGCTGCCCAGCGCTTCTTGCATGCCAATCGTTACAAGATTGGTGTCTTCACCGTAACGGTAACCATTAAAGATTGAATCGCCGAATAAAATTATTTTTTTCATTTTGTGCTCCTCTATTTACATTACTTGTTAGTATACAACTTTAGTTTGAAAAAGATTTGCTCTAGCGTTTAATTTTATGCTATATTAAATAAGAGTATATAAATAGTTTTGAATAATAAGGAGCAATTATGAAAGTTAGAAAGTTTTTATTCTTGAGCATTGCGTCTGTTTCCCTGCTTGCAACGACTGTGCCGGCTGCTGCCACCACTGCTGCTTCAGCTACAAACATAAAGCGTCAACTGCAATTAAAATTAAAAAAAAACACGTATGTTTATAATGCTGAGGGTGTGCAGCTTAAGCCGATCAAAAAAGGCGTCAAAGTAACGATCCTAGATAAGAAAGTTATTGACGGCCAGGATTTTTACCGGATTGCCAAGAACAAGTATGTCAAACCGGCAAATATTACGATTATTGGGAAGAAATATTCAACGCAAGCGAAAATTGCTGCCATTAACAAGCTGTTGGCTTTCCAAAAGCAGAATCCTAGCAAGACAATTTCTTCAAGTCTGCAGCCGATTTCACAATAGTAGGTACATGAGAGAAGGGGTACTCCGTGAGTTTAGGCTCAGGGAGTTTTTTATTGGCCGTAAAGTTTTAATTGCCGGCTAAGTACTTTATAATAGAAGAAAAATAATTAAGGACAAAAGCAATGGAAAATTATCTTCGTTTTAGCAGGGATGACTGGGCTAATCTGCAGGCGGCGGACCAGGTCACGATTACCAAAGACGAACTGGCTAAAATTAAATCTCTCGGTGACGTTGTTGATTTAACTGATATTCGGGAGATTTATGCCAGTCTAATCAATTATCTGCATGTGGTTTATTTGGGCAAACGACACTCACAGAAAAAGCAGCGGGCTTTTTTACAGAAAGAAATTAAACTGGCACCATTTATTATCGGCATTTCCGGTTCGGTAGCGGTCGGCAAGTCGACGACAGCGCGCCTTTTGCAGCTGCTTCTCAGCCGGACTTATCCGGAATTAAAGGTACATTTGATGACCACCGATGGTTTTCTCTATTCCAATCAGGAATTAACGCGGCGCAATTTGATGGCCCGCAAGGGTTTTCCTGAGAGCTATGACATGGCGCTGCTCAGTAATTTCTTAAAGGATGTGCAGGCCGGCAAAGAGGACATCATTTATCCGCTTTATTCGCAGGATCTGAGTGATATTGTCCCCGGCAAATACGGTCACGTGCAAAATCCGGATATTTTGATTATTGAGGGCATTAATACCCTGCAGCTGCCGACTAACGGCCAGATTGTCACCAGCGACTTCTTTGATTTTTCAATTTACATTGATGCCGAAGAAGAACTGATTGAAAAGTGGTACATGCAGCGCTTTGTTAAGGTGATGGAGCTAAACAAAAACAATCCGGATAATTTTTATTATGCAATGGCCAACGGCCCCCGGGATGATGCACTCAAATTGGCAGAAGAAACCTGGCAGATGGTCAACCTAGTTAATTTACGCGAATACATTGCCCCAACTAAACAGCGGGCAAGTTTGATTTTACATAAAACCGCCGGACATTTGATTGATCAGATTTACCTGAAACACTTTTGATTTGGTATACTAGGAATTATGAATACAATTTACTTATTATTAATTAAAAAATTTGCTTTGCCTCCAGCGTGAACTTTTTGGAATTGGTGGTTGAAAATGTAATTAGGCGCGCATAGATATAATTTGAACGAATTTGAATTATTTTGAACGAAAATGAACGAATTTGATTTTTTCGGTTAAGGTATGAAAAGCGAATTTTTTGAATAAAGCCATTTCTGGGAGAAGTTTATGTGCACAATTTGTGTTAAGAATTTGAAAATTTAAGGAGATTAAGATGGTACAAGCAATTAATTTGAAAAAGGGCATGGTTTTTAGTCAAGACGGCAAGCTGATCAGGGTTTTGAAGGCCAACCATCACAAGCCGGGCAAGGGCAACACAGTCATGCAGATGGATCTGCGCAATGTCGAGAGCGGCGCGGTTGTTCATAAGACGATGCGGCCGACAGAAAAGGTTGATCTGGTAGATATCGTGAAGAAGAATGTCCAGTATCTGTATAATGAAGGGGATGTTTATACCTTCATGGATACGGAAACTTATGAGCAGTATGAAGTTTCGGCCGATCAGTTAGGTGACGATAAGCTCTACCTCATTCCGAATATTGAGGTGCAGCTGGAATTTGCCAATGACAGCAAACTGCTTGGTGTTGAATTGCCGTCAACAGTTGTCATGAAAGTGAAGCAGACTGAGCCGGGCATTAAGAGTGCAACGGTTACGGGCTCAGGCAAGCCGGCGACGATGGAAACGGGTTTAGTGGTACAGGTTCCTGACTTTATTAAGACAGGGGAAGACTTGGTAATTAATACCGCCGAAGGTTCCTATAAATCACGTGCAGAAAATTTGAGTAAATAGACTAATTGTTAAGTAGCAAGCAGAAGCAATCCATAGTCGATTGTGCACTCATTAAAAATTTGCTTGCAATTTTTATCAGTTGGTGTAAAATATGATTGCTCATTAAAGTTGTTTTTACGAAATATTGTGTTTGGAAACTCCGAGTACAAGAAAGGTCACTGGTATGGAAATCCAGTGGCTTTTTCGTGTACTCAGAAAATAAAATTAAGATAAATTGTTAAACTATCGTCTAAGACTAGTTTCCGATATACTGTCGGAGCTAGTCTTTTTTAATTTTAATTGTAGTACGTTTTAAAAAGCTAAAAGTAAGTGGTGACAGGCGCCTAATCCTCACTCTAATAGCCTTGGCAACCGCAAGTTGTCAGCTAAGCAGTAGAAATGTGCTTGGCAAAAGAAACCATTAGGGGATAATTAGGCTAACCAATTTGAAAGGGTGTTTGTAATGGAAAATATTTTTGTTGAGCAATTGATTAAATTGCGACGCAAACAACGATTATCTCAAAATGATCTGGCACAAAAACTATATGTTTCGCGGCAATCTGTTTCCAAGTGGGAGCTGGGAGAAACTGAGCCAGATATTATTAAGTTGATTAGTTTAGCCGAAATATTTGGCGTGTCACTGGATTATTTATTAGTAGGTACGCCAACCAAACGTGATCTTTTACTAAAAATTACCGATTTACAGAAGTCGTTTGCCTATCCGGTATTGAAAAAGGTCAATTTAACAATTAAAACGCGTGACCGCATTGCACTACTAGGCAGCAATGGTGCTGGTAAATCAACGTTAATTAAGATTATTACCCAATTATTGCAACCAGACGATGGCAAGATTGAATTATTTTATGATCCTAAAGCAGATTTAAGTATCATGCCGCAGGAAAATGTTTTAATCGATACTTTGAAAGTTACTGAGCAAATCCAGTTAGAAGCGGCGATCGATCAGGTCTATGATAAAGAACAGATTTCTGTGATGCTGGATGAATTTAATCTCAAGCAGCAGGCCAAAATTACTATTAATAAGTTGTCGGGCGGGCAAAAACGCAGGCTGTTGTTACTCATGACCTTAATTAAGCCGAGCAAGTTCTTGATTTTCGATGAACCGACCGCAGGTATGGATTTACAATCAATCGATTTCTTTTGGCAGCGACTGGATCATGTGAACAGCACGGTTTTAACTACCACGCATGATTTTAACCAGATTGATAAATATTTTTCCCGGGTTGTCTTGCTAAAAGATGGTCAGATTACGCAGGATGTCAGCGTGGATGAAATTCACCGCCACCACCAGACAATTGAACAATGGTACCGGCATTTTAACGATGGCAAGGAGACTAACAATGATTAAATGGCTACAATTAAAACATATTTTGCGTAATCCGCGTTTCTTATTATTTACGATTGTGATTCCAGGTGCATGGTATGTGCTGATGTTAAACATGATACCTTCACATACCGACATTAATTACGTGATTTTTTTAATTGCGTGTCTGTGGGGCATAGGCGGCAACTCGGTCGTGACTTTTGGCAAAAGAATTAATTCAGGCCGGCAATATTATGCACTAAAAGATAAGACATCTTTTTATTCCCTGGGAAATTACTTAGTGGATCAGGTTTTTCTGCAAGTACTGTTAAATTTATTGATTATTGCATTTAACCTTGTAATTGGCTTTGTCAGTTCACGATTGACATTTGATTATAAACTAATTATTTGCGTATTGCTGCTGAGTCTTGCAGGGCTATATACCAGTGTGATTGGCTTTACCTTGGGAATATTATTGCAGGCAGAAACATTAGATGCGCTAGACTTTCCCTTGATGTTAATTATGATGATGTTAGTTAGTCCCTTTAATTCATTTATGAGCACGAATAATGATTTTCTTAAATTAGTGATCAATATTCAAAAATTCTTCCCTTTTCATTATATTTATAACGCCCTCAATGATTTGTTAACTAAACAATCCCTGGTTAATGATTTAGGTTTGCTGTGTTTAACTTTTGTTGTTACGCTCATTCCGTGGCTAATAATTATTTGGTGGAAAGACAAGAAAGGCGAACTGAATGCCTTTTAAAAGAATTAAAAAAATTAGTGAAAGTTCTTTTGCTTGTACAGCAAGGGAGCTTTTTATTTTGGTTAGAAAAATCGACCACCTAGTAGGTTGCAGCGACCACTTAGTAAAAAGCCATTGCGTTTAATCAAAAATAAGCCTTAAATGATAAATAGATAAAATATTTATTTAGAAGGAGAGAGAAATGAACGTTAAAGAAATAATTAAAAGTAATTTACCGCGAGCTTTGTTCATTATGATTGTTTACATCATTTATTCGTGCGCGGGTACCATATCGGAGTATATGCTGAAATTTGCCACAAATAGTCTCAAAGTGGCAAATTTTCGCAGTTTCCTATTCTGGATGATGATTGAAGCAGCCGCGGGAATTTTAAGTGTAATTCTTTTTTCACTTGCTGCTTATAGTTCGAACAAGCAGGTTCAAGCTTATTTGCACCAGGTGCGTGATCAGTTGATGCACCATTATTATGGCAGCGGCAAAAGTAAACTTTCAGAAATGGAAAACGAACTGGGCAATAACATGAAAATCTTAGCAGATACTTATGCTCAGCCTTGGCTCGCCATTTTTGAAAATGTGCTGGTAGTTGCCATGTCAATCGGGGTTCTGCTTTCTTTACATTGGAGCCTGATTTTAGCGACAGCAGTGATAACCATCATCATCTTTTTATTACCCAAAATCATGGAAAAGCCGTTGGCGAAGGCAACAGCTAACGCTTCTGAACAAAATTCCCGCTTTTTAGACACGATTGAGCATTGGGTTAGCGGCTTAAACGAACTTCGGCGTTACCAGGCTTTTCCTAGGATGAACAAAGAGCTAGACCGTAGCAGTCAAAAATTAGCGCAGGCCAATATCAAAAAGCAAAATTTGCGCGGTGTCGCTATTGGCCTAAATGGTTTAGGCAATGTGCTAGGGCAAGTTGGTTTAAGTGTTTTTGCCTTGATTTTATTTTTCAATCACCAAATTGATCTTGGTAGCTGGATGGTAGCTGCTAGCTTTGGGTCTAGTATTTTTAATGGATTGTGGCAGATTATTGACGCCGTAACGATGATCAATTCTACCGCCGAATTACGCAAGCAGACTTACCAGCTGCGGCAGAATATTCGTCTGTCAGCGGCGCAACCCGTTAATAGTGTTGAAGTTAACGATCTAGTTGTGCAGTATCAAAACGGCGAGAAAATTAATTATCCTGATTTTACGATTAAACCAGGTGATAAAGTGCTGCTCACTGGGGATTCGGGCAGCGGTAAATCAACGCTGTTTAAAGTTTTATTAGGTGAGCTTGAACCTAAGCAAGGGCAGGTTGTCTATCTGACCAATCAGGGGCAAAAGGTGAGTCCTAAAGAAGCACAAGTTGGCTATATTGCTCAAGACAGCAATTTATTTCCTGCCAACATTGCCAATAATATTACGATGTTTGCGGATAAATTGCAGGCCAAAGTACCAGCAGTTGCAGAGCAAATGCAGCTGACACCAGACCTGGCTGCTTTTCCCGCAGGCATAGAAACGCAGGTTGATTTAGACCAAGATAATTTGTCGGGTGGCCAGAAGCAAAAAGTTGTTTTAGCGAGAGCAAAAATCCATGAAACGCAGATGGTGTTATTAGATGAGGCAACGAGTGCAATTGATAGTAAGACGACTAGTAAAATCATTCATGAATTACTGCAGTCCCAACAGACGCTGCTCTTAATTGCACATAACTTTAGTTCGGAATTAGTGCAGCAGTTTGATTATCAAATTCATTTACAGGGAAGGAAGGGAACAGAAAATGACGATTAAGGGCTTTTTTAAAGAGAATCCAGTACGTTTCATTTTGCTGTTTTGTGGTGCCGTTTTTGTACCTGCAGCAGCGATTGGCGTAACTTGGCTAACCGCCTTAATGACCACGGCTGTCAAAAAATGGCAGCCTGCTTTAGCCTTTTGGCTGGCAGCAGTTAGTGCCATCCTATTTTTAGCAAATTACCTTGTTCAAGGCTGGGTAACGTCGTTAAGCGCTAAACAAGAAGAAGAATATAACGTGACTTTACGCCGCGGCATTAACCAGCATTATTTCTATGATGGCGCTGACCACAAGGTAGCTCAGGTGCAAAACCGTTTAACTAACGACTTAGTGCAGGCAAATGAAGATTATTTTGCTGCTTGGCTAAATGTAATCATGGGGATTAGTTTCTTCGTTTCCGTTTTTATTTTGCTAGTCAGCTTTCATTGGTTATTGCTAGTGACCGTAATTTTAATGTCAGTTGTTTCATTAATCTTGCCTAAGCTGCTTGAAAAACAGTTGCAAACGGCCACGATTCATCTTTCGGAGGCCAATAAGTTTTATCTGGATAGCTTGGAAAAATGGCTGTCAGGCTTAGCTGAGATTAGGCGTTATTTAGCTGGCGGCAAGCTTTTTAAAGTAATGCAGACCAGTTCTAAAAAGTTAGAGGATGCTAATGTTAAGCAGATTGGTGTCAGGCAAATTCTGCGGGTAATTACTGGAACTGTTTCTGGAATTTTTAGTTTTTTACTTTTCGTATTAGCAGGTTGGCTGATTACACACAATCAAGTTCAGTTCGGTGTTTTCATTGCGGTGGGGAACTGCCAGTATTATCTTTCTAGTTCAATTCAGCAAATTATTGGGGCTTACGGGCAAATCAAAGGTGTCAAGACCTTAAGGGATAAGATTACCGTTTCTGCTAGTCCGGTTGCCAAAACTGAAATGAAAAATGTTGAAACACCGGTTGCTCTGGCAACATCTGATTTAAGTTTAAAGTTTCCCAATGGTGAGAGCCTAGTTTTTCCAGATATTGACGTAAAGAAGGGCGAAAAGATTTTACTAACTGGCGATTCGGGCGCCGGTAAAACTACCCTGTTCAAACTGCTACTAGGCGAAATTAAACCGGCGACGGGCAAAGTGATTTTCAAAGATGAAGCTGGGCAAGGGATTAAGCCTGATTTGAGTAAAATCGGCTATATTCCGCAACAACCAGTACTGTTTCCGGCAACGATTGCCGACAATATGACGATGTTCAATGCTAAACTGAAACAAAATTTGGCGCCGCTAGTGGAAAAAGTCCAGTTTGCTGACGATGTTGCCAAGTTTAGTGCTGGCCTTGACGAAGAAATTAATTTGAACAAGCTGAATATTTCGGGTGGCCAAAGGCAGAAGATTGTTTTAGTGCGCGCCTTAGTGCACCAAAGTGAAATCATTTTGATTGATGAGGGGACAAGTGCAATTGACCAAAGGGCAACGATGGAAATCCTGCGGCAAGTGACTAAGAGCGACGCCACCGTGCTGTTTATTGCCCATAGTTTCAACGCGGAGATGAAAGACCTATTTGACCGCGAAATTCATTTGGTGAAGAATAAGAAATAAGTTTAGGAAATTCGCTTTTTAGTGTAAATCTGCTGCTTTTTCTTGATTTTTAGTTTGCGGCTATAGAACTGAATTTTCCATAGCCGTTTGAGACTCACTCTTTTTTCTTTGGCCTTCTTAAATACCGCAGTGCACCATTTTTAACGTATTTTTGAAATTGCTGGTATAAGGGATCAAAAATTTGCGGTTCGCTGCTGTTGGACATCATGATTTTCGGGAAGAAGAACCGCTCGTCTCCCTGAAGTGTTCCGTTCAGCGCACGGACCAACGGGCTAAGCTGTGACAGTTCGATTAAGTTGCCGTCATCCTGCATGATTTCAATTTGACTGTTGGCATTTTTACCGCTTGGTTTATAAGCATCATACGGTTCATCGAAAGCTGAGTTGGTGTCGGTGTAATAAGTCGGGTTGAAACCGGCCTGCTTGATCAAATCCTTCAGTTTTGGCAGCAGGTTCTTGGTTTCCTCATCAATTTTGACACTGGCAAGCGGCTTGCGGTAGAGGTAGCGCGCGGCTAAATCTGCTAAAATCGGATCCGCCGAATTGGTCCACATGGAAAAGTTGGTTTCCATCACGCCGTCATCCAGTTTAAGATAGTCGCTCAAGGTCCAGTTTCCTTCCAGAAACTTGGCTAGACTGGGAGTTACCTGCAAAATGCCGCGCCGGTATACAATTTTTGCCCGTTCAAGCAGGTGGTGCAGGATAATTTCCATTGAACGACCGACGCGGTGGAAGTATACTTGCTGGTACATCTGGTAACGGGAGACGATGTAATCCTCAACCGCGTGCATCCCGCTGTTGGTAAAGCAGATGCCATCGCTGTACGGCCTGATTTCGCGTAAAATGCGTGAAAGGTCAAACTTGCCATAAGTAACGCCGGTAAAATAGGCATCCCTTTCTAAATAATCCATCCGGTCGGCATCCGCCTGGCTGGAGATCATCTTGACCACTTGGGGATTGGGATAAGTCTTGGCAATGACGCTGGCCACCAGCTCGGGAAAATTAGGTGCGACCTGCTTTAATGCCTGGTTAATTTCTGTGTTAGGATCGGTAATGATTTTTTGCCCAATTTTTTCGTGATTGGTGCCAAATAGGTGCTCAAAGGTGTGGGAATAGGGTCCATGGCCGATATCATGCAGCAATCCGGCACATTCAACTAAGAGCCGGTTGTTGTCGTCCCAAAGCCCGTCGCCTGGATTTTGCGTAGGATACTTTTCCGCAAAAATATTGCAAATGCGCCTAGTTAATTCGTAAACGCCCAAGTTATGTTCAAAGCGGGTGTGCGTGGCGCCGGGAAAAACATAGCTGATCGGGCCCAGCTGCTTGATGCGACGCATCCGCTGGAATTCTTTGCTGGATAAAACATCTAAAACAACCTGGTCATCGATATGAATGTATTCGTGAACCGGATCGCGCAGCACAATTTCGTTTGTTAATTTCTTACTTTGAAATCTTGCCATAAAAATTTCCTCAAGCTTGTCTGTTAATTTTTCCGTGAATATATATTAAAATAGTCTTGACTAAATGAATTATAGCAAATAAGTTGGTGAAATGGTTAAGTAAGTGGTATTTTTAGTAAATGAGCAAAATAAAAATTGATTTTACGAGTATAATCAAGCAGGAAGAAGAAACCGAAACTTTTAATAAGCAGGCTGCGGGCGAGATGGTTGTCACAAACGGGGTGAGGAGAATCTCCTACCTGGAAGACGGCACAATCCCGGTGAAAATGCTGCTGAAAGATAACGAGCTGATTATCAGGCGCGGCGTGAACCAGAATAACTATTCCTTACTCAAATTTGTTCCGGGTGAAAAAGAGGCCTGTCGCTATCTTATGGAAGGACGGCAGATGGATCTGGTCAGCAGCACTAACTTGCTTGAATTTTTGGCAAAGCAGGATGGATCACAGGAACTGCGGATTGAATATGACCTCTTTAGTGGGCTATACTTAATAGGTAACTACGCAGTGACATTGATTTTTACTTAAACGCTTAGTAAAATAGTAGGGACTGTAAAAAGAGAGGACATACATCGTGGGATTAAACGACTTTAAAGATAAAAATCGCAATGAATTGTCGATGATTGAGGTTGCACGGGCAATTTTGGAAGATAACAATAAGAGAATGGCATTTGCCGACATTGTTAACGCCGTGCAAAAATACCTAAATGAAAGTGACGAAGAAATTCGGGAACGTTTGCCGCAGTTTTACACTGATATGAACACCAACGGTGAGTTTATTTCCATGGGTGAAAATATTTGGGCTTTGCGGTCGTGGTTTCCGTATGAGTCGGTTGACGAAGAGGTCAACCACCCAGAAGATGAGGACGATCAGGACACCCGTAAGCACCACCAAAAAGTTAATGCCTTTCTTGCCGATGCTACCGGCAGCGATGACATCATTGATTACGATAATGATGACCCAGAAGATGAAGATCTAGATGAAGCGGCAGCTGATACTGATGACTTCACCGATGATGAAGCAGACTTTGATGATGCCGACGAAGAAGATGAAGATCTGCCTGACAGCATTCAGGGTCAGTTGACGCAGTTAGATGATGATGACGAAGACGAAGAAGATGAATAAATCTGCTTGACTTACTGGTCAAAAATAGATAATATTTTATTTGGGCACCCTAAGTGCGTTTATGCTCCCGTTAGTGGGAGCTTTTTTTATTGGTTATTACTTAAAAGCAAAAAGGAGTTTGGCAAATGACAAAATACATCTTTGTTACCGGTGGTGTTGTATCGTCCCTTGGTAAAGGCATTACGGCTTCAAGTTTGGGGCGTCTGCTTAAAAACCGCGGCTTAAAGGTTACAATGCAGAAGTTTGATCCGTACATTAATATTGATCCCGGTACAATGAATCCCTACCAGCATGGTGAGGTTTATGTTACTGATGACGGAACAGAGGCCGACCTTGACCTGGGCCACTATGAACGGATTGTTGATGTGCGTACCAGTAAGTATTCAAATGTGACTACCGGTAAGATCTATAAGGAAGTATTGGAAAAGGAACGCCGCGGTGATTATCATGGTGCAACTGTGCAAGTGATTCCGCATATTACTGATATGATCAAGCAGAAGATTATGCGTGCCGGCCTGACCACCGATTCAGATGTAGTCATTTCCGAAATTGGCGGGACCGTTGGTGACATTGAGTCAACTCCTTTTATGGAAGCAATTCGGCAGATGCGGCGTGAAGTTGGTGAAGAAAATGTGATGTATATCCACTGTACCTTAGTGCCATATTTGCACGCTGCCCAGGAAATGAAAACCAAACCAACCCAGCATTCCGTTGCTGAACTGCGTAATATTGGAATTCAGCCCAACATGCTGGTGCTGCGTGCCGAGAAGCCAGTTGATCAGGAACACAAGGATAAGATTTCCACCTTCACGGATGTTCCGGTTGACCGGATTATTGAATCAATCAATGTGCCGTCACTCTTTGACCTGCCGTTGGCTTTCCAAGAACAGGGCATGGACCAAAAGGTCTGTGATTTCCTGCATCTTGACAGCCCGAAAAAAGAAGCCGATATGGCAGAATGGAAGCGGCTTGATGAACGGGCAAAGAACTTGAAGCACACCACTAAGATTACTTTGGTTGGGAAATATGTTGAACTTGAAGATGCTTATATTTCGGTGACGGATGCATTGCAACATGCGGGCTATCTTTATAACACCAAGATTGAGGTTAATAAAGTACAGGCCGAAGATGTGACTGAGGACAATATCGCTGATTACATGAAGGTTGCAGACGGTTTGATCGTGCCCGGAGGTTTTGGTAATCGGGGTTATGAGGGCATGATTACCGCGATTAAGTATGCCCGTGAAAATGATATTCCATTTTTGGGTGTTTGTTTGGGGATGCAGCTGACAAGCATCGAATTTGCCCGCAACGTTTTGGGACTGAAGGATGCGAATACGACCGAGGCTGATCCTAACACCAAGCACAATGTGATCGACATTATGGCCGATAAACGTGATGAAGAAAATATCGGCGGAACCTTGCGGCTGGGCCTCTATCCAGCTACCCTAAAGAAGGGCACCAAGACGGCGGCTGCTTATGACAACCAGGAAGTAATCCAGGAGCGTCATCGTCACCGTTATGAATTTAATAACGAATACCGTGAAGCTTTTGAAAAAGCCGGCATGACGATTTCCGGTGTTTCTCCGGATAACCACTTAGTAGAAATTATTGAGCTGCCAAAGAATAAATTCTTCATTGCTGCCCAGTATCACCCAGAATTCTTAAGCAGACCGCAAAGACCGGAAGGCCTTTACAAGGCCTTCATCGGCGCTGCAAGCGGCTTGCCGGAAGATAAATTTTAAGTGATTTAATCGGATAAAAAACAGTTTTTTAAAGAAGGAAAGACTTAGTTCTTTCCTTGTTTTTTCCATAAATTTCCTTTACCATTATTATGGTTAAACAGTAAATAGAAAAGGATTTTTCCCCAGATGAAGCAAATGATAATTCATGGTGGAAAGCCCCTGCAGGGCGATGTTTGGATCGGCGGCGCCAAAAACTCAACGGTTGCGCTTATCCCAGCATCAATTTTGTCAAGAACGCCGGTAACCTTGGAAGGTGTTCCAAGAATTGCAGACGTAGATAACTTAATGGATCTTTTGGCCGAAATGGATGTTGAAAGTGATTTTCACGAAATGACTTTACGCATCAATCCGGTACACATTAAGATGCGTCCCTTGCCCAGTGGCAAGATAAAGAGTTTGCGTGCGTCTTATTACTTTATGGGTGCGCTGCTTGGACGGTTTGGCAAGGCTGTGGTCGGTTTTCCCGGTGGTGACGATATCGGACCGCGTCCCATTGATCAGCATATTAAAGGGTTTGAGGCTTTAGGTGCAAGTGTAAAAAACGAAAATGATCAAATAATTATTACTGCTCCGGCGGATGGCTTACATGGTGCAGATATTCACCTTAAGATGCCGTCTGTTGGTGCAACCATGAATATTATTATGGCAAGTGTAACGGCCCAGGGACAGACAACGATTGCTAATGCAGCTAAAGAGCCGGAGATAATTGATTTAGCAACTTTTTTGAACAATATGGGGGCCGTAATTCGTGGTGCCGGGACTGATTCAATCAGGATCGAGGGAGTGCCACAGCTGCGGGCGCAGGCGCCGCACACAATTATTCCCGATCGCATTGAGGCTGGCACCTATATTTCCTTAGCCGGGTGCATTGGTAACGGTATCCGTATTCACAATATTATTGAAGAACATCTTGATTCATATTTAGCTAAGGTAGAAGAAATGGGCGTTGTCATTAAGGCAGAAGAGGATTCGCTTTATGTTTACCCTGCCGGTGAACTAAAAATGGTGCAGGTTAAGACCGGTGCCTATCCGGGTTTTGCTACGGACTTGCAGCAGCCGCTTACGCCGCTGTTGCTGACTGCGAAGAATGGTGAAGGAGTGGTGATTGATCAAATTTATCCCAAACGGATCGGGCACATTGCCGAACTACAAAAGATGGGTGCGGATATCAAGGTTGAGGATAATATTATTTTGGTTCATCCAACACCAAAACTTCATGGTGCGGTTGTATCGGCGGGTGAGATCAGAGCTGGAGCCTGTTTGATGATTAGCGGACTGATGGCTGACGGCACGACCGTGATCAATAATGCCGGAAATATCTTGCGCGGTTATGACCGGGTGCAGGAAAAATTACGTCAGCTTGGCGCTGATGTGACGATTAAAGACGCGGAAGAAGCGTAAAATTGTTTTAAGAGAGCTTGAAATGTAAAAGTTTCGGGCTTTTGTGTGAATGATTAGAGGCAAGACATTTTAGGAGAGAACAAAAATGAAGAGTGAAACTGAAAAAATGCTTGATGAACTAACCAAAGATGATCCGGAATTAAAAGAGTATGCAGAGCAATATGGCAGGCAGCTTGAGGCTTCTGTGTTAATCAGGCATTGTAAGGGGAAAAACAGTAATTTATTTTGAATAGCAAAAATGCAGCAAAGTTAGTCGCTCTGCTGCATTTTAAATTTATTTTCAAACTTCAAATATTAATCAAGTAAATCATATTTAAGAGTCATAAGATTGTGGCCTTCATCAACCATATTGCCCAAGAGTTCAATGGTATTATTGTAAACTTGGTCGGCCATCTTTTGGTTGGCTGCTTCAAGTGCCTTTTGTAGTTCCTTGCCAGATTTACCTTTAACCTCTTTGTCTGTCTCGTGTTGAATTTGGTGGCATTCTGCGAGTGATTTTTGCTCAAAATCGTTTTCTAATTCGCCATATACCTTAAAGTTGGTGTCACCCAATTGGGCGGTCAGCTTGTTGAGCCAGAAAATTTTATTCAAATCAAACTTCGGTGAGGTTTGGTAACTGGCAGGCGTCGTCGTGACATTGGTATAAAACGGCACCATGCAATTAAAGGTATTT
The DNA here is from genome assembly GCF_029433255.1 of Lactobacillus sp. ESL0791. Classification (NCBI taxonomy): domain Bacteria; kingdom Bacillati; phylum Bacillota; class Bacilli; order Lactobacillales; family Lactobacillaceae; genus Lactobacillus; species Lactobacillus sp. ESL0791. Next base: position 1,833,860 of record NZ_JAQTHU010000001.1, on the reverse strand, counting down.
GGTCCAAAAGCTAACCATTGTACACCGGCAATTGCCTCTGGAACATCGTTTCTAACTTGTAAAATATGCGTTTCAAAATTACGGTTAAGGGCAATCGGACGCAGCGCCTTTTTTTCTGCCGTTGTTCCTTCATTACCGTAAACATCGTACGGGGTGTCTTGGTAGTGTGAGCTTTCAATCCAGGCAATGTCCTCAATGCTGATTTTACGGTTAGCGTGACAGATAAAGGGCTGCTCCTGGTCGCCAGGCTGACCGCCGAATTCAGGGTCAAAGTAATTGTGAACGAACCAAGCACGCGGATTGTTGTAATGGGCATCCTTGATAGTTGAACTGCCAAAAATGTGGCGCATGTTGTAGCCTTCGCGGTCAGGATTTAAATGATATTCTTTAATCAAGTCTTCTAAATCGGCAGATGCCATAAAGCCGTCTTTGCCAAAATGGAATTCATCAATGTTAAGGCGGTTCGGGGCAATCACATAGGCATCATCGGGAATGCGGCGTGCAATCCAGTGGTGGCCGCCGATTGATTCAAGATACCAAATTTCATTTTTATCGGCAAAAGCCATGCCGTTCATTTCATAGGTGCCGTATTTTTCAAGAAGGTAGCTGACACGCTTAACGCCATCAAGCGCATTGTGCAGGTATGGCAGTGTTAAGGTAACAAGGTCTTCTTCACCGAGGCCGCCTTTCTTGGTCAACGGATCGATTCCCTGAATGCGGCAATTTGTTGTGATGGTTTCCGTTGCCGTCATCGCCACATTATCTTCGTTAATTCCGGCTGCAGCCCAAATTCCGGATTTACCCGAAACGTCAGGAGCACTGGTATAGCGCAGCGGATTTGCCAATAGGTCGGCATCATCAATTTTTTGGTGACTGATCACACTCTCGTAATGCTTTGGCTGTTCATTGGCGTTGACAGCTTTAAATCCCTCAGGAATAATTTCTCTACCGCCGTCCTCACTCCTGGCGATCATTGTTGAACCGTCAAGTGAGGCGTTTTTTCCTACTAAAATTGTTGTACATTCTGTTTGTTTCATTTAAAACGTCCTTTCTGCTTTCATATACGTTATATTGTATAAAAAATAAGATATTGCTGGCAACGAAAATAGAAAGTTTCTTTTGATTTTTAGCAAAGCTGGCTTCTAAACGATATGCAGCAATAAAATTTGTTTTGACATGTAAAAATCATTAATGCTATAATGAATACGCTTAATAATATTAAATATAGTATTGCAATAGGGGCAATAGTTTCTACTCAGAGCCTTAAATTCTGAACTATCAGATTGTTTGCCTATTGCAGTAATTAAGGGAGTCTCTTTTATTACAATAGTTGATGAAAGAGACTCTTATTGTTTGGAGGAAAAGATGCAAACTGATTTTTTGTGGGGTGGTGCGACTGCTTCGTACCAATGTGAAGGTGCATGGAACGTAGATGGCAAAGCAGAATCTATGTGGGATCACTATTTGCATGAACAGAATTTGGAAAATGGTGATATTGCCAGTGATCATTACCACCGTTTTGAAGAAGATATTCGAATGATGCAAGAAGGGGGTCAGAATGCATACCGTTTTTCATTATCGTGGCCGCGAATCATTAAAGATCGTGATGGAACTATTAATCCCAAAGGAATTGAGTTTTACAATCGATTAATTGATTGTTGCTTAGATCATGGAATTACGCCATTTGTCACGCTGTATCACTGGGACTTGCCTCAATATTGGCAGGAATTAGGAGGCTGGCTTAATGATGAAACTTGTTTGGCATATGAACATTATGCCCAAGTTTGTTTCCAGGCATTTGGTGATCGAGTTAAATACTGGTCAACGTTTAATGAACCAAAATGGTTCACAGTTAACGGCTATTTAATTGGAAATTATCCTCCAAATGATCATAATTTGCAGCATACGATTGAATGTGGCTTTAACGTTATGTATGCCAGCAGTTTAGCAGTACAGGCTTTTAAAAAGTTAAAACTTTCAGGGCAAATTGGGATTGTTCATAGCTACTCTCCAGTTGATGGAGTTGACAACACGATTGAAACACAAATAGCGATGCGCAATGCTGATAATTATGCTAATAATTGGGTTTTAGATACTGCTGCGTTAGGCGAATTTCCGATAGATTTAATTTCTAAATTAGCCGAAACCTGCGATGTTTCTTTTATGAAACCTGATAAGCTAGCGACAATTAAAAATAATACAGTTGATTTTTTAGGCTTAAATTATTATGCACGCACCTTAGTCAAACCGTACAGCGGTGGCGAGACAAAGATGGTTTTTAACAATACTGGTAAAAAAGGTTCTACGCAGATGCGAATAAAGAATTGGTTTGAGCAGGTCATGGATCCTAATAGTGAGTACACTGAATGGGATACAGAAATTTATCCTCAAGGATTGCAAGAGGGCTTGCTGCGTGCTTACCATAAATACCATTTGCCAATTTTTATTACTGAAAATGGTGTTGGCTTCCGTGAAAATGTTCAGGTTCCAGAAGTACAAGATAACTACCGCATTTCTTTTATGAATGATCATATTAACGCTTTGATGAATGCGCAAGATCTTGGTGCAGATATTCGTGGCTACTTTACGTGGGCTCCGTTTGATCTTTATTCGTGGATGAATGGTGTGGAGAAACGTTACGGGTTAGTGGCTGTTGATTTCAAAACTCAGGAAAGACGTCCCAAAGCTTCATACTATTGGTACAAAGATGTTATCACTTCAAATGGAAAAGTAATTAAACGAAAAAAATATTGTTAAGTTCATAATTAAAATATTTATTATTAAGGAGAAAATATGAAATCTAATACAATGATGGATTGGATGAATAAACATATTACGCCTTTTGCCAATAAGTTAGCTAATCAGCGTCATTTGGCAGCTATTCGTGATACATTTATGACAATTTTGCCAATCACCCTTTTTGGTTCAATATTTGTGATTCTAGGTGCAGCACCGCCAGTGACTAAAAATAGTAATGGCTTCTTATTGGCTTGGGCTAGTTTTGCTAAACAAAATGCTTTGGCCTTAACTTGGCTTAGTACTGTATCGATGAGTGCGATGTCGATTTTTATTTGTGTTGGCATAACCTATTTTCTTTGCAAACACTATAAAGAAAATCCGCTTTCTCCCATTATGTTTTCATTGGTCGGCTTTTTTATGCTGGTTTTTGACCCTAAGAAGTTGGATTTTACTGGCAATGTTGCTGATATAAGTTATTGGGATGGCCGTGGAATCATAATGGCCTTGTTAATTTCTATTTTGACCACCGAAGCATATCATGCTATGCGTAAACACGATTTTGGCAGAATTAAAATGCCTGAAGGAGTTCCTTCTGCTTTATCTGAAAGTTTTGCTTCTTTTGTGCCTGCATTGGTTATTATGGGAATAGATGCTGCCTTTTTCATTATTTTCCATCTCAACCATACTACTGCTGTTAAGGCGATGTATAGTCTTCTTTCACCTAGTTTCAAGGTGGCTGATAGTTTACCAATCACCATCTTACTAACGATTCTTGTACATCTATTTTGGTTCTTTGGTGTTCATGATGCTGCTCTTGCTGGTATTTTGGGACCAATTAGAGATGGTAATTTATCAATAAATGCCGCTGCTAAATTGGCTGGTCATGAATTACCACGAATTTTCACAACGCCATTCTGGGTTTACTTCGTAATTATCGGTGGCTGTGGTTCGGTTTTGTCTTTAGCGATTTTAATGTCTTTTTCTAAATCAAAGCAATTGAAGACAGTCGGTAGAGTAGGATTAGTACCAGCATTCTTTGGAATTTCTGAACCAATGATTTTTGGAACGCCGCTCATGCTTAATCCTATTTTCTTTATTCCGTTTATCTTTACGTCGGTGGCTAATGCGACTATCAGCTATCTGTGTATGTCCTTAGGAATAGTCAAAAAGACTTTTGCACTGTTCTCTTGGCAAATGCCTGCCCCAATCGGAGCATTTCTTTCAACAATGGATTGGCGAGCTACTGTACTAGTTTTGGCTTTAATTCTTTTAGATGCCATTCTGTATTATCCGTTTATGAAAGTTTATGAGCAAAACTTATTAAAAGAAGAACAAGCTGAATAATATGTGGAAAGTACTTCATTCTTAATTGAGTGAAGTATTTTTGTCTTAATGCTAGTTAGGATTAAATTTTTGTTTCTTCTCCAGCAAAGTGCACCTGATCATCTGCAAAACTAGTTATGTCAGCCAAGGCTTCCAAGCGGTAACCGTGGCTTTTGACCCAGTCGCTGCCGCCCTGAAAAGTTTTAGCAACGACAACCCCAACGCCGGCAATCTGGCAGCCAGCCTGGTTGGCAATATTGATCATGCCCTTGATCGCCTCGCCGTGAGCTAGGAAGTCGTCGACAATCAGCAAGTTGTCATTTGCGTGCAGAAATTTCTGTTCCACACAGATTTTGTTAGTGACTTTTTTCGTGTATGAAAAAACATTGGCCGTGTATAAGGAATCATTCAGGGTCGATGGTTTCTTTTTCCGGGCAAAAACCATGGGCACATGCAGCTCATAAGCTGCCATGATGCCGGGAGCAATTCCCGATGCCTCACAGGTTAAAACTTTGGTAACATTGCTGTCTTGAAACAGACGGGCAAATTCTTTGCCGATTGCCATCATTAAGTCAGAATCAACTTGATGGTTTAAGAATGAATTGATTTTTAGCACTTCTCCCGGCAATACAACGCCGTCTTTTCGAATGCGATCTTCTAATAATTTCAATTTGCTCCTCCTTGAATAAAAAAGGGCTTTTTCACCTGAATTAGGTAAAAGAAGCCCTTTTTGACAGCAGAAAACAGCTGCAACTTGCAAGTACCTATAGTTCAGAATTTACGGTTCTAAGTAGAAACTGCCGCCCTTATTGCGTCAATATATAGATAATATTTGATTGTTGGTTAAACTTTAGCAAAAACTAGCGGCCTTGGCAAGACATTAGCAAATAAAACCGAATTATTATCTTTTTATACAAAAGATAATTCGTAAAAATTATAATCTTAAATAAAAATCATTTGACCTGCAAGCTAATTCTTAGTAAAGTTGAATTGATTTAAGCAAGTGAATTTAGTAAGGGGTGCTCAAGTGGCTGAAAAAAAGATGAAGGACTTTGATGAAATTATTGTGCTGGATTTTGGCAGTCAGTACAATCAATTAATCACACGGCGGCTGCGGGATTTTGGGATTTATTCCGAATTGCTGCCGCATGATATCAGTATGGAAAAAATCAAAGAAATCAAACCGAAAGGAATTATTTTTTCCGGTGGACCGAACAGTATTTATGATGAAAATGCGCTCAAAGTTGATCCCGCAATTTTTAAGCTGGGGATTCCCATCTTAGGCATCTGTTATGGGATGCAGCTGATGTCCTATTACTTGGGCGGAAAAGTTGAGAAGGCTGCCAATTCCGAATATGGCCGTGCCGATATCAAGGTGGAAGACCGGCAGGATGTGCTGTTCAGTGGCTTGCCCGAAGATGAATACGTTTGGATGAGTCACGGTGACCTCGTTACTTCTGCACCGAAGAATTTTAAGGTGGTTGCTTCAAGTAAAAATTGTCCGATTTCCGCGATTGCCAACGATGCTGATAATTTTTACGGGATTCAGTTTCATGCCGAGGTGCGCAATACCCAGTACGGCTTGGATATTTTGCATAATTTTGCTTTTAAGGTCTGCAAGGCAAACAATAATTGGTCGATGAATGATTTTATTGATTTGCAGATTGCGGCTATCCGGGCCGAAGTCGGAAATAAAAAGGTGATTCTTGGCTTATCCGGTGGCGTCGATTCAAGTGTGACAGCTACTCTGCTTCATAAAGCAATTGGCAATCAGCTGACCGCGATTTTTGTTGACCACGGAATGCTGCGTAAAAATGAGGGTGATGAGGTAATGGCCGCTCTTAGCCGCGATCTGGGCGTCAATATTATCCGGGTTAACGCTCAGGAACGTTTTTTATCTAAGCTCAAGGGCGTCACTGATCCCGAGCAAAAACGAAAGATTATCGGCAAGGAATTTATTGAAGTATTTAGTGATGAAGCCAAAAAGATTAAGGATGTTGATTTTTTGGCGCAGGGGACGCTCTATACCGATGTGATTGAGAGCGGGACGAATACCGCGCAAACGATTAAGTCACACCACAATGTTGGCGGCCTGCCTAAGGACATGCACTTCAAGCTGATTGAACCACTGCGCAAATTATTCAAGGATGAGGTGCGCGAGCTTGGTGAAAAGCTGGGGATTCCGCATGATCTAGTTTGGCGGCAGCCATTTCCGGGCCCAGGCCTGGGTATCCGGGTCTTAGGTGAGGTTACTGAAGATAAACTGGCACTGGTGCGCGAAAGTGACGCAATTCTGCGTGATGAAATTAAAAAGGCAGGCCTAGAAGAAAAGATTTGGCAATACTTTACGGTTTTGCCAGGCATTAGGTCTGTTGGCGTGATGGGCGATGGCCGGACTTACGATTACACGATTGGCATCCGGGCGGTAACTTCGATTGACGGGATGACCGCCGATTTTGCCCGGATTCCGTGGGAAGTTTTACAAAAGGTGTCAACTAGAATCGTGGACGAAGTTGATCACATTAACCGCGTCGTCTATGACGTGACGAGTAAGCCGCCGTCAACGATTGAATGGGAATAATTGCTTAAACCAGCTGCTGAAAAATTTAAAAAACAAGTTGAATGTTAGCGCTAGCACTGCTATAATTACACTGTATTATTAAGATAGGACACAAGGTGTAAGAATGAAAAGCAAGTCTAAAATACTAATCTCATCGATTGCGGCAATAATTGCAGCTAGTCTGCTGGCCGTAGCCAATAATGAGAATAATAATCAGGATGTTTTGGCAGCTATTACCAAAAGCAGTGTTGTCAATAAGCGCGTTGTTAAACCACGCCGACAAGCAAAAGCTTATGCAGTAAAGAATAAGCCAGTTAAAAATGTAAAAACCGCTAAAAAGCCGGTTAAGGCTGAACAAACAAAAGCAGCTCGCGGCGGCAGTGGCGATGTGCTGAAGCCTAAAGTAGGCACGCGGCCGCAGGATAATTTGTATTTGGCGGTTAATTCCAAGTGGATGAAAAAGGCTAAAATACCGGCAGATGCGGTAAGCACGGGGTCAACGGATGAAATTAGTTTGAAAGTTAACCGGCAATTGCGACAGGATATGGCTGATTTTGCTGACGGTAAAAAGCCGTTGCCAAACATTCCGAATTTTGATAAAGCGGTTGAGCTGTATAAGTTAGCACGGGATATTGATAAACGCAACAATGATGGGGCTGCGCCAATCAAGGCAGATTTGGCAAAACTTGAAGGAATTAAGGATTTTGCCGATTTTAATGCTAAAGCCGCTGATTTATATAATAACGGTATGGATTTGCCACTCGATCTGACTGTTTCTCCCGATATGAAAAATGCGCAGAAGAACGCACTCTATTTTAGTTCGGCCGGGACATTTTTGCCGGATACCAGCAGTTATAAAGATCCAAATTCTCAGAAATTACTTGCCGTTTTAAAGAAGCAGTCAATTGACCTCTTGAAACTGGCCGGAGTTTCTGAAACTGATGCAACTACTTATGCGGAAAATGCACTTAAATTTGATGGTATATTAGCTAAAAATGTTAAATCAGCTGAGCAGAATGCGGACGTAACCAGCCAATATAACCCAATGAGCATACAGAATTTTAAAGCTAAATTTACTAACTTTGATATTCAGCAGTTTTTAAAGGGAACGGTTGGCAAGGAGCCTGACCAAATTATCGTGACCGATCCTAAATTCTTAACCAATATTAACCAAGTGATCAATCAGGATAATTTTGCCGCTCTTAAAGGTTGGTTAATCGTTGACTTTATCAATGGAGCTGCTGGTGAACTTTCTCAGAAATTTATTGAAACTGCCTTTCCGTTTTCGCAGGCAATAGGTGGTCAAGCTAAGCTGCCTTCAACTGACAAGCAAGCCTTTAGTTTTGTTAATGGCGATTTTGGTGAATTAATTGGAATTTATTATGGTCAAACTTATTTTGGTGCTGATGCGAAAAAAGACGTCACCAATATGGTTAATAAAATATTGCAGACTTACGAAAGCCGGTTGCAAAATAATACTTGGCTGTCGAAAGCAACTAAAGAGAAAGCAATTGATAAGCTGAAGTCACTGGTTGTCAAGGTAGGTTATCCAGACGAGCAGTCGGGATCTTATAAAAATATTCAAATAACGCCGGCAAGTCAAGGCGGGACTTTGTATGGAAACGACCAAGCAATGACTATTGAAAGCATCAAAGAAAATCTTGCGCAATTGTTTAAACCGGTCAACCGCAACATCTGGGCGATGTCCGGAGCGGAAGTGAATGCTGCTTACAATCCGCAAGTAAACGATGTTACCTTGCCAGCTGCCATTTTGCAGGCACCATTTTATAGTAAAACTCAAAGCAGAGCAGCTAATTGGGGCGGCATCGGTACTGTAATTGGTCATGAGATTTCCCATGCTTTTGACAATAATGGTGCCCAATTTGATAAATATGGTAATTTGCATAATTGGTGGACGCAAAAAGATTACACTGAATTCAAAAAGCGGATTAAGGCTGAGGATAAACTATTCAATGGCATTAAATATGCTGGAACGAAGATAAAGGGTAAGCAAATAGTTTCGGAAAACGTTGCCGATTTAGGTGGTTTGACGGTTGCGCTGCAAGTTGCCAAAAGCGAAGGCGACAATTTGCGGGAACTATTTGAAAACAATGCTCGAATTTGGCGATTAAAAGCAACGCCGCAAGCAATTAAGACGATTCTTGCTGTTGATGTGCATGCACCAAATCCTTTGCGGGCAAATGTTCAAGCACAATGCCAAGATGACTTCTATAAGGTCTTTAAAGTTAAGTCATCTGACGGGATGTGGCTAGATCCAAAAAAGCGGATCCAAATATGGTAATTTGAATGTTCAAGTAATACGCATTTTCATTATTTTGTTGGAGATGCGTATTTTGTTTTAAAGAAGAGGCATTTATGGATACTAAATTGCAGTTGTATGAACTCACTGATAAAGATCTAGCACAGACTGCTGACTTATTTATTCACACCTTTACGCAACCGCCGTGGTGTGAAGAATATGAATCACGCGAACAGGTGATAAATTTTTTTGCTGCCTATATGAAAAGCAATTATTTTGTCGGCTACATTTTGAAGGATGGAGAAGAAATAATTGCATTGAGCATTGGCTTTAAAAAGCCTTGGATAAAAGGTATGGAATATTATATTGATGAGTTTTGTGTTGCTCCCGAATATCAGGGACAGGGCGTTGGCAGCAACTTTTTGAAGCTGATTGATGCTGCGATTAGCACTAAAGGCATGACAGGTATGATCTTAAACACGGGCAAAGGTTATCCGGCCGAACAGTTTTATCTTAAAAATGGTTTTACACAATTAGAAGATCTGATTGTACTTGCTAAAGTAAGTGATAAAAATTAGAGAGAGAGATTGTTGAGCAATCTCTCTCTTTTTTGTTAAGTGGTCTTGCTATATACTATGATTTAAAATTTGATTTCGGGGTGACTAATATGGACAAACAAGAAGTATATCGCTATCTAAATGAGAAAAACATTTGGCATGAAACTGTGGAGCATAAGGCTGTTTACAATATGGCAGAAACGGCTGAAATTAATTTGCCACATCCGGAAGCTAGTGCGAAAAATTTATTTCTACGTGATGATAAAAAGCAGAATTATTATTTAATTACGGTTAAGAGTGATCGCCGAGTTGATCTTAAAAAATTTCGCCGAAATAATGACACTAGAAGACTGTCCTTTACTTCAGAAAGTGAATTAAAGGCAATTCTGGGATTAATTCCGGGAGCAGTAACTCCTTTAGGATTGCTAAATGATGAGGAACGCAAAGTGCAATTCTTTATTGACGAATACTTCTTGCAGCAGTCAGGAATAATTGCCGTGCATCCAAATGACAATACGGCAACAGTTTGGCTGAAAACGCCAGACTTAATTGGGATTATCAAGGAACATGGTAATCAGGTTAAGGTAATGAAGAGTTAAAAAGGAGAAAATTTTGATGATACCAACATACAAAGACTTTACACATCAGCCTAGTCATTTATCTGTTACTGATGCAGAGTCCATCTATCAAGAGTTGGTTGATTTAACTACTGCCATGAATGATAGAAAGTTAAACGATCTGGTGACAAATTTAATTCAAAAGGCAGTTACATATACTGAAGTGCGTGCACAATGGTTACTTTTATCAAGTATAGAAAAAATGCAAATTGACCGCCATCGTACCGATCTGCACAATGATTTTATTGCTGCGGTTAATATTGTTCAGCGCTATATGAAACAGAAGGATGTGCCAACTGATTGGTATGAGCGGTTAGTGCCCACAGGAATTGTGGATCGCAAGCGAGTTGGCGACTTTGCCTGTTATATTAGCTATGTCTATGCAGTAAATGCTAGATAAATAGAAAAATTAGGAGGTTCATAATGAAGTCAATCTCGTACTCCGCATTCTTGGCAGCAATTGAAAAATGGTCAAGGAAAGATATGTGAATGAGAAAGGTGAAGACTATTTGGTCGGATGATGAAGGTTTAAAAATAGTTGCAGTACGTTGCCATTACACAAAATAAAAGATTGTTCCCAAGTAAAATTGAGAGCAATCTTTTTTATCTCCTCACCGAACGATAAAACTTCCTTACTGCAAAATATAGAATAGGTGTCATAATCGCTGTCGTAATTGAGTTAACTACGGTAGCCGGTAAACTCAAGAATGACGCAATCAGTGCCGCCTTGAGATTGGTGCCAATCATCAGCGCTTCAACGATCGAAACACAGTAGGTCGTGAAAATCTTAGTAATTCCCGCGACAATGGCAATAATAATGATGTTGCGCTTGGTATCCTGATAGTTGAACGCCTTGAAGATAGAGCTGATTACGGTCGCAACAACCACAACTTCCAGCATTGTTAGCCAAGACGTGGCTGCGTAGCCATTTAAAATGTCAAAACTGCCTAAACCAATAATTCCTGCCAGCATCCCGTTGCGAAAACCTAGAAACAAAATTGCCACTGCAGTTAACGTGTTGCCAAAGTGAATAAACGGCCTACCAACCATTGCCGGAATCGGTATCCGCAGAACCCAAATCCCAATATAAATAATTGCGGCAAATAATCCAGTCATTGTTAAAGCTGCTAACGAATTTTTTTGTTCACGCATAATTTACTCCTCCAAGTTAGAACTAATCTTTTCAATAAAAGCTGGCAGGCTGCTGGCATAATTTATTCCTAGACGTTGATCGCGGTCGGCCGGTAAATCCTTAATGGCCGAGCCGATAAAAGTACTTGCTGCTTTTGCGGCATTTTTAAGTGTTTGCTTGTGCAAAATACCTGCTAAAAGTGCTGCTGCAAAAATATCCCCGGATCCAAAATAGTTGCCGTTGATTTTAGGTGTAACAATCTGCCAAATGTTTTTAGCACCATCATCGCTGCCCACAATGGCAATTTCCTTGCCGCAGTTGATTCCTGTGATAACAATCTGCTTGACGGCAAAGCGCTCAGCAAGCTGTTTCAGTATTTGCGGCGCTGCTGTCAAGTCCGCTTGTGCCAGTTCGGGCCTGTCTAACAAGAAACTGGCTTCCGTTAGGTTTGGGGTAATCACGGTTGCCTGCATGATTAATTTTTGCATTTGTTCCACATATTCAGCGTTAAAACCGTGATACAATTTTCCGTGATCGCCCATTACAGGATCAATTAGAATGATGCTATCGCTGTTGCTTATCTTGCTTAAGCTTGAATGCCATTTTTTTAGTGCATTCATTCCCAGATAGCCCAGGTAAATAGAATTAAATTTGACCTGTAAATCTTGCCAGTGTGCAAAAATCTTCGTCATTTCTGCGCTCAAATCTAAATAAGTGTTGTCACCAAAGCCGCCAGTATGGGTTGAAAGCAGAGCAGTGGGCAAGACACTGACGTCACCGCCGCTGGCCGCTAATATTGGCAGTACTGTGACCAATGAAACTTGACCAATGCAGGAAATATCTTGACTGATTAATACGTCTAAATTCAAAGCTAAACTCCTTTGGTAATGTTTATTACAGTATAGCATTATTTATTAGTTTTAAATTAAAAATTAGATTGGCTAAATCTAATATTTAACGGTATAGGTCGAAACATTCTACGCTAACGTGATGGGGAAAAGTTCTATTTTTACTTTACACCTAGTCCAAGAGTAAAGTAAAAAGCAAGTAACCCTTGGAAGATTACTTGCCTATCTTTTACATGCTTAATTAAATTCTTTTTTAGTTTTTTCTTTAATCGCATCTGCAGTTTGTTGCAGTTGCTTCTTTTCTTCATCGGTTAGATTTAGTTCAAGCCTTTGCACAATACCTGATCTGCCAATAATTGCCGGATATGACATGTAAGTGTCGTATTGCTTTTGGTAATTAGAAACGGGCATCTCCGTGTGTGAATCGCTCAAAACAGCTTCAGCCAAGCGGGTTGCAGCAGCAGCAATTCCATAATTGGTATATTGCTTTCCTGCATAAACGGTGTAGCCGCCACGTTTGATTTCATGATTCATGTCCTCTAAATTCCACGAATTTTCTTTTGCAATTTCTGTGAATGGCTTTTGCAAGGCGGTGACTGTTGACCAAGCAGTAAATTGCGAATCCCCGTGTTCACCTAAAGTGAAGCCGATAACTGAACGGGGGTCAATCTTCATCTTTTTACCAACAGCTCGCTTCATCCGTGCGGTGTCAAGCAAAGTTCCAGTTCCAAGAACTTGGTTCTTAGGCAAGCCGGTCAATTTCTGATACATACTTGTGATCACGTCTACCGGATTAGAAATACAAATGATAATGCCATTAAATCCACTTTTCTTGATCTCGGGGGCAACTTGTTTAATTTGCTCGCTATTGAAGCGCAATTCGCCAAAACGATCCTCAGCAGAAAGCTTAATTTTGCCGACCGCACTGATAATAATGTCTGCGTCTTTTAAGGCCGCATAATCGTTCACAATTATATTTGCATGATGCTGCAGATTGGCCATTGCATCTTCAAAGTCAAGCGCATCAGCATTAACTTTAGCTTCATTCTTATCAATTAAAACTAGGTCATCAACTAACCCGGTCGCAATCAACTGATGTGCAACCGTACTGCCAACATGACCATCACCAATAACTCCAATTTTACTCATAATAATTCCTCACAATTCTTAAAAAGAAAACAGCCCAGCTGTTTTCTTTATTATAGTAGCTTATTTAATAAAAATAAATTTAATTTTAAAAAAATATGAATTTTTTAGCAAACAAAATGCAAAGACATAAAGTAATTTTGCAATATGACGTGATACGCGGTAACAATGAAAAAGCTTTTGTCGATTAAATGGACTCTGTTAAGGTGCCGTTAATTATTCACCTTCCTTTGGACAAAATAATATACGGGCCAGCCGCTCAGCGTCAGCAAGATGCCGATGATTGCTAAGACCGGTTGGGTGAGGCTGGTGTTAATGACAATGAAGAGCCCGCCAATGATTGCCAAAATGGGCGGCAGCGGATAAAGCGGAATTTTATATGGCCGCATCAATTCGGGTTCTCTTTTCCGCAAAATGAACACACCGATAAATAATAGAATGGAAAAAATCCACGAAACGTAAACCAGCATATCAGTCAAAGTATCGAAGGTACCGGATAAAATCATGACGGCAGCAATGGCGCATTCAAACAACATACTGTTGGTTGGGACATGAGTTTTACTGTTTAATTTACCGAAAAAGTTCGCAGCCGGTAATTGTTTTTTTGTACCGAGGGCATAGGGCATGCGCGATCCCAGCATCAGGTGGCCGTTAGCTGCCCCAAAGATTGATACGAGAATACCAATTGCAAGAATCTTACCGCCAAGATCACCAAAAAGCTTTTGTGCAGTTAACATGGCTGTGGCCTGATTGCCGACAATTTGGTGCCACGGAACCATTCTGATGTAACCCCAATTGAGCATGGTATATACAATAGTCACGCCCACCAGTCCCCAACTGATCGCTTTAGCCAAAGTTTTTGCGGGATTTTTAATTTCACTGGCCAGATTACCGACACTGAGCCAGCCATCATAAGCAAATAGCACTGCCAGCAGCGCTTGGCCAAAAGCGGTCGCTGCGTTAGCCGAAAAACTATGGGGAAGAGTTGTGCCAGCCAATTGGTTAGGCGCTTTGCTGAAAACTGCTGCCAGCGCAATAGCGATGATCGGAATAAGCTTAACAATTAACGAAACTTTTTGCACTTTGCTACTTAGTTTTGTTCCCAGCCAGTTAACTATTAGTAAAATCAACATGACAGCAAAAGCAATCATCGTGGTTGAAAAACTGCTGAAACCAGGCATTTCCCGCAGCTGAGTGGCAAACACGATTGCCAGGGCGGCGATGTTGGCCGGATAGTAGATAATAATTAGCGACCAGCCGAACAGAAAGGAAATCTTTGGTCCATAAATTGCTTCCAAGTATTTAACGGGGCCGCCGTCTTCCGGATAAATTGCCGCTAATTCGGCAATGCTGAGTCCGGCCATGATAGTAATAAAACCGGCAAGCGGCCAAACAAGAATACTCAACCACGGGTTGTGTGTCAGTGTCGAAACTGTAGCAATTTTAAAAAAAGCACCACCGCCAATCATGGTTCCCATAACGGTGGCCAGGGCTGCAAAAAAGTTTAATTCACGTTTCATAATCTTTCTCTCAAAATTAGTTAATATTTATTGAGCAATTATAGCAAAGTTTTGCAGAAAAAGTGTAATCCAAGTAATGCTTTACCAATATTTCAGATTTTGCCCAGTAAATTGCGACATTAGGTGAGCTTGAATTATAAAACCATAAAATAAATTTATTTATGTTAAAGCTTTATCAAGCAATAGGCCCACACTTTTAATTACTATCTGACTGAAATCTGAAAGCTAGAAATTATATAGGAAAAGTTTGATTTCCGGCTTTTTTAACGTACAAATGTAAGTTTTCTATATGTTATATTTTAGATAACATGTAAGCTTTTATACTTTCAAAAGTCAGGTGAAATAATATGTACTACGTATGAATTGTTTCCAAAGGAAAATGAACTAATCTGTTCTTTTAAATGTAAACGAATTCAGCTAATATTAAAAATGAGGTAAAGGATATGAAAGATCGACAATTATATATCTTAAATTCTTTAATAGAAGATGAACCTTTAAAAATTAAAGAGTTAAGCCATTCATTGGGCGTATCATCTCGGACGGTCAGAAATGATCTTAAAGAAATTAATTTTAAGTTAGAGCAATTATCAATTTCTAGAGTTGATAACTGTAGGGGCAATCTTTCACTATCTCTTACCTCAATTGAAAAAAATAAATTACTAGAATATTTGAAAACTACCGACAGCAATTTAATTTCGCCTAAGAATCGCCAGCTTGAGATAATTCTTGACTTTTTAAAATATCCAAAGAAGATAAAGATTTTTGAAGAACAAAAAAGGTTGGAAATTAGCAAGAGTACCATGGATAAAGATATGAAACAAATAAGAGAATATTTGTCAAAATACTCTTTAAATTTAAGTACTCAACAAGGTGCGGAAGTAATAGGTGCTGAGAAGAATATTAGAATTATGATGCAGCAGTTAATGGTTGCCAACGTTGATATTTCTGAATTCACAGATAAAACAGTAATAAATAAAAGCGATAGTTATAAACTTATTGTTGACTTCTTTGGATTAAATGTTTTTTCTCAATCTAGGAAAATTGCATATAAGTTAATAGCTGGCGGGAAATATGAAGGTGTTTCTGCAAGAGAAATACAAGTTAGTCTTCTATTAGCGATTTGGGTTAGCCGCATTTCCAATAAAAAATATATTAGTGAGAGTGAAAGCTCTTATGTTGAAACTCAAGAAAATAAAGTATCTTCTTTAATCGATGACCTTACCGTAAGATTGCACATCTGTGCACCTGTTGCAGAAAAAAAGTATCTGGCATATTCTTTGAAGTCTTTTTTGGGTAAGAATCACGAAAATATTTTTACTTGGAGTCAATCACAGGTATTAAGCGTAAAACTAATTAACTTTATGACTGATAAAGAGAATATCAGTTATAAAGATTCAGAGAAGTTTTTTGAGCAATTAAATTCGCATATTACTGATTTTTTGCAGAGGCAAAAAGATCATATACATATTTATAATCCATTGACAAATCTTTTGAAAAGTAATTATAGCAGTACTTTTAATGATATCAGTGAATTTTTTAAAACGAATTATCCTCATGATGAAGTATCTGATGAAGAGAAAGCATACATAGTAGTATATTTTGTAACATATGCTGAACAAGTATCTAAAAATGAGAGCACTTACCGAATTGCTGTGCTTTGTAATTATGGTGAAGCAACGGGACAGCTGCTTGCAACTAATATTGCGCGGAATTTAAATGTGGAAATTGTTGCTATTTTAGGATTACAAAATATAAATACTTTAAATAAATTAAATATTGATTTTGTGGTTAAAACAATTAATTATCCATTAAAAAACATTCCTAGTTTCCAGTTATCACCTGTGCCTCAAGCCAAAGATTATCGGCATTTAAAGGAATTTGCTCAAGGATTAAATCTGCAGAATCGTAGTTTCTTGAATAAGCATAAGGTAGATGATAGTAGTAATTTATTGAAAAATATAATAAAAATCATTGAAAAGGATTTGCACAAAAAAGTTAACAGTCAGTTAGTTGATGACTTAATTAGAGCTTTTTCAAATCACAAGATAATGGTAAAAGAAAGTGTGGTAAGGCCTATGATAGGGAATTTACTTACCAATAATAAAATTCAGCTCCATTTAAAGTCTAGCAATTGGACTGATGCTATAGAAAAAGCGGCTTCCCCGCTTCTAGATAATGGTTCAATAGACCAAAATTATGTTAAAGCAATGGAGAAATCTGTTGTTGATTATGGCGCTTATATTGTTATTGGACCAGGTATTGCACTTGCACATGCGCGCCCTGAGGATGGTGTAAATAAGCTTGATGTTAGTGTCGCTACTTTAGATCCAGCAATTAATTTTGGTAATAAAGATAATGATCCTGTCAAAGTTATATTTGTTTTAGCGGCTATTGATAATTATTCTCATTTGAATATTTTAAAAGGAGTAATTAATTTGATTCATCAACCTGGAAAGATTGATGAATTAGCTGAAGCAGAAGACATTAATAGTTTTAAGAATATATTATTTAAAAAGAATTAATACATAATAAATTGTGTTTAGGAGGTAATAATTATGGCTAAAGTGCCTAGTGTGTACTTTATTTGTGGTAATGGATTAGGCTCAAGTTTGGCGTGCCAAATGGAAGCTGATGATGTATTTTCAGAGGCTGGCATTGAAGTAAAGTCAGATCATGATTCCATTTCAGATGTTCCATCTTTAAATGCGGATGTAATTGTTTCTGCAAGCAATTTTGAATCTCAATTTGAGAATACTCAAATTGACCCTAAAACAAAAATTGTATACTTAAACAATATTGTTGATAAGGAAGAAATTAAAGAAAAGATTTTGCCAATCGTAAAAGAAATAGCTGAAAGTTAAGAGGGTGAATTAAATGGTAGTTGTTGAATGGATAATTAATAATATATTAACCCAAGCAGCGATTTTGATTTCATTAATTGCGTTTCTGGGATTAGTACTTCAAGGTAAAAAAGTCGGAGAAGTAATTAGTGGTACGCTTAAAACTTTATTAGGTTTTGAAGTACTGAGTGCTGGATCAACCATTATTCAGCAAAGCTTGGCTTATTTTGCTGTTATTTTCCAACATGGCTTTCATACCCAAGGCATTGTTCCAAGTATTGAAGCTATTAACGGACAAGCCATGAATAAATTGGGCTTGGGTAATGACATTGCTTTAACGTTATTAGGTATTTTTATTGTCAACATTATTATTGCAAGATTTACTAAATGGAAATATGTGTTCTTAACAGGTCAAGCATTGCTTTGGATGTCAACCATGACTGTTATTGGTGGCCACTTTGCAGGTCTTAAAGGATTTCCATTAATTTTAATGGGTAGTATTATCGGTGGTATTTTTGCAATAGCTATGCCGGCATTGGCCCAACCCATTGTTAGAAAAATTACCGGTAATAATTCAATCGCTTTGGGCCACTTCTGTACGATTGGGTACTTAGTTGAAGCTGGTGTTGCTTGGTTAGTAAGAGACCGTAAAGTTGACCAACATGTTAAGAAGATGAGTGAAAGGAAAGACTCATGGGAACATGTTAAGTTTCCTAAGAGCATGTCATTCTTACAAGATAACAGTCTTTCAATTATGGTAGTAATGGTTCCTTTGTATATTATTACTGCAGCATTAGCAGGCCCTTATTGGTGCGCAAAGGCAGCAGCAGGTGCAGCTGGTAGTATTAATTACATTGTTTATGCTTTCCTACAAGCTATTGAATTTACTGTTGGTGTGTACGTAATGCTTTCTGGTGTACGTCTAATGTTAGGTGAAATTGTGCCAGCCTTCCGTGGTATTGCGATGAAGATTGTTCCAGATTCAATCCCTGCATTAGACTGTCCAGTATTATTTCCATACGCTCCTAATTCAGTAATCGTTGGCTTTATTACTACTACTATTGGTACTTTGATTGGTATGTTTGTGACTCCTGTTCTAGGCTTAGCAGTTATTTTGCCTGGTATGACGTCTAACTTCTTTGCTGGTGGTACAGCTGGAATATTTGGTAATGCAATCGGTGGCAAACGTGGTGCTGTAATTGGTGGTATTGTTCACGGCTTGTTTATTACCCTACTTCCGGCATTGTTAGTTGTAGCTCTGTCAAAGGTAGGCTTTGTAAATGCTACTGCTACTGATGTAGATACAATTACTGCAGCACTCATTTATCTTTGGGTTATTGCTCCTGCCTTTAAAGCATTTGGTTAAAGTGGGGTTGTAATATGTCTTTTTGGTCAAAATTATTCAAGTCTACAAAGGATCCGGATTCAAATAATAAAGGATCTGCAAATCCAGCGACTAAATTATCAGAAGAAGAAAAATCAAAGATAGAATCAGAAATAAAGCAATTAAACGATCAAATTAAAAGTGAAAAAAATGCTGATTCAGAATCAGACGATTTTAGTAAAAAGAAAGCGGAGGTATTAACTCAGTTAGGCAAGGATTATCAAAGGATTGGCAATATTGATGAAGCAATTAATGCATATGAGACTAGTCTTAAGTGCAATGAAGATTTTGGTCCAGCCTTCGATGGTTTGCTTACATTGTATGACGAAAAACGCAAGCAAGCTTCATATGCCAAAGATAATGATGAGATTCAAAAATGGCTTAACAAGAGTGATAGCCTTACAGCTTTGTCAAAGAAAATCATGAGATCCAAATAGTTCTGATCTTAATAATTTTAGAATTAAATTTATTTTTGAGAGAAAACTCTCTAGGAGAAAAAATGGCTTATAAAACTTTAAAAGAAGTATTGAAAGATGCGGAAGATAATAACTTCACTGTAGGTGCATTCAATGCTCATAATTTAGAAATGGTGCCAGCAATGATTGAGGCTGCTCATGAAGAAGGAGCGCCAGTAGTTATTCAAACATCTGTCGCTACTGCACGCTACGTGGGTATGTCTAATTTTGTTGCGGTATGTAAGAGTATGGCAACTAATGAAGCTGTTGACGTAGTTCTTCACCTCGACCATGCACGTGATATTAAGGATATTGAAGATGCAATTGCAGCTGGCTATAGTTCGGTAATGTTTGATGGTTCACTACTTTCATTTAAAGAAAATATTGAAAAGACTAAGAGAGTTGTTGACTTTGCTCATGCACGTGGAGTGTCTGTGGAAGGCGAGATTGGTACCATTGGTGGTACAGAAGAAGGATTTACTGTTAAAGAAGGAAATTATACTCGTCCAGAAGATGCTGTTAAATTCTTACAAGAATGTGATGTAGATGCGTTAGCTGTTGGTGTAGGTACTCATCATGGTCAATTTCAGTCTAAGACTAAGTTGAACTTTCCGTTAATCGAAGAATTACATAAAAAGCTGAATAGACCAATGGTTATTCATGGTGGTACTGGTGTTAAAGAAGAAGATTATCATAGATTAACTGAAAATGGTATTAGAAAATTTAATGTAGGTACTGAGATTTTGGTAGCATGGACTAAAAAGGCTAAAGAAATGTTTGGTGAAACGGAAGTTAATAATTCTTTGAGGAATAATATTATTCCGTGTAATGATGAAGTTAATAAAATTATCAAACATAAGATTGAATTATTTATGAATAAGTAATAGAGGGTGTTTTCATTGAAAAGAACCCTGCTACTTCTCGCTGGCAGCCCTGGGACGGGAAAGACATATTTTGATAATTTGATTAGAAAAGAGATTCCTGGCTTTAACGAAACATCAATAGATGTTTTTAAAGAAAGTATGTATGATGAGTATGGGTTTAATAATCAGTCTGAAAAAAATGAACTTGATGAGAAAGCCTATAAACTTTTTTATAAGAGTATCGAAAGTTTGATGGAACAGGGCAAATCAATTATTTGTGATTATCCTTTTTCTTATCGTCAACATGATACTTTAGAAAAATTAGCTGAAAAATACAATTTTCAAATAATCACTATTACTTTAAGAGCTGATCTTAATATTTTGTATGAACGTCAAAAGAAACGTGATTTAGATCCTGAACGTCATTTAGGATATCTTATGAATCATTATCATAAAGGTGACGTTGTAGAAGATAGGACTAAAGTTGATATTCAGAGACCAAAAGAAGAATTTGAAGCATTCAACCAAAAACGTGATTATGCTCATTTCAAACTTGGAAAAACGATATTTTTAAATGTTTCTGATTTTAGTAAAGTTGATTATACAGGGACCATAGAGAAGATCAAGTCATGGATTAAATAAAACTAATCTATTTCATTTGTTTTGAATTTTTATTATGGGTTTGCAATTTACTTGATAGTAAAAATATTCTGATTATTGAATTAGTTGTTTCTGCAACTAAAAAAGAAAAAAGGATTTCTGAGTTTTTCTCAAGAATCCTTTTATTTTAAGTAAATATTAGTAGCAAATTTAGTAAAAACTTTCAGTGGAGGTGTTATGTGGTAATCATTTTAGGGCTTTGAAATGATGCCTAATATTGTCGGAAATACAATGGCAAAATTGAAGAAAAGATAAAAATAAATATTTTTGGAGTTTATTATGGAACTAAGTAAATATATAGATCACACATTATTAATACCAGATGCTACCGAAAAACAAGTTGATGAAGTGATACAGCAAGCTGTTGATAATCATTTTCATGCCGTTATGATAAACCCATATTGGGTGAAGAAAGTAAGCGAGGCATTAAAGGGCACAAAAATTTCTACAGCTTGTGTAATAGGATTCCCGTTGGGTGCCAATACTACTAGAATAAAAACTTTAGAAGCTGAGGATGCTATTGCAAATGGTGTAAATGAAATAGATATGGTCATGAATATTGGTGAAATGAAATCAGGTCACTACGACAAAGTTGAAGAAGATATTCAGGCTGTAGTTAATGTGGGACACGCTTCGAATAAAATTGTTAAAGTTATAATTGAGACATGTTTATTAACAGATAATGAGATCACAAAAGCTTCTAAGATTGTTGCCAAAACCGGTGCAGATTTTGTTAAAAGTTCAACAGGGTTTTCAACAGAAGGTGCAACCGTTCATGGCGTGGAGTTAATGTATGACGCAGTTAAGGGGACGCATACACAGGTTAAAGCTTCAGGTGGTATACACACAGCTAGCGAAGCACAAGAGATGATTAACGCCGGAGCCACAAGATTAGGTGTAAGTCACAGTATGGCAATTATTGGAAAATAGTTGTATGACAGTTGGTTATGATTCAAAAAGTAGGTGGACTGGGAAATAAAATATTTAACTTTCGCCTAGGAAAATTACACTCTTTTTGCGTAATTTCTAGTTTTCAAGTTTAAATTACTATTTAAAGATGCGATAATTACACTAGAAATAAAAGAGTTAAAGGAGCAACATCATGAACACTGTGACAATTATTGGAAGCATCAATCTTGACACCAACTTACGGGTTGAACGGATGGTTAGGCCGGGTGAAACGATTCATGCCAAAGAGCATTATTCGGCTGCTGGGGGCAAAGGCGCCAATCAAGCGATGGCTGCTGCTCGCTGCGGAACCCGGACGAATTTTATCGGGGCGGTCGGCAACGACTTGCCGGGCAAACAGATGCTGAACTTACTTAAAGATGAAGGAATTAATATTTCCGGTATTCAGACAATCAAAGATGAATCAACGGGTCAAGCCTTTATCACGGTTGATGATGTGGGGCAAAATTCGATCACGCTTTATTCTGGCGCCAATTACGATTTTACGGTTGATGATGTTGCACAGAATGCCGACTTAATAAATAGTAGTGATTTTGTGCTTGCTCAGTTTGAAACACCGCTTGCGGCAACGCTCAGGGGTTTTCAGATTGCCCATGAGAAGGGAATAAAAACCATTTTAAATCCAGCTCCCGCAATTAAAGAAATTCCGCAGGAATTGCTGGAAGTGACCGACATGATCACACCTAATGAAACCGAAGCCGAAACGATCACCGGGGTGCACGTTACAGATTTAGCCAGTGCTAAACAAGCGGCAGATAAACTGCATGCCTTGGGTGTTTCAGCTGTGATTATCACGATTGGGGCCAAAGGAGCTTTTTATGATTTCGCGGGGCAATCTGCATTGGTGCCGGCATACAAGGTTAAAGCAGTTGATACAACTGCTGCCGGTGATACTTTTATCGGGGCCATGGTCAGTCAACTCAAACCGGATTTTTCTAACTTGAAGGCAGCAATTAACTTTGCCAACAAGGCTTCATCACTGACCGTTCAGAGCTATGGTGCGCAGCCATCCATTCCGTACAAAAAAGAAGTTGAGCAAATTAAATAATATTTGATATAATTTTATTCTTTATCAGGAGTATAATTAATGTATACTTATGACTAATATTAATAACAAGATAAGGAAATATGATGATGAGCGAAACGAGTTCAGAAGAAACAAGCAGGCAAGACCTTGAGACGAAATATAACTTAGAAGCGGAAAAGCCTAAGGGTGCATATTCCGATGAAAAAATCATGTCCTATGAAAAGCGGATGGGTTTTCCCGTTGCGGAAGATGATTTTGTGATCGTTCAGCAGGGCTCACCCATTAAGCGGACAGTGGCCGGTAATTTTTTCGGCGGCCCGATAGTCGGTGGGTTAGCTTCATTAACGGCTAAGTGGTTTATTATGTGCTTTAAAGATGATGGTATCTTACTTTTGGGCTTGAATTTAATGAGTGGTTTTTCGGGGAAAAACTTGTTTATTCCGAAAGAAAGCATCAAACAAGTTACTGCTAAAAAAGCGCTCAGTGTTTTTGGTGTTATGAAAATTGAACTGGTGACTGATAATGACAAGAAATTGAAATTTCAAAATCGCTGGCAGGCCAGTAATAAGAATCTCAAATTAATTTCGGAGAACCACAAGCATTTACCTGACTTAGCTGCTAAGTATGATGATTAGCTTGGTCAAAAAGACTTGAAAAGATTGCTTGAAGATGGTAGAGTAATAAACGTTAATCGGTTAATCTATAACCTGAAAGACGGTTATGGCAAAGGAGTAATAATATGAAACAAGGTATACATCCAGATTACCAACAAGTTGTCTTTATGGACTCGGCTACAGGTGCTAAATTCTTAGCTGGTTCAACTTTGACAGCAAAGGAAACAGTAGATTATGAAGGTAAGACTTACCCATTAATTCGGGTTGAAATTTCTTCAGATTCCCACCCATTCTATACTGGCAAACAGAAGTTTGCTCAAGCAGATGGCCGGATCGAGAGATTCAACAAGAAATATGGCATGAACAACAAGTAATACCTTTGATCTGGTGGAAGCAGTCCCATTGGGGCTGCTTTTTTTCGCAACAAGCGATTACTTTGTCGCAGGTAGTAAAAGCAAGTATAATTACTGCTGTATTATGAATTTGTATTTTAGGAGTAGATATAAATGAAAATGCAACTGGCAGAAATTGCCAAGGCACTTGGTGCAACTTGTTCGGGTAACAGTGAAACAATTATTACTTCTGTTGCCTTTGACTCTAGAAAAATTAAAGAAGGCGGCCTCTTTATACCTTTAAAAGGTGAAAGAGATGGGCATGATTTTATTGTTAGTGCAATTAATAATGGTGCTGCCGCCACTTTATGGGAGAAGGGGCACCCAAATAAACCTGAAAAAATTGCGGTGATTGAAGTTGACGATCCGCTAATGGCAATGCAGGCTTTAGCCAAATATTATTTGGGCAAGGTAAATCCAACGGTTGTCGGCATTACCGGCTCAAACGGCAAGACGACAACCAAGGACATGACGGCGGCCGTCTTAACCAAACGCTTCAATGTTCATAAGACCGAAGCCAATTTTAATAATGAGATTGGTGTGCCGCTGACAATTTTGGAAATGAAACCCAATACGGAAATCTTGGTTTTGGAAATGGGGATGGATCATGCGGGCCAACTCCACCATTTGAGTGAGTTAACGCATCCTGATGTGACTGTGATCACCATGATTGGTGAAGCACATATTGAGTTTTTGGGCAGCCGGGCGCATATTGCAGATGCAAAAATGGAAATTACGGATTTCTTGCAAGAAGACGGCGAATTGATTTATAACGGTGACGAGCCGCTTTTAAGAGAACGGGCAGCAAAGCTTGAACAGGATCAGGCAACTTTTGGTTTTAGTGAAAGTGACACTGTTTACGCCACAAAATTTCGCAGTTATAAGCACCATGCCAGCTTCTGGATAAACGGCTCAAAGCAGAAATTTATGATTCCGATGATTGGCAAGCACAACGTTTCTAATGCGATGGCAGCATTATCAGTTGGCCGTTATTTCGGGGAAACTGATGAAGAAATTGCCAATGCTCTGGCCGATTTTGCTCCTACGGCCAACAGAATGGAATGGGAAAAAGGCGATGTGGGTGAAGATATCATGAGTGATGTTTATAACTCCAACCCCACTGCTGTACGCGCCGTTATTACCAGTTTTGGGCAAATTCGGGTGCCAGCTGGCGGTCGTCGAATTGCTGTTTTGGGCGATATGCTTGAACTAGGCGAACGGTCGGCAAGTTTACATGCGGGCCTGACTGATTGCCTTGATCCCCAGGTGATTAACGAAGTTTATTTGCTGGGAACGCAAATGAAGAATTTATATGATGCTTTACAGGGTAAATATGCCCCTGCACAATTGCATTATTACGGACAAGATCACATGCAACGCATGATTGATGATTTAAAGAATGATATTAAGCCGGACGACATCGTGGTTTTAAAGGGCTCACACGGGATGCACCTGGAACAAGTAGTTGAGCGGCTTAGATAGGAGAATTTGGTGAAATTTTCGGAATTAGGATTAAATGATGAGCTGTTAAAAGCAATTAAACGATCGGGCTTTGAGGAAGCAACGCCGATCCAGGAACAGACAATTCCTCTTGCTTTAGCCGGTAAGGATGTGATCGGCCAGGCACAAACGGGTACTGGTAAAACAGCTGCTTTTTCGCTGCCGATTTTACAAAACCTGGATAAACACAGCAAGACGATTCAAGCTTTGATACTTGAACCGACGCGTGAATTGGCGATTCAAACCCAAGAGGAACTTTTCCGCCTAGGCCGTGATGAAAAGGCCCGGGTACAGGTTGTTTACGGTGGTGCCGATATTGGTCGGCAGATTCGCTCGCTTAAACACCATGTACCGGCCATTTTAGTTGGCACCCCCGGACGCCTGCTTGATCACCTTAAGCGCAAGACGATCAATCTTGAGAACGTTAATACAATAGTTTTGGACGAAGCTGATGAAATGCTGGACATGGGCTTTATCAAGGATATTGAAAGCATTTTGGGCTATGTGAAAAACCGCAAGCAGACCCTGCTCTTCAGTGCAACCATGCCGCAACCGATCTTGCGCATCAGCGAAAAGTTTATGCATGATCCGGAGATTGTCCGGATTAAGGCCAAAGAATTGACCGCGGATCTGATTGACCAGTATTTTGTTCGGGCCAAGGATTCGGAAAAATTTGATATTATGTGTCGCCTGATTGATGTTGAAGGGCCAGATCTGGCGCTAGTTTTTGTCCGAACTAAGCGCCGCGTCGACGAAGTCAACCGCGGCTTGCAGGCACGCGGCTACAATTCAGCCGGAATTCATGGTGACTTGTCACAGGACCGGCGAATGAGTGTTTTGAAACGATTCCGTGCTGGTAAACTGGATATTTTGGTGGCAACTGATGTTGCTGCTCGGGGCCTAGATATTTCGGGTGTAACCCATGTTTATAACTACGATATCCCGCAGGATCCGGATTCATATGTTCACCGGATTGGCCGTACGGGGCGTGCTGGTCAAAACGGAATTTCGGTAACTTTTGTCACTCCGAATGAAATTGGCTACATGCGCACAATTGAGCAGTTAACCAAGAAAAAGATGACACCGCTCCTTCCGCCAACTGATGATGAGGCACTTCATGGTCAGCTGAAACTGGCTAAGTCTAAGATTGAAGACCTGATGAAGGATGACTTGACCAAGTACACCAAGGATGCTAATGACTTGCTGGAAAATTATTCAGCCCTTGATCTAGTTTCCGCCTTTTTGAAAAATCTGGCTAAGGATTCTTCTGATGTGGAGGTTAAGATCAGTTCGGAAAAACCGTTGCCGTATAAGGGTAACGGCCGCCGCAGTGGCGGTCATGGCGGATATCGCGGTCGCAGCAGTCGGAATGGCAGCCGTGGCCGTGGAAATTATCGCAGCGGTCGCCGTGATAGTGGTAATCGTTATGGCCATGGTCGGCGCGGCAATGGCGGTGGTCACAAATTTGTGATTAAAAACAAAAAAGATTAATCTTTCTTATAAAAATGAGTTGTTTTAATTTACAACTCATTTTTTAGATTATAATTATTTTTTGTATGAGGTAGAAAAATGATTAAAGGTGTAGGAATTGATGTCGTGGAAGTTGCTCGGGTCAAAAAAATTGTTGCTCGCGGCGATTCTTTTGCCAAGAAAGTTTTGACACCAAATGAATTTGCCCAGTACAAAAAAATGCAGGGCAAACGCAAGGTGGAATATTTGGGCGGACGCTTTTCACTCAAGGAATCCTTTTCGAAGGCAATGGGAACAGGCTTGGGCAAAGAGGTCGGTCTGCAGGATGTGGAAACACTGTGGAATGATGTTGGACATCCGGTGATGACGTCGACCAAGTTTTCCGGCAAGATTTTTCCCAGCATTTCGCACGATAATCACGAAATTGTTACATTGGTAGTTTTGGAGGAAGAATAATGGTTCCAGGCAGGCACCGGCCCGCAGTTGTTCGGGTCGATTTGAGCGCAATTAGAGAAAATGTTGCAGAAGAAGTTAAACGGTTGAAGCCTAAGCAGAAATTATTTGCGGTGGTCAAGGCTAATGCATATGGTCATGGTGCGATTCCAGTGGCCAAAACCGCCCTTAAAGCTGGCGCAGATGGCTTTTGTGTGGCGCTTCTTGATGAGGCGTTGGAGTTGCGGCAGGCAGGAATTGTTAAGCCGATTTTAGTTTTAGGCGTTACACCTGCGGAAGATGCACCGCTAGCGGCAGTCCATGATGTTTCGCTAGCCGTACCTAATCTTGCTTGGCTAAAGCAGGCTGAACAGTTTTTGCAAGAAGAACAGCTGCAGCTGAAGATTCATTTAGCAATTGATTCCGGAATGGGTCGAATTGGTTTTAGTGAAGATGACGAATTTGTTGCGGCTAACAAATTTTTAACGGCCAACAAATCTTTCTTTATCGAAGGCATGTTTACTCATTTTGCCTCGGCCGACAGCAGTGATGAGCGGTATTTCCAAAAGCAGGTTGCACGTTTTAACCATATGAAAGAACTGCTGACAATTAAGCCGAAGTGGATCCATGTGGATAATACTGCCGCAAGCGTTTTTGACAAAAATGTCCCGAGTGATATCGTTCGTTTCGGCATTGGTATCTATGGCTTGAATCCATCTTCTAATCCGGCCAGTCCAGATTTGCACGCTGCCCTAAAATTACGGCCAGCGCTGTCATTAGTCAGCGAATTGACACATGTTAAAATTATTCATCAGGGCGACGGTGTCGGCTATGGCTCGACTTACGTGGCCGATGGCGACCAAGTTATTGGCACCGTGCCGGTAGGTTACGCCGATGGCTGGCTGCGCAAGTTTCAGGGTTTTAAGGTAAAAGTGGGCGATAGTTACTGCCCAATTGTCGGGCGGGTGTGCATGGACCAGTTCATGGTGCGTTTGCCGCAGACCATGCCAGTCGGGACCAAGGTTGTTCTGATTTCTAATGACCCGGCAGAACCCAATAACATTAAAGCGGCCGCTGACTATTTGGACACAATTCACTACGAGGTGGCCTGCATGCTCAATGACCGCTTGCCGCGCGTCTATGATAATGAATAATTTTAGGCATAAAAAAACTTTTCCGTTCTCTTGGAAAAGTTTTTTGCTTAAAAAATATTTATTTCTTCTCTTGATTAATGTAAACGCCCGGATTTTCGTCGCTCATCAAGGTCATTCCTGCTTGCAGGTCTTCGATCTCGGAAACCACATACCCCTTGTGGTCCAACTTGCTGACGATCTCCTTCAATGTTTCTTCGCTGACACCAGCAGGTAAGGTAAACAAAATTCTGCGGACAAAATTGCCGCCTAATTGACCAGCCGAAGCATCCAAAGTCATTGTTCCTGCGATGTTACAGTATTTAGTGATGATTTTGGACATTTTAACTAAATTGCCCCGCGAGTCATCTGTCAAGACGGTCAAAACATAGGAACCATTTTTGACATTCCAAGCATCAGACAGCATGTCTAACAGTTTGGAGTGGGTTAAGATACCGTAAAACTTATTGTCTTCGTCTAGCACAGCGATATAAGGTAAATCTTTGATGGTAAAGAAAACCTTGAAAAACGGTGAATTAACCTTGATTGTCTTAGTTGCGTTTTTAAGTAGATAAGTAACTGGCAGACTCATATCGCCGCCCTGGGATTTGTGGCGGTAGATGTGCATCTTGTAGATGTTGCCCCGAAAGATTGTTCCGGTATCATCTAAAATCGGCACACACCTAAAACCGGAATCTTCAAGGATTTTCAGGGCTTCCTCAAGAGTCACGTGTTCATTAACTGTTGTTAAGTAATCTTTTTTAATAACTGAAGATTTGATAAGCATGCGCTTGCCTCCATTCCAAAATATTCTTTGTAATTATATCATAGAAATAGTAGAAATTAAATAAACATTAAAATCATCTTTTGAATTATCTATACCTGATTTTTGCGCACTATTTTAGTTAGCGGTTGTGCTATCATTAATAAGATAATGTATGAGGGGAATAGAAATGAAAATTATTGCAGGGTTAGGCAACCCCGGGAAGAAATATGATCAAACTAAGCACAATACCGGATTTATGGCGTTGGATAATTATTTGCGCAAAAATAATTTAGCCCTAGACAAGGACAAGTTTGAAGGCTTGTGGACCAAGCAAAAGGTTGCAGGTGAAGATGCCATCTTTCTTGAACCGCAGACTTTTATGAATGATTCGGGCCGCTCAGTTGCCCAAGTAGCTAATTTTTTCAAAGTTAAGCCGGAAGACATTATGATTATTCATGATGATATGGACATGCCGATTGGTAAGATCCGGCTTCGTGCCGGCGGCAAGTCCGGTGGGCACAACGGGATAAAAAGCATCATCCGTGACCTGGGAACAGACAAGTTCAATCGGCTGAAGATCGGTATTCGCCATCCGGAAAAGGCGACGGTGGTTTCATGGGTTTTGACACCGTTTAACGATGAGCAACAGAAGTTGATGGATGCGGCTTTTGCCACCAGTGGTGAGATCATTGCCGATTTTATTGCTGGTAAAAGCTGCCAATACCTGATGAATAAGTATAATTAGCATGCAATTAACAGAAATCGTTGCGCAAGATAAAGAGCTGCGCAATTTTATTGGCAAAACTGAACAAGTAAAAAATTCACTGATCACTGGCGCCAATGCCGGTGCTTTTAGTCTGCTGTTAAAGCAAATGGTCACGCAGCTCCAGGTGCCGGTACTTTTGGTTGAAGAAAATGAAAATAAAGCCCAAAAATTAACTGGTGCACTAAGCGGTATTATGGCAGATGACCAGGTACAGTCGTTTCCGGTGGATGCGACGATCGCCACACAAACCGCAGTTAGCTCCCCCGATGAACTGAGCAGCCGGGTTCAGGCCCTGAATTTTTTACTTTCGGGAAAACCGGGCATTGTTGTAGTGACACCGCAGGCACTGCAGTATAAATTATCCTTACCGGCGGAATTTGCTCAGGCCCAACGTGAACTGCTTCCGGGTAATGAATATGATTTGCAGGAATTAACCGCATTTCTTGTTTCTGTTGGTTATCAGCGGCAGAATTTGGTCGCCAAACCCGGCGAATTTGCTTTGCGTGGTGATATTCTGGATGTTTATCCGTTGGATCGGGAATTCCCGGTGCGAATTGAATTTTTTGGTGACGAAATTGATACTATCAAGGAATTTGACTTGTCTACCCAGCGCAGTAAAAAGGAAGTTGTGCAAGTAACGATTACGCCGGCATTAGACCGGGTGTTTGTGCCGGCCGCTTTTCAGCGGGCAGCAGATAAGATTACGGCAGCAATGGCCGATGCCCCAGCACCGGAAAAAGCGGTGTCTGACCACTTTACCGGTGTCTTGGACCAATTAAAAGATAATACTTTGCCGCAAAATTATTCTTTCTTGGTTGATTATTTGCTGGAAGAGCCGACAAGTCTGCTTGCTTATTTTGCCAAAAAAGGTGTAATTCTGTTAGACGATTGGCCCTTAATTAGTCAGGCGGTAAAAACTGTTGACCAGCAGAATGCCGGTTTTATTGATGATGAATTGAAAACCGGTGCAATGCTGCCGGGGCAGGAAATTCGCGCCAATTTTGCTAAAACTTGGTCTCGCGACCAGCACCATCACGTTTATTTTTCACTTTTTCAGCGCAGCATGGGCCGGCTTCGCTTGGGTCAGCTGTTTAACTGGCAGACAAGGGAAGCTGACCAATTTTTCAGTCAAATGCCGCTGATTAAAACCCAGCTTGAAGCCTACCAGAAAACCGGGCAAACGGTAATTTTGCAGGCTGATAATGAAAAAAGGGCACAGCAAATCAGTCAGACAATGGCCGATTTTGACATGAATATTCCGGTTGTCCCAGCAGATGATTTGCTTCAGGGCCGCACACAAATTGTTGTTGGTGCGTTTGCTAGTGGTTTTGTGCTGCCGACCGTTAAACTTGTCTTTTTGACGGAACGTGAGCTGTTTAACCAGCAAGTTCAACATAAAAAGCGGATCAAGACACTGGAAAATGCCCAGCGCCTGCGCAATTATACAGAATTAAAACCCGGTGACTATGTTGTGCATGTCAACCACGGCATTGGCCGTTTTGAGGGCATCAAGACACTGGAAAGTAATGGCACTAAGCGTGACTACATTACTATTACCTACCAGCACGGCGACCAGCTGTTTGTTCCGGCTGACCAGCTGGGCCTGGTACAGAAATATGTTGCTTCAGAAGGAAAACGGCCGCGAATTAATAAGCTGGGCGGCAGCGAGTGGGCGAAAACCAAGCGCAAAGTGCAGTCAAAGGTTGAGGACATTGCCGATGATTTGATTGACTTGTATGCCAAGCGTGAATCTGAGAAAGGGCATGCCTTTTTGCCGGATGACGACTTGCAACGCAAGTTTGAAGCCGAATTTCCTTACGTTGAGACGCCGGATCAACTGCGGTCAATTAAGGAAATCAAGGCGGACATGGAACAAGACAAGCCGATGGACCGCCTGCTTGTTGGGGATGTTGGTTTTGGTAAAACCGAAGTGGCGCTGCGGGCTGCTTTTAAGGCAATCGAAGATAATAAGCAGGTCGCTTTCTTGGTGCCGACGACGATTCTGGCTCAGCAGCATTACGAGACGATCCAGGATCGTTTTAAAGATTTTCCAGTGAATTTTGCCATGCTTTCGCGCTTTCAGACACCAGCCGAATCCAAGAAAATAATTGCCGGACTTAAATCCGGGAAAATTGACCTCGT
Organism: Lactobacillus sp. ESL0791; assembly: GCF_029433255.1. NCBI lineage: Bacteria > Bacillati > Bacillota > Bacilli > Lactobacillales > Lactobacillaceae > Lactobacillus > Lactobacillus sp. ESL0791. The sequence continues at coordinate 1,801,748 of NZ_JAQTHU010000001.1, read as the reverse complement.
CGTGGGGACGCACCGTCTCTTGTCAAAAGATGTACAGTTTAAGAATCTGGGTTTGCTGATTGTTGACGAGGAACAGCGTTTTGGCGTCAAGCACAAGGAAAAATTGAAGGAATTAAAGGCTAACATTGACGTCTTGACGCTGACAGCAACGCCGATTCCGCGCACCTTGCACATGTCGATGGTCGGCGTGCGCGACTTGTCCGTGATGGAAACACCGCCGGCCAACCGTTACCCGATTCAGACCTATGTAATGGAACAGCTTCCCAGTGTAATTAAGGACGCCTGTCTGCGTGAGATGCAGCGCGGCGGTCAAGTCTTCTATTTACACAACCGCATTAGCGATATTGATGAGGTTGTGGAAGAGCTGCAAAAACTGATTCCTCAAGCGCGAATTGCTAGTGTGCACGGGCGCATGAGCCAAAATCAAATGGAAGATATCCTTTATCGCTTTTTGAACCGGGAGTTTGACGTTCTGGTGACCACGACAATCATTGAGACCGGGATTGATATGCCTAACGTTAACACGATGATTGTTGAAAATGCCGATCATTACGGTTTGAGCCAGCTCTACCAGCTTCGAGGCCGGATCGGTCGCAGCGCCCGGCTTGCCTACGCCTACTTTCTTTATCAGCCGAATAAGGTCTTGACAGAAGTCGGTGAAAAGCGCTTGGATGCCATTCGTGATTTTACCGAGTTGGGATCTGGGTTTAAAATTGCCATGCGCGATTTATCAATTCGCGGGGCCGGCAACATGTTGGGTGCCCAGCAGCACGGCTTTATTGACAGTGTCGGCTACGACCTTTATTCGCAGATGCTCAGTGATGCCATTAAGCAGCGCAAAGGCAAAAAGAAGCATAAACGGTCTAATGCCGAAATTGCCCTCGGGCTTGAGGCTTACATTCCTGATACTTACATTGCTGACCAGGAAGAGAAAATCGAATTTTATAAAAAAATCAAGTCAGTTACCGAACAGGATGAACTAGCAGAAATTAAGGATGAGCTGATTGACCGCTTCGGCGATTATCCGGCCCCTGTGGAAAACTTGCTGGCTGTTTCGGGCCTAAAAGCTGCCGCGGATTATGCGCAAGCAGTTAACATTATCAAAAATGGTGCTAAAGTTAAAGTGGAATTTAATAATCACGCTTCGCGTGAACTTGAAGGCCCCAACATTTTTAAGGCGCTTGAGCACGTTAATCTGAAGGCGCGCATCAGCATGACACGGGAAAAGCGCTTGGTGATTCTGCTTGAACTGCCAACTGACATGACCAACCGCATGCTGTTTAATGAATTAACGACTTTTATGCAGGCGGCAGGCAAAATTGTGCAAAGATAAAGAGGTAAAAATGAGAATTGATAAATTTTTAAAGATATCACGCCTAGTTAAACGGCGTCCGATTGCCAAAGAGATGGCTGATCAAGGCCGGATCAAGGTCAACGACAAGGTTGTCAAATCCAGTTACGATGTTAAAATTGGCGATGTGATTGAGGTTGGCTACGGCACAAGACAGGTCAAGGCCAAGGTCTGCAGCATTCGTGAGACCACCAAAAAAGCTGAGGCCAGTGAATTATACGAACTGCTTGACTGATGACTTTTAAACGGTAAATTGTTATAATTAGATTAAGATTTTTAGCCTAAGCAGGGGAGATTAATGAGGGGACCACGTATTTATAATTCGCTTAGCCCGGAAGAACAGAGAGCCCGGTTAAAGCGCAAGCAAAAACAAAAAATAAGAGAAGTACACCGTGTACGAATCAACCGGATTATTGCCGTTTTTGCAATTATCGTTGTTATTTTAGGCATTCAAATTGCGATCATGCTTGCCAAGACTAAGCGGATTGACGGTCAGGTGCAGGCAGCCAAGCAATCGTTGACAAAGGTAAACAGACAGCGCAAGGATCTGGCTGCCAAAAAAGCCGATCTCAAAGATCCAGATTATGTTGCGAAATTGATTCGTGAGAAGTTTTATTATTCGAAGCCGAATGAAAAAGTATTTAACTTACCGAGAAAGAACAATTCAGATCAATGAAGTACCAAGTTGGCCAGCGGGTAACTGGCGTGATTAATAACATAACTGATCTTGGGATTTTTTTGACCCTTCCGGGTCGACGGTCGGGGCTAGTCCACCACGATGATTTTGGTGAAAACTGGCTGCGTGAGCGCCATAATTTTCGGAATGGACAAGAAATCCGGGTGGTAGTTATTCATAATTTTAAAGGCAAATTGGCGCTTTCGCTCAAGCGGGTTAATGATCCACTGCTTATTGATCCGCTCAACCAGTTTTCCAAAACTAAGACTACCGACTTTGAGCAGGTCATGAACAAGACACTAAAAGATGCCAAAAAAGAAATTACATATCTGAAAAAAGAATTGGCTGATGAAACAAGTTATTGATTTTTTTAAAGCACATAACTTGCCGCTTATAAATAGGAAATTAGTGGTGGCGGTGAGTGCCGGACCTGATTCGATGGCCCTGTTGGCGTTGCTCAATGAGGAAAAACGCCGCTATCATTTTCAATTGGTGGCGGCACATTTTGACCACCAGCTGCGCGCTGATTCTGCTAAAGAAGCAAAAATAATTAAGCAATATTGTGCTGAGCATGATATTGTTTTTGTTAGCGGAAAATGGCAGAGGCATGGGCCGCTAAAAAAGGGCGTTGAAGCTGCCGCCAGAAAGGCACGTTATGCTTTTTTGGTGGAAACGGTCAATCAATATCACGGCGACTATTTGCTGACGGCGCACCATAACGATGATCTGCTGGAAAACATTCTGCTTAAGTTTATTCGTTCGGGAGATCCTAGCGAAATGAACAGTTTGCAGGCAGTCGGCTCAATGCATGGTGTTATTTTGTTGCGGCCGCTGCTTACCTGGACAAAAGCTGAACTGCTTGCTTTCGATCAGGCTCATCAAATTGCTTTTGTCACCGATGAGACCAACTTGGCTGATGATACGCAGCGCAATCGCCTGCGGCATCACGTTGTGCCGCTTTTGAAAGAAGAAAATCCCAAATTGGGTCAGAATGCCTTAAATTTTAGTAAAAAAATTTCCTTGTTAAACGGTTTCATAGACAAAGAATTTGCTAAAATTGGCCCACCCCAGTTATTCTTAAATGTGGCTTATCGTTTGTCCGTGCAGGCGTTAAATGGTTTAACGAGTGCACAGCAGCGACTTTATTGGCAGCACTTTATTTGGCAAAAATGGCATTTGCGGGTAAATGAACATTTAGCCGGATTCGTTTTGGTTACTTACCGCGGCTACTTTTATTTAAGCAGGGGTAACTTGCAGCCGACTGCTGCGCGGTTGCCGGTGAAATTAGACCAGCAGTTTTCATTTAACGGTCGTCAGCTAGTTTTGACAACGACCATCAATAAGGACTTGCACTGCCTGGGCAGCTTTTATGCCAAACCGCAGCAGAATTTTGCTGTCGGTCCGCTGCCGGCGGGAGCAAAATTGCTTTTGCAAAATGGCCAGCATGTAAAAAGCAAGAAAAAATTTGCGGAAAATTCCATTCCCGCAAATCTGCGGCCTTTTTGTCTAACGATTTATGCGGGGACAGAGCCCGTATTCGTTGAGCAGACATACAAGCAGCAAACTTTTTCGCGTTTGAATAGGCATTACTATCTGTACGCGTACTAAATAATAAGAAATTATAAAATATTAGAGCATTAATGCTAATTGTGTTAAACTTTTAAGCGTATATGTTTAGAAACTTTGCGGAGGTTTTTTATGAAGAATAACCGGAATCGGCTGTTTTCAAACGGCCTGTTCTATATAGTTGTTTTCCTTCTGTTACTGGGAGGGATCAATTGGGCACTTGGCGGCAACAATAATTCTGGTGGCAGTGAAAATATCAGCTATTCAGAGTTTGTTAAAGAATTGCGTCAAGGCAAAATAAAGAGTTTTAACGTTCAGCCTTCAAACGGTGTTTATTCTGTATCGGGTAAATATAAAAAAGCACAGGGGAATACAGGCAGCGCGAAAAACAGTCTTGACTTTTTCAATGGTAGTTCAGGTAAAGAAGTAACTAGTTTTTCGACGACAATGCTGCAGAACAATTCCAGTGTTTCGACCGTGCAGGACTTAGCCCAAAAGAATGGCGTTAAGATGTCGAACCAGGAAGAATCGCAGTCGGGCAACTGGATCTCGACGATTGTCATGCTCGTCCCGACGATTCTGTTCATCGTCATGTTATGGATGATGATGAGCCAAGCTGGCGGCGGCCGCGGCGGCAGCGGTGGCGGCGGAATTATGAATTTCGGCCGCACCCATGTTAAACCTGAAGATCCCAAGAAAAATCATGTCCGCTTTTCAGACGTTGCCGGTGAGGAAGAAGAGAAGCAGGAACTGGTTGAAGTCGTTGAATTCTTAAAGAATCCATCGAAATACACCAATTTGGGCGCTAAAATTCCGTCGGGTGTTTTGCTTGAGGGCCCTCCGGGTACTGGTAAAACCCTGCTTGCCCGTGCGGTTGCCGGTGAAGCCAACGTTCCGTTTTATTCAATTTCCGGATCAGACTTTGTTGAAATGTTTGTTGGTGTTGGTGCCAGCCGTGTACGTGACTTGTTTACTAATGCAAAAAAGAGCGCACCAAGTATTATCTTTATTGATGAAATCGATGCAATCGGCCGGCGCCGTGGCAACGGCATGGGCGGCGGCAACGATGAGCGTGAGCAGACTTTAAACCAGTTGCTGGTTGAAATGGACGGCTTTGAAGGAAACGAGGGTGTAATTGTCATTGCGGCAACCAACCGTTCTGATGTGCTTGATCCCGCTTTGCTGCGTCCGGGTCGTTTTGACCGGAAGGTTTTAGTTGGCAGCCCTGATGTTCGTGGTCGTGAAGCAATTTTACGTGTTCATGCCAAAAATATGCCGCTGGCTGATGACGTTGACTTAAAAGAAGTCGCACGGCAGACGCCAGGCTTTGTTGGTGCCGACCTGGCCAACTTGCTTAATGAGGCGGCACTTCTGGCCGCACGGCGCAACGGCACAGAAATTACCGCATCTGATGTTGATGAAGCCGAGGATCGGGTAATCGCTGGTCCGGCAAAGAAGGACAGCCTGATTTCCAAAAAAGACCGGCAGCGGGTTGCTTTCCACGAAGCCGGTCACTCAATTTGTGGTCTGGTTTTAAGTGATTCACGGACAGTCCGCAAGGTCACAATTGTTCCGCATGGCCGCACCGGTGGCTATAACCTGATGCTGCCAAAAGACGATCAATACCTGCTGACCAAGGATCAGCTGATGGAGCAGCTTGTCGGTTTAATGGGCGGCCGGGCCGGTGAAGAGGTTGTCGTTGGCGGCCAGTCAACGGGAGCTTCAAACGACTTTGAGCAGGCAACCCAGATTGCGCACAGCATGGTGGTCAATTACGGGATGACTAAATCTTTAGGATTAGTTGAACTTGAAAAAGAGGGCGAATCCAATCCTTATAATATGAAGCCATACAGTGAGGCCACCTCTGCGAAGATCGACGAAGCTGTGAGACAACTTCTTGATGAGGCTCATACTAAAGCAGTCGAGATTGTCGAAACGCATCGGGATACGCACCGCATTATTGCCGAGGCTTTGCTGAAGTACGAAACTTTGGATGAAAAGCAGATTATGTCTCTTTATAAGACAGGCAAGATGCCAGAAAAGCAAGAGGAATTTCCAAGTGAGTCGAAGGCTTCAACTTATGAAGAAGCTAAGGCTGCGGCTGAAAAAAGAGAAGTTCTTAAGGCAAAAAAGAAGGATAAGGATGCTGCAAAATCCGAAGAAGCTAAGGATGGATTAGCTACTCCTTCTGAATTGGAAAAGAATAAGGAAGTTGAAGAGAAGAATCCTGAAAAACCGCAAGGAGTGGATTCCGATCAAGATGATGATTCGCCAAGTGACGAATAAATTTGATAAAAAAGAGGGCCTGTTTCATTAGGCTCTCTTTTTTTAGGAGAAAGATATGAGCGATTATTTAGTTAAGGCAATTGATAAAACAAAAAATTTACGGCTGCTGACGATTACCGCTAAGGATGTTGTCCAAGAAGCACAAACGCGGCATGATACCTGGTCAGCCTCTTCCGCGGTGCTGGGAAGGACATTAGTTGCCGGCTTGCTGCTTGCGGGTGCTGAATTGACAGACAAGGAAGAGCTGACGGTCCGCTTGCTGGGGGATGGTCCCGTTGGGCCGACGGTCGTAACGGCACAGGCTGACTTAACCGTTAAGGGCTATGTAAAAAATCCCCATATTGCTTTGCCACCCAAAAAAGATGGGCATATTGATGTTAAGACGGCGGTTGGTCAGGGAATGATGGAAGTAACCAAGGATTTGGGGTTGAAAAAACCTTATACAGGGCAGGTACCAATCATTTCGGGTGAAATTGCCGAAGATGTGGCCTACTATTTGACAAAGTCGGAGCAAATTCCTTCTGCAGTGGGCTTATCGGTTTTTGTTAATCCTAATAATAGTATCGGTGAGGCCGGCGGCTTCATGCTGCAGGCCTTGCCAGGTGCCAGTCAACACCTGATTGACCTTACGATTAAGCGAATCAATCTGTTGCCGGCATTGTCAGACGCATTTTTATCCGGAATGACACCAGAGGCCTTGGCAGGCAAAATTTTGGGTAAAGGATATAAGTTGCTGGAAAAAGATGCAGTAGCCTTTAAATGTGACTGTTCAAAGGAAAAATATGCGGGAATCTTGGAAACATTAAAGACAAATCAGCTCGACGCAATGATTAATGAAGATCACGGTGCAGAACTGACCTGCAGTTTTTGCGGCAACCAGTACCATTATGACGAAGCGGAATTAAAGGTAATTTTGGCTAAAAAGAAAGAAGATAAAGAGTATTAGCCTTAAAAATGTAATATTTACTAAACAATGAGGTCGATTCTTCGTTATAATGAAGTAAGTTAATTAATAAAGAATATAAGGAGAATTTTGTAAATGTTAAATGTCTATATTGTTCGGCATGGAGAAACGGATACCAATAAGTCGCATAGTATCAATGGTGCGTCCATGAATCTGCCTTTAAATGAAACTGGGGTTAAGCAGGTAGAACTGCTTCGTGATAGTTTTGATACCAGTAAAATTGATTATGTTTATGCAAGTCCATTGAAAAGGGCGCAAGAAACAGCAGAAATTTTAGATCAGGGGCGTCACCAAATTATCACTGATAACCGGTTAACAGAAATGAATTATGGTGATTGGGACGGTAAGACATCTGACGAAATTTATAATGTGTATCCACAAGTATTTGATGATCTCGGGTTTTTTAAAGAAAACTATAATGACTATTGTAATGGTGAATCTTTTCAACATTTGGCTGAACGAGTAATGTCTTTTTGGCATGAACTGCTGCAAAAACACGTTAATCAGTCTGTTTTGCTGGTTTTTCACGGGACTGCTTCACGGACAATGGTGCAAAATGTTTTGCAGATACCTGATATGAGCATGGTTACAGAAGTTGATAATGCTGGGGTGGTTAATTTTGTGGTTAATGACAAAACTAAATATCCGACACTTCTTTATTACAATCGGGTTGCACCAGGTAAATTTTTTATTGAATAGCACTTGCTCTTAGAAGCTTTTTTGGTATCATAATTAAGGTATTTGAAAGGATGATTTGGTGGATAATAGCTGGAAAATTCGCGACATTACAATTCCCAACCGGGTTGTTGTTGCACCGATGGCAGGTGTGTCCAACTCTGCTTTCCGGATGATTTGCAAGGAGTTTGGCGCAGGCCTGGTTGTCTGTGAGATGATTTCGGATCACGGGATTATTTATCGGAATAAAAAAACCATGTCGATGATGAAAGTGGATCCGCGGGAACACCCGATGAGCATTCAGATTTTTGGCGGGACTGAAGAAACACTGCTTGAAGCAGCCCAATATATCGACCAGCACACTGCGGCGGATATTATTGACATCAACATGGGTTGCCCGGTGCCGAAGGTTACCAAAACTGATGCCGGCTCGAAATGGCTGCTTGACGCCAATAAAATTTATCAAATGGTGCACGCCGTGGTACAGAATGTCAGTAAACCGGTTTCGGTTAAAATGCGCATTGGCTGGGATCGTAAGCATATTTTTGCGGTTGAAAATGCGTTAGCCGCTCAGGAAGCCGGTGCCAGCATGATTGCTATGCATGGTCGAACCAGAAAGCAAATGTATCAGGGGCACGCTGACTGGGAAACTCTGCACGACGTAGCCCAGGCACTAGAGATTCCGTTTGTTGCTAATGGTGATATTACGACGCCGGAACTAGCCAAAAAGGCCCTAGATGAGATCGGTTCGACGGCGGTAATGGTTGGAAGAGCGGCTTTGGGTAATCCGTGGATTTTAAAGGATATGACCCACTATTTGGCTATGGGGGAAAAATTACAACCACAAACCGTACGTGAAAAAGTGGCTACGGCTGAACATCAATTAACTAGGCTGGTTGACCTAAAAGGCGAAAAGATCGCGGTTCCGGAATTTCGGCAGCAGGCTGCTTACTATTTAAAGGGAATTCCCCGTTCAGCCCGGACACGTGCTAAAATAAATGATGTTTGGACTAAGCAAGAAGTATTTGATCTGCTTGATAGTTTTGTTGATGATTATGAAAAACGGCAGTCCCAGCGCGAAATGGTTGATAGTGCTAAGTAATGGAGGAAAGATAAATTGGCAAAAAATGAGATGAATGACCAGCTGATAGTTCGTCGTCAAAAGTTAGAGGAATTACGTGAGAACGGAATCGAGCCCTTTGGTAGAAGAAAATTTGACCGGCAGGATCTGGCTAGCACGTTAGAAGAAAAATATGCTAAGGATGACAAAGAAGAACTAAACAACGATATGCCCAAGACCAAGATTGCTGGGCGGATGCTTGCCAAGCGCGGCAAGGGCAAAGTCGGCTTTGCCGATCTTTATGACCGGACCGGTAAAATTCAGATTTACGTCCGTAAGGATATTGTTGGCGAAGACAACTACCAAATCTTTAAGAAATCTGATATCGGCGACTTTTTAGGAATTGACGGCGAGGTCATGAAGACAGATACCGGTGAGTTGACAATTCGGGCAACGCACGTCACGTTCCTTTCCAAGGCACTGCGGCCGTTACCTGAAAAATATCACGGCCTAAAAGATGTCGAGCAAATATACCGGCAACGTTATCTTGATCTGATTACCAACCGTGAAAGTTATGAGCGTTTTGTCAACCGGACTAAGATTATTCAAGCCATTCGTGATTACTTAAATGGCTTGGACTTTTTGGAAGTTGAAACTCCAGTCTTGCATAACATTCCCGGTGGAGCTGAGGCACGGCCTTTTGTTACCCATCATAATGCCTTAGATATTGATTTATACATGCGCATCGCCTTAGAGCTGCCGCTGAAGCGGCTGATTGTCGGCGATATGGAGCGCGTTTACGAGATTGGCCGGGTCTTTAGAAATGAAGGAATCGATACCCACCACAATCCAGAATTTACAGAGCTGGAAACTTATGCTGCATACTGGGACTTCCATAATGTTATGGATGAAGCCGAGGGCATCATTCGGGCGGCTGCCGAAGTTGTTTCAAAAGACGGCAAGGTTAATTATCAGGGTACGGAGATCGACTTAGGTAAGCCATTCCGCCGTGTGCACATGGTTGACTTGATCAAAGAAAAAACTGGCGTTGATTTTTGGCAGAAAATGTCTGTTGCTGAAGCGGCCAAGATTGCTGAGGAACATGATATTAAGGTTGAAAAATTCTGGAAGGTTGGCCATATTATTAACGCATTCTTTGAAAAATATTGTGAGGAAACAATTGTTGATCCGACCTTTGTTTATGGTCATCCGGTGGAAATTTCCCCACTGGCAAAGAAGAATGCAGATGATCCGCGTTTCACCGACCGCTTTGAGATCTACATCATGGGTGAGGAATACGGTAATGCCTTTTCTGAGCTGAATGATCCGGACGATCAGCGTGAGCGCTTTGAGGCGCAAATGGCTGAACGTGAAGCCGGCAATGATGAAGCCGACATGATCGATGAGGATTACCTGCGGGCGATGGAATACGGTATGCCGCCGACAGGAGGCCTTGGCATCGGAATTGACCGGTTGGTGATGCTGCTGACAGATGCCCCTGCAATCAGGGATGTTCTTCTCTTCCCGACGATGCGTCCGGAAAAGGTTGAAGATATTGACCGTGAAGTTCAGGAAGATTTAAAGAAAAAGGCCAATAAAGCCAAGTAAGTTTAGTCAAATTAAGAAATTCTCTAAGCAGAATTTCTTTTTTTATGCAAAAAAGGCTTGCAAATTAAAGTGGGTTTGCTATAATAATATTTGTCTTGCGGAAGTAGTTCAGTGGTAGAACATCACCTTGCCATGGTGGGGGTCGCGGGTTCGAATCCCGTCTTCCGCTCCAAGATGAATGGCTCGCTTGCATTGGTGAGCCTTTTTATTAGCGGGAAATAGCTCAGCTTGGTAGAGCGCTACGTTCGGGACGTAGAGGTCGCAGGTTCGAATCCTGTTTTCCCGATATGAAGCTGTCTGAAAGGGCGGCTTTTCTTTTTGCAGCTATTTAATTGTGCTGTGTAAGTTAGATATTCGCTTATAGCTTGCGATTTTGTTATAATGTTTGAAATGTTTTTGAAGAATACTAAGTAATTCATTTTTGGGATGGTGCAATAATGACAAATTCATACAGTAATAGTGCGAACCAGGTTTTGGAAATTGCGCGTGAGCAGGCACAAGATTTTCATCACCGGCTGATTGGAACGGAACATGTATTATTGGCCTTAGTTATTGAGTCGGATGGTGAAGCCGGCAAAGATTTGCGTGCATGGGGCGTAACGCCAACAAGTGTCCGTGAGGAAATTGAGCGCTATACCGGTTATGGTTCAGCGGCTAACACTAATTATATGGAAATTTCGCCAAGGCTAAGCATGGCACTGGCTTATGCCAAGACTTTGGCAGACCGCATGGGATCACCGGAAATTAAAACCGGCCATATTTTATTGAGCCTGATTTCGAGCGAACAGATTTTGTCTGCCACCATTTTAAAAAATCTTAACGTTAACCTTGATTCGCTTGAAGATGATGTTCATACCAGTCTTGGCGAAAATAATGACATTGAAGATGACTCCGGCTGGTTTGAAGAAGAATTTGGTGATGCAGGGCAAGGAACCAGTGAACAGAAGAAGAGTACAACGCCGACGCTTGACCAGGTTTCTGTTGATTTAAATGAACGAGCACGCAACGATCAGATTGATCCGGTTATTGGCCGTGAAACAGAGCTGACACGCGTGATTGAAATTTTGCTGCGCAGAACAAAGAATAACCCGATTCTGATTGGCGAGCCGGGAGTCGGCAAAACGGCGGTAGCTGAAGCGCTGGCAACTGAAATTATCAATAAAAAGGTGCCCCGCGAGCTGCGAAATAAGCGGGTAGTGGCTTTGGACCTGGGCAGTTTGGTTGCCGGGACAAGATACCGCGGCGAATTTGAGGAGCGGATTAAAAAAATCATCAAAGAAATTACTCAAGATGGGAAAATAATTCTATTTATCGATGAACTGCATACCTTAATCGGTGCGGGGGCTGCCGAAGGTTCAATTGATGCCGCCAATATTTTAAAGCCGTCGCTTGCACGTGGTGATATCCAAATCATTGGGGCAACAACTTTCGATGAATACCAAAAATACATTGAAAAGGATCAGGCGCTAGCCAGAAGATTTCAACAGGTGCGCTTGAATGAACCGTCAAAGAAAGAATCGCTGGCAATTTTACAGGGGTTAAGGCCCAAATATGAAAAATTTCATCATGTAAAAATTACTCAGGCCAGCCTTGAGAGTGCGGTTGAATTGTCGAGTCGCTATATTTCTAATCGTTACTTGCCGGATAAGGCAATTGATTTAATTGATGAGGCTAGTGCAGGTGTCAAGATGAAGAAAGATGCTGGCTCTGACAAACGTTTATATCAGGTTGATGAGCAGCTTAAAAAGACGATTGCGCAGAAAAATGCGGCGGCAGTCAGCCAAAACTTTGTTGAAGCGGCAAAATTGCAGGATAAGGAAAACAGTCTGCAATTTCGACGCGAAAAGCTGGTTAATGATTTAGATGATGCGGTTAAAGCAGGTGCGGTTGTTCAGCCTAAAGATATTGCCAAGACAGTTTCTAATTGGACCGGGGTTCCAGTTACACAGATGACACGCAGCGAGCAGCAACAGCTGTCTAATTTGGAAAAAATCTTGCACAAGCGGATTATTGGGCAGAATGAAGCCGTTATGGCGGTGGCACAGGCAATTCGCCGTAACCGCAGCGGAATTAAAGATGAAAAGCGGCCAATTGGCTCGTTCCTATTTTTAGGGCCAACCGGTGTCGGGAAAACGGAATTAGCAAAGGCTGTGGCTGAAGCAATGTTCGGTTCGGAAAGTAATTTAATTCGGGTTGATATGTCTGAATACATGGACCAAATTGCCAGCAGCAAATTAATTGGTTCTGCGCCCGGCTACGTTGGCTATGAAGAGGGCGGTCAGTTATCAGAGCAGGTGCGCCGTCATCCGTATTCGGTTGTTTTACTTGATGAGGTTGAAAAAGCGCATCCGGATGTGTTTAATATGCTGCTGCAGGTTTTAGATGACGGCTTTTTGACGGATTCTAAGGGCCGCAAGGTTGATTTTAGAAACACGATTATTATCATGACCTCGAACTTAGGTTCAAGAAGTATTTTTGAAACTAAGAAACTGGGCTTCAGCGCAGACAATGAGGACCAAGCAAAAATTCGTAAGGAACGTGTGCGTCAAGCACTTAAACAGTTCTTCCGGCCAGAATTTTTGAACCGGATTGATGATACGATTATCTTTAATGAGCTGACTCAAAATGAATTGCGGCAGGTTGTATCGTTGCTAACTAATAGGTTAATCAAGCGCTTAGGTAAACAGGGAATCCAATTGAAGCTTTCCCCGGCTGCACTTAATCAGATTGCTAAAGACGGTTATAATCCCGAGATGGGGGCAAGACCTTTGCGCCGGGCGATTCAGACTGATATTGAAAATCAAATTGCCGAAATGATGATTAAGAGTGAGCTGGTTAAAGGCGATGTACTGAAAATTGGCAGTAACCACGGCAAGTTGAAATTTGTAATTGATTCTAATAGCGAAAAAGTTGCCAGCAAATAAATGATAGTGACAGTAGTTATTATTTGACAAAAGAACGAATTTACAGTATATTTTAGAGTGTTTTAAAAGGCTGAGGTTCAGTATTTTGTTGATCTATTGTCCAACAAAATGATAAAGACAAAAACGACAGTGGTTGTTTTTGTCTTTTTTATGCATAAAATTGCCTGCCCTAGCTTTTGTAATCAAAATGTAATATTTAATATTTGCTTTTCCAAACAGAAAGGATGTTTTTCCTTGTTAAACGGACACGTAGTAAATTTTGGCCAACACCGAACAAGACGCAGTTTCTCGCGGATTAAAGAAGTGTTGAAGCTCCCTAATTTAACAGATGTACAAACCGAATCATACAAGTGGTTTCTTGATGAGGGCATTAAAGAAGTCTTTGATGACATTATGCCAATCAGTGACTTTTCAGGTAAACTGTCGCTGGAATATGTCGGCTATAAGCTGCAGAAGCCGAAGTACACCGTTGATGAGGCGCGTGATCATGATGCAACTTATTCCGCACCGATGCATGTTACTCTTAAATTAACCAATCAAAAAACAGGTGAAATCAAGACCCAGGATGTCTTCTTCGGTGATTTGCCCCTGATGACGGAATCCGGCTCATTTATTATTAATGGTGCTGAAAGGGTAATTGTTTCCCAACTTGTCAGATCACCGAGTGTTTACTATTCCGGTGATTACGATAAAAACGGCCGGCAGATTTTTGGTACGACTGTCATCCCCAACCGTGGTGCTTGGCTTGAATACGAAACTGATGCCAAGAATGTTTCGTATGTCCGGGTAGACCGGACCCGTAAGCTGCCACTGACTGTCTTTGTTCGGGCCATGGGTTTTGGTTCCGATGGTGAAATTCTGGATATGTTTGGTCAAAGCGACTCTTTGCAGTTTACCTTGGACAAAGATGTTCATAAAAACCCGGCTGATTCGCGTGTTGCCGAGGCCTTAAAGGATATTTATGAGCGTCTACGCCCGGGTGAGCCGAAAACAACGGATTCTTCACGTTCACTGCTGTATGCCCGTTTCTTTGATCCGCGCCGTTATGATCTCGCTCCGGTTGGCCGTTACAAGGTTAATAAGAAGCTGTCATTGAAGAATCGTTTGTATGGTCAAACTTTGGCTGAAACATTGGCAGATCCGGATACTGGTGAAATTGTGGCCAAAAAGGGCACAGTTGTGACCCATGAATTAATGGAAACACTTGAGAAGTACCTTGACCGTGATGATTTCAAGATGGTTACTTATGAGCCTTCAAAGGAGGGCGTTTTACCAGATCCGATTACGGTTCAAGAAATCAAGGTTTACTCTAAAGTCAATCCAGAGCGTGTTGTCAAGATGATGTCCAACGGTCATATTGATAAGAGCGTTAAGCATCTGACACCAGCCGATGTTTTGGCTTCAATCAATTACTTCTTCTTACTGCAAGATGAAATCGGTAATACAGATGATATTGACCACCTAGGCAACCGTCGTATCCGCCGGGTTGGTGAATTGCTGCAGAATCAATTTAGAATAGGTTTGGCAAGAATGGAACGGGTTGTTCGTGAACGGATGTCCATCCAAGATCCATCCACCGTTACGCCGCAGCAACTGATTAATATTCGGCCGATTGTTGCCAGCCTAAAAGAATTCTTTGGCTCTTCTCAGCTGTCACAATTTATGGATCAACATAATCCGTTAGGTGAATTGACGCATAAGCGGCGGATGTCCGCTTTAGGGCCTGGCGGGTTGACGCGTGACCGTGCCGGTTATGAAGTTCGTGATGTGCACTATACCCAGTATGGCCGTCTGTGTCCAATTGAGACTCCAGAAGGGCCCAACATTGGATTAATCAACTCTTTAGCAACTTATGCCGTAATTAACAAGTATGGTTTTATTGAAACCCCATACCGGCGTGTTTCGTGGAAGACCCACAAGGTTACTGACAAGATTGATTACTTAACTGCTGATGTTGAGGATAACTACATTATCGCCGGTGCCAACACCCACCTTAATCCGGATGGTTCCTTTAAGGATAAACTGATTTTGGCTCGGTCAAAGGAAGATAATGTCGAGGTTAGTCCAGATAAGATTGACTACATGGACGTTATTCCCAAGCAGGTTGTGTCTGTGGCTTCTGCATGTATCCCGTTTTTGGAAAACGATGACTCTAACCGGGCATTAATGGGTGCCAACCAGCAGCGTCAGGCAGCGCCATTAATTAATCCGCATAGTGCCCTTGTTGGTACCGGGATGGAATACCGGGCTGCTCACGATTCTGGTGCAGCTTTGGTTGCTAAGGCTGCCGGTGTTGTTGAATATGCCGATGCCAATGATATTCGGATTAGGCGTGCTGATTCTACTTTGGACAAATACACCTTAGAAAAGTACCGGCGGTCAAACAATTCCAAATCATACAACCAAACACCAAATGTGAATATTGGCGATCAAGTTGAAGAGGGCGAAGTAATTGCCAACGGTCCAACAATGGATCATGGTGAGCTTGCATTGGGGCAAAATCCTGTTATTGCCTTCATGACTTGGAACATGTACAACTATGAAGATGCAATCATGCTTTCAGAACGACTGGTTAAAGACGATGTTTACACTTCGATCAGTATTGAGGACTATGAATCTGAGGCACGGGATACCAAGCTTGGTCCTGAGGAAATTACGCGTGAATTGCCGAACGTAGGTGAGGATGCGCTTAAGGACCTTGATGGTGAGGGAATTGTCCGTATCGGTGCTGAAGTTCATGACGGCGACATCTTAGTTGGTAAGGTTACGCCTAAAGGGGTAACCGAGTTGTCAGCCGAAGAAAGATTGCTGCACGCAATATTTGGTGAAAAGGCACGTGAAGTCCGTGATACATCATTGCGGGTTCCTCACGGCGGCGGCGGAATTGTTCGTGACGTTAAAGTTTACACACGGGAAAATGGTGATGAACTTTCCCCAGGCGTTAATACTTTGGTTCGTGTTTACATTGCCCAGAAGAGAAAAATTCAGGTTGGAGACAAGATGTCCGGACGTCACGGGAACAAAGGTACTGTTGCCGCTGTTGTTCCTGAAGAAGACATGCCATATCTGCCAGATGGTACACCAGTCGATATTTGTTTGAACCCGATGGGTGTTCCTTCACGTATGAATATTGGGCAGCTGCTTGAATTGCACTTAGGCCGGGCTGCTAATACTTTGGGAATTCACGTTGCCACGCCTGTATTTGATGGTGCTAGCGAAGATGACGTGTGGGACACTGTTCATAAAGCCGGAATCGATAAAGATGGTAAGACCATTATTTATGATGGTCGGACCGGTGAACCTTTCCACAACCGGGTTTCAATTGGAATCATGCACTATCTCAAGCTAACGCACATGGTCGATGATAAGATTCACGCACGTTCGATTGGGCCGTACTCATTAGTTACCCAGCAACCTCTAGGTGGTAAAGCACAATTTGGTGGCCAGCGGTTTGGTGAAATGGAAGTTTGGGCTCTTGAGGCTTACGGTGCCGCTTATACACTGCAGGAAATTTTAACTTACAAGTCCGATGATGTTGTTGGCCGAGTTAAGGCCTACGAAGCAATCGTCAAGGGTGAGCGAATTCCCAAACCAGGTGTTCCGGAATCTTTCCGCGTTTTGGTTAAGGAATTGCAATCACTTGGGCTGGATATCCGTGTTCTTGACATGGATCACAAAGAAATTGAACTACGTGATATGGATGATGATTCAAATGAACATTTGAATATTGATACATTGTCACGGATGGCCGAAGAACAGCAAAAGAAGAGATTGGCCGATACAACCGCTAAATCGGAGGATGCAGCTGATGAAGATACAGAAGAGGCCACGCAAGCGGAAACTCCTGCACCAGCTGATGAGTCTGACGATGATAATAAGATTTCTAACAAGTAGGAGGTTAAACTTTTGATCGACGTAAATAAGTTTGAAAGCATGCAAATTGGTCTTGCCTCACCTAATAAGATCAGAAGCTGGTCATATGGCGAAGTTAAAAAGCCAGAGACGATAAATTATCGTACTTTAAAACCAGAAAAAGACGGTCTGTTCGATGAACGGATTTTTGGGCCGACTAAGGATTGGTCCTGTGCCTGTGGCAAGTACAAGGGTGTGCGCTACCGCGGTATTGTCTGTGACCGCTGCGGTGTTGAAGTTACTTCTGCTAAGGTAAGAAGAGAGCGGATGGGGCACATTGAGTTAGCTGCTCCTGTTACGCATATCTGGTATTTTAAAGGGATTCCTTCACGGATGGGCTTAATCTTGGACATGTCGCCAAGACTGCTTGAGGAAGTTATCTACTTTGCTGCCTATATCGTGATCGACGCTGGCGATACCGACTTAGAGCCGAAACAATTATTGACGGAAGCTGAATACCGTGAGCAAAAGGCAAAGTTTGGCAATCGTTTTGTCGCCAAAATGGGTGCAGAAGCAATTCGCGATTTGCTGAAGAAAGTTGATTTGGCTAAAGAAGTTACCGATCTGAAAAAAGAATTGCAGACAGCAACTGGCCAAAAGCGGACACGGGCAATCAGGAGACTTGATATTCTTGATGCTTTCAAAGATTCCGGCAATAAGCCTGAATGGATGGTGATTGACGCCGTCCCGGTCATTCCACCAGACTTGCGGCCGATGGTCCAGCTTGAAGGTGGACGTTTTGCCACTTCTGATTTGAACGACTTATACCGGCGTGTGATTAACCGGAACAATCGTTTGAAGCGTCTGCTTGATTTGAATGCCCCGAATATTATTGTACAAAACGAAAAACGGATGCTGCAGGAAGCTGTTGATGCCTTAATTGACAATGGTCGGCGCGGTCGTCCCGTTGTTGGGCCAGGTAACCGTCCGCTTAAGTCGCTGTCACATATGCTTAAGGGTAAGCAGGGCCGTTTCCGTCAAAACTTGCTTGGTAAACGTGTTGACTACTCTGGCCGTTCGGTTATTGATGTTTCACCAAAATTGAAGTTTTATCAATGTGGTGTTCCGCGGCCGATGGCACTTGAATTATTTAAACCATTTGTTATGCACGAATTGGTTAAACGCAAAATTGCTTCAAATATTAAGAATGCCAAACGTAAGATTGACCGTGAAGATGATGAAGTTTGGGATGTACTTGAAGATGTAATTAAAGAGCGGACGGTTCTCTTGAATCGGGCCCCTACTTTGCACCGTTTGAGTATCCAAGCCTTTGAACCAGTTCTAGTTTCAGGAAAGTCAATCAGGCTGCATCCATTGGCCTGTGAAGCGTACAATGCTGACTTTGACGGGGACCAGATGGCGATCCATGTTCCGTTATCAGATGAAGCTGTTGCGGAATCACGGCTTTTGATGCTGGCTGCCCACCATATTTTGGCGCCTAAGGATGGCAAGCCGATCGTTACCCCATCACAGGATATTGTGCTCGGCAATTATTGGTTGACGCAGGCTGAACGTGGTCGTGAAGGTGAAGGGATGATTTTCAATTCACCGCAGGAAGCAACAATTGCATATGAAAATGGTGATATTCACTACCATACAATTATTGGAATGGCTGCCGATTCAATGCCGGAAAAGAAATGGCCTAAAGGTTATGAGGATGGTATTTTTATTACCACATATGGCAAGCTGATTTTCAACCAAATTTTCCCAGACGATTACTTCTATATCAATGAACCAACCGAAGAAAACCTGAATAATCCGCTTGCGGCAAAATATTTCCTGGCTAATGGGGAAGACATCCACAAAAAGATTGACGATATTGGTGATGATCTGGTTTCGACACCGTTTAAGAAGGGCTTCTTGTCAGATTCGATTGCGACAATTTACAAGTACTACAAGGTGCAGCGGACTTCCGAATACCTTGATGATCTGAAAAAGCTTGGTTACACCAGTTCAACTACTTCGGGAATTACGATCGGAATGACCGATGTTCCGGAAATCGATGATAAGGATGAAAAGGTTGCCAAGGCCCACAAACAGGTTGACCTTGTTTCTAAACAATTTAGACGCGGCCTTATTACCGAGCAGGAACGGCATGACCGTGTGATTAGTATTTGGAATGAGTGTAAGGATCAGGTTCAGGATGAAATTGCCCAGATCTATGATCCGCGCAACCCAATTACAATCATGGCCGACTCTGGTGCCCGTGGTAATATTTCCAACTTTACACAGTTAGCCGGGATGCGTGGCTTGATGGCCACGCCAAACGGTGGATTGTTTGAAATTCCTGTTACCTCTAACTTCAAGGAAGGTTTATCAGTTCTGGAGCTGTTCATGTCCACGCATGGTGCTCGTAAGGGAATGACAGATACGGCTTTGAAGACCGCGCAGTCTGGCTACCTGACCCGGCGCTTAGTCGATGTTGCTCAGGATGTAATTATTCGTGACGAAGATTGTGGCACTGACCGGGGAATTGTTGTTCATGCAATCATGGAAGGTGACGAGTTGATTGAACCGCTCTATGACCGTCTGCTTGGACGGTTTACTGGTGAAACTGTTAAAGACCCGAAGACCGGTGAAGCAATCGTTGGTCCGGATGTGATGATTGATGAAGACTTGGCGCACAAAATTTGTGATGCTGGCGTTACTAACGTCAAAATTCGCTCAATTTTGACCTGTGACACACCGCACGGTGTTTGCCGTAAGTGTTACGGGATGAACCTTGCCACTGGCGAAGAAGTTGAAGTTGGTGAAGCTGTTGGTACGGTTGCCGCTCAATCAATTGGTGAGCCTGGTACCCAGCTGACTTTGCGGACCTTCCATAACGGTGGTGTTGCCGGTGCTGAAGATATTACACAGGGTCTTCCTCGTGTGCAAGAGCTGTTTGAGGCACGTAACCCTAAAGGTCGGGCAATCATTTCTGAAGTTGATGGTGTGATTGATTCAATTCAGGAAAATCCTGCTGAACATACGCGTGAAATAACCGTTAAAGGTAAGATTGATACCAGAAGTTATAGCATTCCGTATACTGCTTCTGTTGCTGTTGCTGAGGGTGACACAGTTCGCCGCGGTGACAAGCTAACACTTGGTTCAATTGATCCTAAGGAATTGATTCAGGTAACGGATACTTTAACGACCGAAGAATATATCTTGGTTGAAGTTCAAAAAGCATACCGGATGCAGGGTGTGGATATTTCCGACAAGCACGTCGAGGTTTTGACGCGGCAAATGCTGCAAAAAGTTCGTGTGCTGGATCCGGGCGAAACCAATCTTTTGCCTGGTGAGGTAATGGATATTGGTGACTTTAAGGCACGCAACAAGGATGTTATTATTTCTGGTGGCATACCAGCGACTGCTCAAAGTGTAATTTTAGGAATTACTAAAGCCGCTTTGGAAACAAACAGTTTCTTGTCGGCAGCTTCATTCCAGGAAACCACGCGGGTTCTTACTGATGCCTCAATTAGAGGTAAGAATGATCCGTTGCTTGGTCTGAAAGAGAACGTTATTATTGGTAAAATTATTCCAGCCGGAACCGGCCTTCCGATTTATCGTGATATGGAACCAAAAGCCGATGTTGAGAAGCCTGAATCTGTTTATTCAATCGCTGATATTGAAAAACAAATGAAGGAAGCAGACAAAGCTAAGGCTGAAAAAGATTAAACAAGATAAAAAGCTGATCTACAAAATGTTGTGGGTCAGCTTTTTTTGTGCTCAAATATGAATAGGTAATAGCAAAAATTTAAAACCTTCCAAATCGTTAAATTACGGAATCAGAATCAGCTTCAGGCTGACATCAAATAGTAAAGCAATTGATCAGAGATTTTTTAAGTTAGTAAACATATTCTCTATCTAAATTACTGGCTATTATATTTCATCTTTAAATATTGCTAAAATATATCTTTTTTCAGTACTGTTAAATTTTATTTTTAAAGGAATTTCAACATTGCTTTTTAGACCAGTAAATAGAAATGAGCTAAAATTTGTATTTTCCAGTTTATCATTTTTAACTTTTAACTGTTCATTTTGTAAAGCTCGTTCAGCAGCAAAAGCTGTATGAATGAATACCTTTATTATTAATGAATTGGAAAATTTTTTATTGTAATAAGTAAGATCATGCAACCATGATTCCATGTAGTTAATTATTTTATATGGATTCAAGACGATTAACTGCTTATCAAGTATAGAATGGCAAATATTAGAAATGATTGAAGGCGTCTTACTTTTTGCCAATCCCTTTTTGGTTACCGGCTTATTCAATATTAATGCACGCAATCTGCCTTCCCCGTTGCCAGATAATAGATTTTCCATTGAAATAAATGGAATTGATGAATCATTAGGTGATTTAGTTCCAACCGCAGCTATTATATTATAATTCCTTTTTAAAGCAGCTATTTTTTTAAAGTTTAAGACAGACAAGTTAATAACTTCAATTTCTTCTCTATTTTCAGTTGTATCTTCAATAATTTGGTGAATTACGTTAGCTAATTTTTGAGCCGTTCCTTCACCGGACATACAGATAGATAATATGGCTTTAGTATGGCTGTTGCTATTTTTAGAACTTAGGTCTCTAAAATTATCGACAATACTTTTTTTGGTATCGGTAACTAATTCATTAACTGTATATTTTGAAAAATTCGCCTTTCTGGTTACTTCTAATGCGATCGGTGTTGAAACAAAGTCCATGGATTGTACTGCTATACCAGTTTTATCATGAATTTTTTTATCTAAATGTGTTAGAGACCCCATGTCACTGAGAATAATCACGCCCTTATTTTGATTTACTTTTTTAACTGCCTCACATAATTTGGGGAATATAGTGGTTATACTTTTTGAAAGTGGCATGTCAACAGCCATTATGTTTACTTTTCCTAATAAGTTTTTAACAACTTCAACAATCCCTGAAGCGATACTGTCGCCATGACAACTCACTACTATTCCTATTTTATTGTTGGAATATAGGCTATCGATAGAATTTAATAATTCAGTAAGATAAACAACTTCTATGTTCGGTAGAATTATGTTTTGCTTTTTTTCAATAATGTCTTTAAATTTTAAAGCTACATCATATTCTTTTGGATACTTCTTTTTAGCATTTTCAATTTCAGAGATCATAGATAAATCATTTTTATTATTATGTGCCAAAAAAGAATCAAGGTGTAAACCTAAATAAAAAATAAAACGGTAATCAAACTTTTTTTTCAACGCTTTTTCAGCTAAAAATTGTAGCTCTTTACATAATTCAATCGTTTCTTTTGAAATAAATTCGTCTGCAATTGAAGTTTTTGGATTTAGCTTCAGTAAGCTTTTAATATGAAAGCGAATATCAGTTAATAAATATTGATTTATTCTTTCTGTTGGAATATTTTGATGTTCCAAAGTGCTTTTTTTTCTACGTAAAATATCATATATATTTTCTTCTTTATTGATATTTGGAATACTTTGATTTGGCTTGATCAAATTTCTTAAATTTAGAAGATTTGAAATCGTGTCAAAATCTTGTTCTGATAGTAATTGTTGATTTTTATTCAAATCGCTATCAGGGACATCTGCTTCACTTATAGAAATAAACTTCTCGTTTTCATTATCTAAACTTGTAACAAAGGATTTGGCACAAGTTAGTTGAATTTGAGTTTTAAGTTGCCCTATATTTGCATAATTTGGAACGGAAAGTAGACGAACGTATACACCTATATCAACGTACAAATTTTTTCGGATACGCTGAGCTTCTTGCTGAAATAAGAAATTGCATAGTTCGATTTTTTCTACAATTGGTCTTGAACTTAACGAAGGTATTTTTATCAGTGTAGGTATTCGTCTTATAAATGTATTCAGTAGCGAGGAAGAAGGGTTTTCAGTAGTTGCACAAATAACGAGCAAGTTTGCGGAACGCTTTTTTTCTTTTTCACCTAGTCTATTAAATTTACCATGATCTAAAAGATAAAATAGCATTTCTTGACCCTCTGGGGGTAAACGATGGACTTCATCCAGAAATAAAATTCCATTGTTAGCATGCTCAACAATACCTTCATCATCATTAAGTGCCCCCGTATAAGCCCCCTTAATATGTCCGAATAAGTGATCCATCAATAATTGGGGATTATCGTAAAAATCAGCACAATTAAAAACGACAAACGGAGCATCATTAGAGATAAGTCTGTTTTCCTTAGCATATTCATACATAATGTTAGCAAAATATGTTTTGCCGGAACCAGTTGGTCCCGTGATTAAAATATTTAAACCATGAGGTGGGTAGGCGATTGAAGCTTTTGCAATCGAAATAGCTTTTGCTAAGCTTCCGTTATAACCAATCAACTTAGAAAAAACATGATTAGAAGTTGCATTAGCACATTTCTGTATGAGTTCATCATAGCTATCAAAAATATTTTTATTAGTCATTAAACCTAATTTTTGTTTTAAAAAATTTGTTGCAATATATTTGACAGGATATTCTTTTATTTTAGTGACCATCTTTTTTTCAATCAGTTTATTCAATTCATGGCTTGTATTTGCTCGGCTTATTCCAAGTTGATTTGCAATATCTACAGTTGAGAAACCGTGTTTTTGCTTAAATTTTTCACTGGACATTGAATCACAGTCTGTAAGAAGCGCTTGGTATATTTTTTCTTTTTGAGTCATATGGACATCCTTCTTAAATATTAAATAGTTTAACAAAGTAAACACTCTTAAAAATTTACTTTGAATAGTTTTACGTTAATATTGAATTTATTACTTAGTCTAATATATAATAGTCTAATTTTCTTATTTAAGAAAGCGAATTCAAGAGTTTGAAATTATTGGAAAAAGTGTTTTGAATTTACAAACACTTTTAAAAAAATACAGACTAACTAGATAATTGAACGGTTGGCATGAAAATTGCTAATAAGTAGGCGTAGATAATTATAGAATGGATGGTGAATTTATTTGATTGGAATACTTGTTGTAACCCATGGAAAATTAGCTCAAGGATTTAAGCATGCAAGTGAAATGATTGCAGGAAAAGCTGATCAATTTGGTGTTTTAGGATTAAGTGAAGGAGAAAATATTGAGGATTTCAAAAATAAGGTAAGTAAAAAGATAAGCGATTTGAACTCGGGTAAAGGAGTAATTGTCCTTTGTGATCTTTTTGGTGCAAGTCCGTATAACGTAACATTACAAAGTTATCCGAAATTAAAATCAAGCGTCGAATATGAAATTGTTTCGGGGGTCAATTTACCTATGATCATTGAAACTATTTTAGAAAGGCGAAATTATGACAATTTAGCTCACCTTGTAGCCCATATTGCAGAAGTCGGTAAAAGTGCTATTAGAATTCAAAATTTTAATTTTTAGAAAGGAAAATACTTATGTCAGAAATAGTTTTGAGTAGAATTGATGATCGGTTAATTCACGGACAAGTCATGACTGCTTGGGTAAAAGTAACACATGCAAATTGCATAATTGTGATTGACGACGGTGTAGCTAATGATGATTTTATGTCAGAAGTCATTAAAATGTCCGCACCTAATGGAATAAAAGTGTTTGTTTTTAATGTTGAAACTGCGATAAAAAAATTACAAGGAACGTTAGAAAATGACGGCAAGAATGACAAAATTGTCTTATTAGCTAAGAATCCATTTACATTTGAGAAAATGATTGATGCTGGCGTCCAACTTAAAAAAATTATTCTAGGAGGAATGGGGGCTAGAAAAGATCGAGATGTGCTTTATAGGAATATTTCAGCTACTGAACAAGAAAAGGAAGCACTTAGAAAAATTCAATCATCTGGTGTGGAAGTGAAAATTCATATAATACCTGATCAGAAGGAAATAGATATATCTAAATTACTATAAAAGGAGGAGCAAAATTATGCTAATTTCAGCAATATTAGTATGTTTGATAGCCACTATGGCAAATTGGTGGCCAAGTCAATTAATAACCCGTTCGTGGTTTTATCCTGTTTGGACAGGGCTATTAGTTGGGTTAGCTTTAGGTCAACCCATGTTAGGAATGAAAGCAGGAGCATATATTAATCTAGCATATTTAGGCTGGATTACTGCAGGTGGTACTATGCCTGGGAATTTACCTGTAGCTGCTGTATTTGGTCCAGCAATGACCATACTTTCAAAAGCAGATCCCAGTTTAGGCGTTTCCTTTGCGGTTCCCTTCAGCCTTTTTGGAATTCTAACTTTTCAAATAACAATGTCGTTAAATTCAATCTGGGTACATAAAGCAGAAGATTACTTAGAAAAAGGAAATATACGCGCTATGCGTTTGATGAACTTTGTTCCATCAGGAATTCTTAATTTTATTGTTGTAGGTATTCCAGCGTTTGTTATGGTTTATTTTGGTTCAGGTGTAATGCGTCAATTTTTAGCTTCAATTCCAACTTCACTGGTAAGTGCAATGCAGGTAGTTGGTGCAATAATGCCAGCTTTAGGAATTGCAATGCTGTTAAACTTTATGGGTCAAAAGAAAATTATGCCATTTTACTTTTTAGGATTTTTACTTTCAGTATATATGAAAATGGACATTGTCGGTGTAACCGCATTAGCCGTTGTTCTGGGCGTCGTCTTTTATACAACTAATTTTTTGGAAAAAGCAGATGAAAATAATTAAATATAAAAAAGGAGAGAAAAAAATATGGTTAAATTATCGAAGCTAGACCTAGTAAAAAATTGGGCGCTAATATATTCTAACGAAGCTTCTTATAACTATGAGCGGCTACAAGCGCTCGGACAAGCAAATGCAATGGTACCCATTATAAGAAAGCTTTATCCTGATAATAAAGATCGCCAAGTTGAAGAATTGAAAAAATATTTTGTATTTTATAATACAGAACCTTCATTTATAGGTACAGTAATACCTGGTATTGCAACTGCAATGGAAGAACAGCGTGCAAATGGAGCTGAAGAAATTACGGCTGAAACTATTAATGGTTTAAGAACTGGATTAATGGGACCAATTGCCGGAATCGGAGACACACTAAGTCAAGGAATAATTTATCCAATTTTAGCTGGTATAGCATGTTCATTAGCAATTCAAGGTAATTATATTGGTCCAATCTTTTTTGAAGTTGCTTACAAAGCATTACTAATAGGATGTGGATGGACAATGTATCGATTGGGCTATTCAAAAGGAAAAGCATTTATCTTGGATATGATGAGAAAGGGAACTATTGCAAAGTTAACTGATATTTTTGGCATGATTGGGTTAATGGTTGTCGGTTCTATGACAGCGTCTCGCGTGTTAGTGAGGATTCCGCTCGTATTAAAAATTGGACAGGTTACGTTGAATGTACAAAAACAAGTACTTGATGCCTTTATGCCAAGCTTACTACCATTAGGGATAACTTTACTGGTATATTGGCTAGTCAGGAAAAAGATAAATGTTAATTGGATTATTTTAGGTATTTTTGTTGTTGGTATTTTAGGAAGTTATTTGAATATCTTTGGTGTAATCAAGTAAAATATATGGAGAAATAAAATGAAAGCAGTTGCTTTAACTAAAATTGGAAAATTGGAAATGATAGAAAAGGAAAAGCCACAGCCTAAAGAAGGTGAAGTTCTTGTACAAATAAAAGCAGCAGGAATTTGTGGTTCAGATATTCCTAGAGTTTTTGTTAATGGCGCCTATCATTTTCCAACTGTATTAGGTCATGAATTTTCTGGAAAAATTGTAGAAACGGGTAAAAATGTTGATAGTAAAATGCTTGGCTCTCGGGTCGCTGTTTTTCCGTTGCTTCCTTGTCATAAATGTAAGTATTGTGTAGCTGGACATTTTGTTCAATGTGAGAATTATCATTATTTTGGATCTAGAAATGATGGTGCCTTTGAGGAATATTTAGCAGTTCCTACATTCAATTTGTTACCGATTAGTGACAATATTTCTTATGAAGAAGCGGCAATGATTGAACCAGCTACTGTTGCGCAGCATGCTATTCAAAAAGCACATTTAAGGCTTGGAGATAATGTTGTTGTGTATGGCGCTGGACCAATTGGAATGATGGCTGCAAGATGGGCAAAAATAAATGGCGCAAATGAGGTCATTCTTTTTGATATTGATAAAGAAAAAATTGCATTAGCCAAATCATTAGGTTTTGATCATATCCTTTATAATAGGGGTAATGAAAATAGTGCTGCAATTCAAGAGATTTTTAATGGAGAATTAGCGGATGTAGCCGTAGAAGCAACTGGCAATACTCATTCATTTAATGACTGTGTAAATTCAATCAGAAAATTTGGTAAAGTTATTATGTTAGGAAACCCACATTCTGAAATGACATTAGATCAAAGTGTATATGATCAGTGTATGAGAAAAGAGGGCGAAATACTGAGTGTTTATAATAGTGTATTTAAAGGATATCCGATTGATGAATGGAAAGTAACTGAAAGAGCAGTATCATCAGGTAGATTAAAAATCAATGATTTGATTACTCAAAAAGTAAGTATTGATAATTTAATTGAACTTTTTGAAACAATTCATGACCATAAGGAAGTTTCATGTAAAGCAATGATGGTTAATAAATAAATTATTATAATTAGTAAAATTTTAATGGAAGGATTTTGTTATGCAAGCTTCTTTGTCTTTGATGTGTATGGACTTGAATAATGTTGAAAAGCAAATAAATTTATTAAATGACTTTGCAGATTTTTATCATGTTGATATTATGGATGGACATTATGTAAAAAATATCGTTTTATCACCTGATTTTATTAAATCTATCAAAAAAATAGTTAAAAAGCCGATTGATGCGCATCTAATGGTTACAAATCCAGAAAACTATATTGATGAGCTTTTAAAAAATGGAACAGATATTTTTGATATGCATGCAGATACTTTGCATGGACAAGCTTTTAGATTAATAAATAAAATAAAAGAAAAAGGTCGGCAAGTTGGTATTGTTTTAAATCCTGAAGATAACATTACCATGATTATGCCGTATATTGAAAAAATAGATGTGATAACAATTATGACCGTAGATCCGGGTTTTGCTGGTCAAAAATTTATTAAGGAAAGTGTTGAAAAGATTAAATCTCTTGATAAGTTGAGAACAGATAAAAAATTATGCTTTAGAATTCAAGTAGATGGGTCATGTAATGAAAATACAGTTGGCGTATTATCCAATGCTGGTACAGATACGATGATTCTAGGTTCTAGCGGTTTCTTTGGTTATTCAGATGATATTAGCGCATGTATAAAATACGCTAGAGAATATTTAGGTTAAAGTGCTAAGGCAAAAATAATTAATATGTAATTTTAGTTGAGTACTTAAAAAATTAAAAAGATGTGTCTGGGAAAAAACTAGATACGAAAAGGAACGTTAGTTTTTAATATTAACGTTCCTTTTTGGATATAAATAATTAATCGGATTATGTTGCAAAAAACTTATCTAAGTTAAAAATAATTCCAGCAGCATTCGATTTTTATAGATGTGTTTAAAGCATATCTATAAAAATTAGAGTTTTTTCCCAGACACATCTTTTTAGAGAAAACTAAGCGTGATACTGTGCTCTTTCGCCACCGATCAATTTTGGCCTTGATTTTAAGCAGACAACGTTTGCCATGCCAATTTTGGGGTCGGTAATTTTAACCGGAATTTGGACAAACTTGACGTGCATGCCGATTTCCGTGCCGCCGATATCAATGCCGCCAAAAGCCGAAATATGCTCAACTTCGACGGGATCTTTCATTGCTTGATACCCTGCAACTTGGGTTGCACCGCCAGCATGAAGTGCGGGAACAACGCTGACAATTTCGAAGTGATTTGCTTGCGCCACTTTTCTTTCCACAAGCAAGGCACGGTTGATGTGCTCACAGCCTTGAATTGCGATATTGATGTTTCTTTTTGCAAGGTAATCATGAATTGTATTGTAGACTGTTTCGCCGACTTCTTTGTTTGAGCTGCTGCCTTTCCAGTTGCCGATTATTTCCGATGTGCTGCAGCCGACTACGAACAAGCCGCCTTCAGGAAAAGTAACGCGTGAAAAATACTCATCAAGAATTCTGATGATATCGTCCTTAATTGTTGAAATATCCATTAATTGATCTCCCCTTCTATTATTATCATTTATTGTTGCATTATTTTATTCGTGCTGCAACAAATTATATCAAACATTATGCAGCTAAAGTGTTAAGATAACAAAGTATAGCAAATCAGGAAAAGAGACAATAAGATGCAAACAAAAAAAGATTTTTCTTTGAAGAAGTTGGTGCTGTTAGCTTTATTAATCGCCGTCAATGTTGCTGTTAGTCGGATCTTTATTATTCCGGTGCCGCTGACGCACGGAAGTGTGAACTTATGTGATGCGATTATTTTATTGGTAGCATTAATATTTGGCCCCAGTTCGGGAATAATTGTTGGCGGTCTTTCTGGTTTTTTACTGGATTTGCTATCGGGTTATGGTCAGTTTATGTTTTTCTCTCTGATCGTCCATGGCTTAGAAGGATTAATCGCCGGATTAATAAATCAATATCTGCATTTAAATAAATACCTGATTACAGCTTTTATTGCTGGCTTAGTCGGAATAGTCGTCATGGTAGCGGGCTATTGCTTGACGGATACCATCTTGTACACATGGAGTGCCGGATTTGCCGGGATTTTTACTAATACTATTCAGGGCTTGGTTGGGCTGCTTATTGCCCTGGTACTATTGCCGAAATTAAGAAAATTATTGCCCAAGTTTATCTAAAATGATGTTTGTAAAACTGTTGCGAAGTGGCGCAGCAGTTTTTCTTATCTGAGTAATTGAACAATCAGCCCACAAAAAATATAGGGAATAAAGGCTACTTCTTGCTGCTTGTCGCGCTCTTTATACTCGCCGCAAAAAATTAATAAAAAAAGCAACGCGGCACCTAAAAATGTTAGGTTAGCAAATTCAGGTTGAAAATAGAAAGCGAGAATCAGGTAGATTAATAGGTCGCCCAAGCCCATTTTTTGTTTGCTTACCTGGTAGACAAGTAAAATTAAGATAGGAAGTAATTCGATATAGTCGTAAGCTGTAAACTTAGGCACAGTCTGCCAAGCTTTGACGATTGTCAAAATTGCTGCCGGATAAAGCATCACCAGGTGAAATTCCATCTGGTTGTAATCGCTAATTGCAGCCAGCAGCAGTGAAAAAATAACAATGGCAGTAGCGATTCCGTTCAGCGTATAAAGATTAACTTTCATAAAGGCAAAGCCGCCAATAACCTCAATTATCACAAGTTCAACCGGAATCTGGGCATGGCAATAACGGCAGTGCCCCCTAAGCAAAAAATATGAAAATATTGGAATCTCATCAAGCAGGCTAAGCTCAAAGCCGCAATTAGTGCATTTTGAGCGCTTGAAGATAAAATCCTCTTTGCCAAAGCGGTTAGCAACAACTGCGGCATGGGATGCAAGACAGGTGCCGATTGCAAAATTAGTCAGATATAATATTAAGTTCATTTCATTTACCTCTGCATAAAGAGATACGAAAAAAGCCGGCGTTCTTTTTAAAAACATTTGCTTTATTTGCAAAAACGAGTAAAATAGTTTCTGTGTGTTTTGAAGATAAGTCTGGGATAAAAAAGAAACTCCTGGATGTGTGAACAAAATATAAAATTTTAGGAGGAAAAAATTAATGCCAACCATTAACCAATTGGTAAGAAAAGGCCGTCACACAAAGACGACCAAGTCAAAGTCACCAGCTTTAAGCTATGGCTACAACAGTATGAAGAAGGAACTGGTATTTAATCCAGCACCGCAGATGCGCGGGGTTGCTACTCGTGTCGGTACGATGACACCAAAGAAGCCAAACTCAGCTTTGCGTAAGTATGCCCGTGTTCGTCTGTCCAACTTAATCGAAGTTACCGCTTATATTCCTGGCGAAGGCCATAACTTGCAGGAGCACTCGGTTGTTTTGATCCGTGGTGGCCGTGTAAAGGACCTTCCTGGTGTACGTTACCATATTATCCGTGGTGCCCTTGATACTGCCGGTGTTGATGGCAGAAAACAGGGTCGTTCCAAGTACGGTGCTAAGAAAGATTAAGGAGGAGTTAAATAATGCCTAGAAAAGGACATGTAGCTAAAAGAGACGTTTTAGCAGATCCAGTTTATAACTCAAAACTTGTTACTAAGTTAATCAACCACTTAATGGTTGACGGTAAAAGAGCTAAGGCATCTTCAATCCTTTATGATGCTTTTAACATCGTTAAAGACAAGACCGGCAAGGAGCCACTTGATGTTTTTGAAGAAGCTATGAACAATATTATGCCAGTTTTGGAAGTTAGAGCCCGCCGGATCGGTGGTTCCAACTACCAAATCCCCGTTGAAGTTCGTCCCGAAAGAAGAACTACTTTAGGCTTGAGATGGCTTGTTTCCTATGCCCGTCTGCGTAATGAGCATACAATGGATGAGCGTTTAGCTAATGAAATCATTGATGCTTCAAATAACACCGGTTCAGCAGTTAAGAAGCGTGAAGATGTTCACCGGATGGCAGAAGCAAACCGTGCCTTTGCACATTATCGTTTCTAATTTAGTTTTTAAGGAGATAAGAATCTATGGCTAATAAGCGTGAATTTCCATTAGAAAAAACACGTAATATTGGTATCATGGCCCACATTGATGCGGGTAAGACTACCACTACTGAGCGTATCCTTTACTACACCGGTAAGATCCATAAAATTGGTGAAACCCATGAAGGTGACAGCCAGATGGACTGGATGGACGAGGAAAAGGAACGTGGGATTACGATCACTTCCGCTGCCACGACTGCGCAATGGAAAGATCACAGAATCAACATTATTGATACCCCGGGACACGTTGACTTCACGATTGAGGTTGAGCGTTCACTCCGGGTACTTGACGGTGCTGTGACCGTTCTTGATGCTCAGGCCGGGGTTGAGCCGCAAACTGAAAATGTTTGGCGTCAGGCCGAGACCTACGGTGTTCCGCGGATTGTTTTTGTTAATAAAATGGATAAAATCGGGGCCGACTTTGATAACTCCGTTAAATCTTTGCATGAACGCTTGAATGCAAATGCCTTGGCTGTTCAAATGCCGATTGGCGCTGCTGAGACTTTTGAAGGTGTTATTGACCTGATTAACATGGTTGCTGACGTTTATGATGAAGATCAGCTTGGTTCTAAGTGGGAAACGATTCCGGTTCCCGATGAATACAAGGAAGAAGCGCAAAAGCGCCGCGATGCTTTAATTGAGCAAGTAGCTGATGTTGATGACGGCATTATGGAAAAGTACTTGGATGGTGCAGAAATTTCAATTGACGAGTTAAAGGCAGCAATCCGTAAAGCAACTTTGGATCTGAAATTGTTCCCAGTATTTGCTGGTTCTGCATTTAAGAACAAGGGTGTCCAGATGATGCTTGACGGTGTGGTTGACTATTTGCCGTCACCATTAGATGTTAAGCCTTATATTGCTCATGATCCTAAGACTGGTGAAGAAGTTGAATTAGTTGCTGGGGATGACAAGCCGTTTTCAGCTTTGGCATTCAAGATTGCGACTGACCCGTTTGTTGGCCGTTTAACCTATATCCGGGTTTATACCGGTTCATTGGAATCAGGTTCGTATGTATTGAACGCTTCAAAGAACGGTCGTGAGCGTGTTGGTCGTTTGCTGCAAATGCACGCCAACTCACGTAAGGAAATCCCGGAAGTATTTTCAGGTGATATTGCCGGTGCCATTGGTTTGAAGAATACGACCACTGGTGATTCATTGACTGATCCGGATCACCCGCTTATTTTGGAAAGTTTGGAAGTTCCTGATCCGGTTATTCAGGTTTCTATTGAGCCAAAATCAAAGGCTGACCGTGATAAGCTGGATGTTGCCCTGCAGAAGCTGACCGAGGAAGACCCGACCTTTAGAGCTGAAACTAATGCCGAAACCGGCCAAACTTTGATTGCCGGAATGGGTGAATTGCACCTGCAAATCATGGTTGAGCGGATGAAGCGTGAATTCCACGTTGAAGCAACAATCGGTGAACCACAAGTTGCTTACCGTGAAACCTTTACTAAGGAAGCTAAGGCTCAAGGTAAGTTTGTCCGTCAGTCAGGTGGTAAAGGCCAATACGGTGACGTTTGGATTGACTTTACACCAAATGAACGGGGCAAAGGCTACGAATTTGAAGATGCCATCGTCGGCGGGGTTGTTCCGCGTGAATTTATCCCATCAGTTGATGCTGGTTTGCAGGAATCAATGAAGAATGGTATTTTAGCCGGCTACCCGTTGATCGATGTTAAGGCTAAACTTTATGATGGTAGTTATCACGAAGTCGACTCATCTGAAGCAGCCTTTAAGGTTGCTGCCTCACTCGCTTTGAGAAACGCTTCATCTAAGGCTGGTGCCGTTATTTTGGAGCCGATCATGAAGGTTCAAGTAATTACTCCTGAAGAGTACTTGGGTGACGTTATGGGTTCAATCACCGCTCGCCGTGGTACGATGGGTGATATGCAGGATCGTTCCGGTGCCAAGGTGCTGAATGCCATGGTTCCGTTAGCTGAAATGTTTGGCTATGCAACTACTTTGCGTTCGTCAACCCAGGGTCGTGGGACATTCACGATGGTCTTTGACCACTACTCGGCAACACCGAAATCAATTCAAGAAGAAATTATTAAGAAACGCGGCGGAAATGCGAACTAATTTTTGCTGCTAATATAAAAATTTAAAACTTTTCAAGTTTTTGCGCTATTGGTAAATCCAGTAGCGCTTTTTTTGCTTACTTTTAATATATATTACTTTTAAAAACCATAATCTACCATTTTTGACTCGAGTATGAATCATTTTCAAGCAAAATTGCTCCAAAATATCCTCTAAAATAACATAACTTTTATAAAATCAAGTGCTACAAATACTGCCAAACTGCCATTTATAGTCTATAGTTAAAATTGCTTTTATCTTGCAAACAAAAATCACCAAAAACCTGCAGGTTCTTCGTACTAAATAGTAACAGTTAATCTAACAGTAACGGTGGAAAAGATATTTTCACTGTTATTTTTATTAAAAGTTAATTTTTTACGCGGCTTTTTTTACTGCCTAAACTGTTATTGCTTTTTACTGAGTTATTCTATACTTTACTAAGTATTTGATTATAATTTGAAACCTTTTAATTATTTAGTTATGAAGAAATATTGTAATTATTTTTTGTTTTAAAATTGTTTGCTGTCTCATCGTACAATCATTGTCTGTCTGCTTCTTTTCGGTTGATATATAAGTGTTACCTGTAAGTAGAATATGTTTTAAAATGCTTTTCAAATAAAAGCCATTGTTATTAATTTTTTTCTAATTGTTATTAAAAATAACGTTTACAAAAATTGCATTTTGTTTTATCATTAACTATATATATAATTATATTTGAAGACAGATAATCAGGAGGTCAAATGTTGAGTAGGAATAACTTTACTGAGCGGTCTAAAAAAATTGGATCGCAGAATAAGCAAGAAAATTTTTCAATTCGCAAGCTAACAGTTGGGGCAGCTTCTGTCCTGATTGGTCTTGGTTTTGTTAATGCTAATAATCAAGTAGTTAAAGCTGATGCCCAAAAGCCGCAAGGCGAGACCAACGTGCAAACTAATAATCAGGGGCAGACAGCATCTAGTTCGGCAGACCAGCAACAAGCTGATACAGCTACCACTGCAGGTACTAATGCTTCTATTAATGATAATACGCAGACAGGAAAACATAACCAAGCAGAGGCCAGTGACCAACCAAAGGTCAAACTAACGACTTTTGCCGGCTTAACTTCATTTTTGCGTGACGCAACAGTACCTGAAACACCTAAGACAAGTGAAGAAGTACCAGCTTCTGCGCCGTCTAGTTCGGCTGAGCAGCAGCCAGAGGATACAGCTGATCAAAACAAGAAAGTTGAAGCAGAACAGAAATTAAATGCGGCAGCAACTAGTTTGAATACTGCATTGGATCAAGCTAAGACAATCAGTAACTCGGACAAGTATAAGCAGGAAACCTTGGAAAAGCAGGAAGCACTGCAAACGACGATCGCTCAGGCACAGACAGTGGCTAATAAATACCATGATTTGGGCAGTTCACCATTGTCGGAAGATGATCAGACCAAGCTGCTTGCTGATATTACTGCGGCCTCAGATAAGTTGACGACACTGCTGGCAGAATACACTACAAAAAAAGAGCAAGTAGGCCCTCAAGATGGGATTTCACTGCGTTCTAATTCGGGAACCGATGGCAGCGATTCATGGGAATTTAATAGTAGCACAGGTACCTTAACCTATAGAGCTGTTGGTGACGGCAAACTTTCTGGTTACAATTATAATTATTATGATGATGGCAGTATTAGTAACATTATGTCCCGTGCCGGAATTTCTGCTTATAGTGTTAAGAAAATTGTTTTTGGTAATGATATTAAGTTGGCTGCAAATAGTTCGCGTAAATTTGCAGATTTGCCTAATTTGACAGCAATTGAAGGGCTTAATAATTTAGATACCAGTGCAGTAACAGACATGTCCTATATGTTTTGTAATGATAGCAGTTTGACGAGTCTAGATTTGCCTAATTGGAATACCGGTAACGTGACTAATATGTCCTATATGTTTTGTAGTGTTAGGAATTTGACTAGTTTGAATTTGTCTAGCTGGAATACTGGCAGCGTGTATAACATGTCCCATATGTTTGATGGCAACGGCAATAGCCATTTGGCCACTATAACTCTTGGTAACGGCTGGCACACAGCTGTTACAGTTGACGCAGGTGGCAACCCAATTGGAACAGACATGTCTTATATGTTTGCTAATCTCTATGGACAGTCGGGGCAATATACTGGACTGCAAACTTTAAATCTTACTGGATTAGATACCAGCAATGCGGGCAATATGGCTGATATGTTTTATAATGATCGAGAATTAACAAGCATTACATTTGGCAGTTGGAACACCAGCAAGGTAACGAATATGAGCCAAATGTTTTATAATGATCAAAAATTGAAAACCGCGGATTTGAATATTGCTGCTTCAGGCAACTACTGGAATACCGGCAGCGTAACGAACATGAGCCAAATGTTTTCTTACACAGGCTTGACTGATACTTTGGATCTAAGCAATTGGAATGTCGGCAACGTAG
Organism: Lactobacillus sp. ESL0791; assembly: GCF_029433255.1. Taxonomy (NCBI): domain Bacteria; kingdom Bacillati; phylum Bacillota; class Bacilli; order Lactobacillales; family Lactobacillaceae; genus Lactobacillus; species Lactobacillus sp. ESL0791. Next base: position 1,765,688 of record NZ_JAQTHU010000001.1, on the reverse strand, counting down.
AAGATATGAGCCAAATGTTTTCTTACAGCTCTAATTTGCGCGGTATAACTTTTACGAACTGGAATACCGGCAAAGTAAAAAATATGAGTAATATGTTTCAAACTACACGCTTAACCAGCTTGAATGTTAGTAATTTTGATACTCATAGTGTAACGGATATGAGTTACATGTTTAATAATATTGGATCCAGTATTACTACTTTAACATTGGCTAAATCAGTTAATAGTTGGGATACCAGTAAAGTGGTAAATATGAACAATATGTTTTCTAGTACATATTTTTCCGTTATCGGTTCTGGCGGTCTAAATTTAGATAGTTGGGATACCAGCAGTGTAACTGACATGTCAGGTATGTTTCAGTCTATGTACAACTTAACTAGTGTGGATTTGGATAAATGGAATATCAGCAAAGTAACTACCATGAACAGTATGTTTAAAAGTGACGGCAGTTTGAAATCGATAGACTTGCATCATAATGGAAATAACTGGGCCATTGGCAGTGATAGTAGTGTGACTAGTATTGATATGGGACAGATGTTTCGTGACTGTTCCAGTTTAAAGACGGATTCTAGTACTAAAGCATTAAACTTAGATGGTTGGGATACTAGTAAAGTAACGAATATGAGCCGAATGTTTCAGAATTGTTCAAGACTAACGTCTTCAGATGACATAATGAATATATCTAATTGGGACACAAGTAATGTAGTCAATATGAGAAAAATGTTTCGTGACTGTACAAATTTAAAAACTTTATCTATCAATAATTGGAATACAAGCAATGTACAGAACATGGCTGAGATGTTTTATAATGATACGCAGTTAGGCAATGATGGCACCAATACTTTGAACATTGACAAATGGAATACCAGTAGTGTCAGAGGAGCTAATACTTACGATCTTGACGATCCTTGGGATGATTATGACTATAATAATGGAATGCAGTACATGTTTTATAAGTGTACCAGCTTAAAGAAATTAGACTTGCATGCTTATACAGATAGCGCAGGTTCCCATTGGGATGTCAGTGGAACAATTGGTGGCAATAACGCCATGGACTATATGTTTGCGGGTTGTAGCAACTTAGAAGATTTAGACATTCATTCATGGGATACTACCAATGTGGTAAGAATGAGTTATATGTTTTCTGGTTGTACAAAATTGAATTCAACAACGATTCATGATGGTTCAGCACCGGGATCGCCAACTAAATTCACTTTAGATGCTTCTGGATCTTATTGGCATACTGGTAATGTAACCACAATGCGGGGGATGTTTGTAAATTGCAGTGCTCTGAATAATTTCACCTTTAAGAACTGGAATACCGAGAGTGTTAGAGACATGAGCATTATGTTCGAGAATTGCACGAGCTTAACTGGAGATTCAGTCGCTAAGAGCGGGATTGCGACTTTTAATACTTCTGCGGTTACTACAATGGCTTCTATGTTTCAGAATTGTACTAGCTTAGTTAGCCTAGATTTACATGCATATTCTGATGGTTCTGGTAAGCATTGGGATGTCAGTGGAACAATTGGCGGTAGCAACACAATGGGCTGGATGTTTGCCGGCTGCACTAATTTGGAAGATTTGGACATTCATTCATGGGATACCATGAATGTAAAAGATATGAGTTATATGTTTTATAACTGCACTAAGTTAAATTCGACAACGATTCATAATGGAGCACCAAATGGGTTGCCACCGACATGGCCGACTACAACTCCGACTGCCTTTACTTTGAATTCTTCAGGATCTTATTGGAATACTGGTAAAGTAACCACAATGCAGGGAATGTTTCTGAATTGTACTGATTTGAATGATATTGATTTTAAGGGCGGCTGGATTAACAGTAACTTGGATGATATGAGTTACATGTTTAATAAATGCACGAGCTTGACTGGGAAATCGGTAGATGCTAACGGAATTGCCGACTTTAAGACTTCTAAGGTATCAACTATGGCGCACATGTTCGACGGTGATAGTTCAATAAAGGACCTGGTCTTAAAATATGACACCGGTAACTTGCTTTATATGTCATATATGTTTGCCAATATGTATGATTCAACTACACCAGAAAAGGGCTTAAAGTACATAGATATTACCAAGATGAATACCAGTACGGTAACTGATATGTCCTACCTGTTTCATAATGACGAATTATTAAATAACTTAAATGTTGACACTTTTAATACGGATTTTGCTGAAAACATGTCTTACATGTTTAATAATTGTCGCAGCTTAACACAAGCAGGCTCTGATGATGTACTTGATGATATTGATCCAGATACACATTCCGAATATCGCCCTAGCTATTATCCGAAACACGAGTTTAATGTTAGCAACTGGATCACACGCTTTGTTAGCAACATGGATCACATGTTTGCTGGTGATAAAAGTTTAGATATTTTAAACCTTAAACGCCAGCCTAATTATAAGAATCAGGAAGCCTGGAATACTAGTAATGTTGCTAATATGACGAGCATGTTTGATGGCGATATCGTTTTGACAAGCATTGGTGACGTCAGTGGTTGGGACACTACTAGTGTGCAGTATATGACTTCCATGTTTAATAACGATAAGAAATTAGTTGGTGAAGGCAACAAACTAGATTTAAGCGGCTGGGATACCCGTAGCGCTTTGGACATGAACAACATGTTTAACAGCAATGAAGCTTTAACTACTTTAAAGCTTGGTCCTCATTGGGATACAGATAATGTCGGCAGTACCTCTACATCTTATGGCATGAAATCCATGTTCAACGATAACAAAAATTTGACAACGATTGATAATAATGGTGCGCCTTGGGGTACTGCTAATATTACAGATATGTCCAATATGTTTAACGGTGATGCCAAAGTTACCAACTTGGATTTTGTTGATAGCTTTGACACAAGTAATGTCACTAATATGACCAATATGTTTAATGGAAATAGTAGTTTGACGGGGTTGGATTTGCATACTTGGAATACCGGCAATGTTACTAGTATGCAAAGCATGTTCAATGGTGATGAAGCTCTGACTACCTTGACTTTAGGTTCTGCTTGGGACACTAGAAAAGTTACTGATATGCGAAATATGTTTAACAATACCAAGAAGATTAAGGAGCTTGACCTAAGTAGTTTTTACACTGAGAGATTGTATACTTATTATGGAATGGCCAACGCATTTAATAACATGGGTGCCGATTCCAGTGTAAAAACTTTTATCTTGCATTTAGGGAAATTCAGAATCCCCAACGATGCTTGGGGCAACTTTAAGTGGAAGAATATGCAAGCTATGGGTGACAGCCATGATTATAACGAACCTGCAGGCCATGTCTATAAATTAGATAAATTCAAAGATGCATATAATCAGGCTTATCTTGAATATGCTCCAGCTAAAGAAACTTATGTTCTGCGACTTCATGGTGATGATAATTTACGTTATAAGGTTAAGCCGACAAGGAATTCGGGTGTAGAAGCTGATGGTAACATATTTATAATTAAGGCACACACAGGGCAGACCCAAGCAGTAACTGCGCAATATCCTGCAGCTGATATTCTTTCATTTTCAGATAGCGATGACTCCGACGCTGAAAAATCTTATGATGATTTATTAAATCATACAGCTGATGATATTATTCCTACTAATAAAGTAATTCAGTCTGCAAATTGGATGCTTTCTTCAGATAAGAATTGGTCGGTGGATTCCGAGGGCAATGTTTTGTCTAAGGGCGGTGTCCTTGACAATGACGGTAAATTGATTGATGGTGCAACCAATACTCCACAGGGTAATCAAGGTAATGCGGTAATCCATATTAAATATGGGGACAATACCGAAACTTATGTACCAGTTAAGGTACAATTGCCGAAGTTTGTAGCTGGTGATATGCAGGAAGTCACGTCTGTGAGAACATTGCCAGTCGAAGCTCAAGCGCGGGCTGCAGTTAAAACTAGTATTTCTAACAGTGGATTATCAACTTGGGGTAAATCGCATTTAACTTATTCCTGGGTTAAGAGTAAAGATGATCTTAGGCCCTTACAAGAGAGTGATGTGAATGTAATTGGCGATCTCAATGTAGCTGTTAAGATTACTTATACCACTAATGGCAGTCCTGATGGTTCTGAGGTCATACCGGTTATCTTGCTGGTACGGCAATATTCTGATGAATTTCCGATCTCAATTACTCGAGATGGTACTGTTCCTGCAAGCATAACGACACACGCAATTGGCAGCACACTCAAAGTTCCCACACCGAAAGCTTTCTCTAAGGATAATATGTCAGACATGACAAACCTAATCACGGTTAATGACGCTGCATCAGGCAATACCAATATCACTTCTCCGGAAGGCGTTAATGTTGATAGAATCATTGATCACCTAGATTGGGCAAGTGGGGGTGCTCCTACATTTATTGATAACGGTGCTCCTCTAGCTAATACCTGCCAGATAGTTGCTCACTATACAGACCATTCATATGGGGTAGGAACTGGGGTAAAAGTACACGTATTCGGCGGGATACTTCAAAGCGGTTATAGTGCTTCGGGGATCACTTTAATAGCTGGCGGCTCCTTGCCTCCAGCAGCAAGTACAACGGATCCAGCAAGTGCATTAACTGCAACAAGTGTTACAGCTATTAATAATCAATTTGGTAATAATGTTACGTATAGCTGGTCAACTTCACCTGATGGGGTAGTCGCTCCTACTAGTGATACTACCGGTAAAGGCGGCATTAAGAGTATTTACGTCATTATTGATTATGGTGATGGAACCACACAGGCGGTACCCGTAACTCTAAATGTTAAGGATATGTCAACTGAGTATCCTGATGTTGGCTATATCGGTGGCACCAAGTCGATTCATGCGGTAGATGATAGTACAGACGCACCAACTTTAAACTTTGCTGCCATGATAGGTGATCTTAGATATAATTCGACCACTTCACCGACTGCCTTTCCAGCTGGCAAGATTGCTGCACTTGAATGGGCCAGTGCAACTAATAGTGTTCCTGGCTACACTACTAATAAGATTGGTCCGCAGACTGGTCAAGTGCAGATCAGGTATAGTGATGGTTCAATAAGTAAGCCGCTTGATATTCATTTTAATGTTGAAGGTGCGACAGTCACTAATCATACTAAAACCTATCCGTGCGGTGAAGTTCCTTCTGCAGCAGATTTTCTGGATGGTACTAATGGCACCCAGGCACCGTCTAGCTATGGTGCTAGTTACAAGTGGGTTGATGCGATCAATCACCAGGAACTAGCTGTAAATGATGCTAAAGGCACTGTTGCAGCGGCAATTGAAGTCACTTATCATGATGGGGTTAAAACTACTCACCAATATTTACCAGTAACTTTAGTCCTACAAACAGTAGCTGATCAGCATGCGGGTGAATTTACATCTAATAGCTTAACTACCCATGTTGGTGTTGACCCTAATAACTTTAATGTGCATTCATATGTTACTAATCATGGTTCATTAGCGGAAGGCCAAGGTGCAAATGATTATCAAATCGTTTGGCAAACACAACCGGATACAAGTGCCACTGGATTAAAAGATGATGGTACTAAAGATGTGCATGCAGCAGCACGCATTACTTTTAACAAGGACGGCTCGCAGCTTACCGTGTCTGTTCCGGTAACAATTAATGGTGCGGTTATTAAGAACAGTGATACTGCTAAGACGCTTTATCTGAATGATGCCGCCTTATCTGCCGGCCAACAAACGGATATTGCCAATTATTATGTTAACTCTAGCAAGCTTGGCAGCTATGCCCCGACATACACAGTTAAGTTAAATAATAATAAAGCCGCAATAACGGTTCATTATAATGATGGTATTGCACAGACGCTTCCGGATGTTCCATTTAAGGTCGTTAGGCCGGTTACATTTACCCGACCGGCTGAAACTTACCAAGGCAATTCTATAACTGCACAGCAAGTGCTCGCTAATTACAGCGAACTAGCAAGTATTCCGGGGATGACAATAACTAATGAGCTTTCCGGAATTAATTTCAATCAAACTGGTACCCAAACGGGATACGTTAACCTTAACTATACAGCTGATGACTCTGCGTTTTCTGATTTCAACGGCAGTTTTGCAGTTCCGGTAACAGTCAAGGTCAACGTACGACCGGTAGATAATTCAATGGCTGCTAACTTCCATCCGAATGCTGGCGGCGTTCAGGTACCGCAATATACGGATTTGCCGTCACACAATAATTATGCGGATCAAGCTGTTACTAATGCGAATGAAATGCCGGCCGGCACGAACTACACTTGGGGCACCACCAGCACAGCTGATACTTCTACTAAGGACAAAACGGATAAGACATTTGTCACGGTTAATTATCCAGATGGTTCTGTCGGCTCAATTCCCGTTAAGGTTAACGTGGGTGATCCCCAAGAAAGCGACATTGTCTTGAAACACAACGCTTACCTTTATGATAAGCAGGGCAAGCGGGTCAACGGCCAAACTTTACAGAGCGGGTCAACGGTTAAGACATACGGGACGGCTCTAATCAATAACCGGATGTACTACATTATTGAGGCTGACAAGTATTATATTAAAGCCGGCAACGTTGTGGGCAAGAAACGTAAGTTGGACTCGACAGCCCATGTTTATGATAAATACGGTCAGCAAACTAATGATCAGGTAATTTATGCGGGAACCGGTGTTACTACGTACGGTACCCCAGTCATGATTAAAGGGCAGAAATACTATTTGATTGATAATAACAAGTACGTGCCTGCTGACAATTTCCCGCCGGCATCTGATACTTGGATTGATCCGACAGTTCATGGAAATAGTGATACTTCAGGCGGCGTCAAGAAGGAAACGATGCATGCTGCTTACTTCTACAATAAAAATGGCAAACGCAAGAGCAAGGCAATTTTGAAGGCTGGATCCAGTGTTGTAACTTACGGCAAGACAACGATTAAGCATAAGCAGTATTACGTTTTGGATAACGATGAATTTTTGCTGGCAAGTAATATTGATGCTGTTAAACGTCATATAAAGCATCAGGCTAACGTGATTGATCGTTACGGTAAGGCAACGGGTAAAAAGCTGCATAAGGGCAGCAAGGTTTCTGTTTACGGCAAAGCTGTCAAGATTAATGGTGTCAGCTGCTACGTTATTGGCGATAACCAATACGTTAAAGCCAGCAAGCTGAAATAAGATAGGATTTGGAGGAACGCATCGTGTTAAGCAAAAATAATAGTAATGAACGGAAAAGAAAAAGCGAACTGCAGAATAAGCAGGAACATTTTTCCCTGCGTAAATTGACAATAGGTACGACTTCAGTTCTCTTGGGTTTCAGCTTCATTCAGGCTAATAGCCAAGTGGTTAAGGCGGACACAATTAAAGGGACAGATGAAACAAATGTAACGGCTAATAAAGCAGATGAAGCAGCCGCCAAGCAGAAGGAGGCTGTACCTGCTAAATCTAAGCAGGCCAATCTGGCCACATATGCCGGTTTAACATCCTTTTTAAGGGGTGAACTGGAAGTACCGCAGGAATCACAGGGCAGTACCAGCAGCGCTGCTGCATCTTCTGCGGCATCATCAGCTGCAGCTGTACCAGCTTCGACTGCAGCAAGCACAGGCAGTGCTGCAACTTCTGCGGCATCATCAGCTGCAGCTGCACCTGCTTCGACTGCGACAAGCACTGGCATGGGCAGTGCGGCAATAGATTCTGCGGCGTCAGTTGATTCGACACCTGATGCTGCTGGCGCAGAGAGGTTACCAGAACCGGAGCCGGTTACAGTTGGCCCTCAGGCAGATGACGCTATTAAATATTCTTATGGATATGATGGGAATTGTACTTGGAAATATGATACCCGCTCTAAAACGATAACTTTTACAGCAATGGCAGACAATAGTCATGTTACTAGCTTAGCAGCTGGTATGCTTAATTCAGGAAATATTTTAACTGCAGTTCAGACTATTAGTCCATATGATCCGACGAATCCAGCGAATGCTTCAACTAAGTTTAGTATTCTTGTGAATGAAGTTAAGGTGATCAATTTTGATAAATCTAATGGGCAAATTAAACTGCCTGCAAGTTGTTATCAGCTGTTCTCTGACTTGAGAGCTCTTAAGGAAATCGATGGTTTAGATGAGGTGGATACCAGTGCTGTCACTGATATGCGCTATATGTTTTATAATGACTATAGCTTGTTGAAACTGAAACTAGATAACTGGGACATGACCAACGTTAGGTATATAGATTGCATGTTTTATAATGATCCCGCGTTAAAAACTCTGACAATGGCTAATAGTACCAATAGCAAAGCTTCAGCTGATCGCAATTGTCTAAGTTTAGATTACAACGTATTTGGTGGTGATAGCGCATTAACCAAATTAGTTTTACCTAGGATTAGGATAAGTAATTTGCCTAATGATGCATTTGGTCCTTTAAAAAATAATCTGAGGACTTTAGATGTTAGTCAGTTGGATACTTATGGTGTAACTAATCTTGGTACTTATTATGACTATGGTTCTAGTGCATTTTCCCACTTTGGAAACTTAACGGAAATTATCGGAATAGACAAGTTGGATGTTAGTCAGGTTACCAATATGGCTGATATGTTTTGCAATGATTCTAAGCTTCAAAAGCTGGATCTATCTGGATGGGATACCCGCAACCTCGGACAAGAAAATTATGATGACTATGCTCCCGGAGATGCAAGTTCAATAGGTTCTGCGTATCGATATTATGGGATGGCCAGCATGTTTGAGGGTGATAGTTCACTTCAGGAAATCATCTTAGGTCCCAACTGGTCTACAGGAAATAATATTGGACATCCTGTTAATCCCATACCTGCAGCTGGTAATTATACGAATGCCAGTTATTCGATGTATCGAATGTTTTATGGCGATACTAAACTAAAAACGATTAGATATGAAGATGCTAGTTCGCATGTATGGGAAATGGGTCACGTTGCACACGCGGAAAGGATGTTTTCTGGAGCCAATAACCTTACGAAGACCTCATTGGCGAATATCGGCGTTAGCAAGTGGGACACCAGCAACCTTAAGAATGCGGAAAGTATGTTTTCCGAAATTGGCAGTCTAACAACAGGATCTGAAGATGCGTTAACGGAGTTGGATTTGCATACCTGGAACACCAGCAACGTAACTAATATGACCAATATGTTTTCTGGTGCTAGCAGTTTGACGAACTTAAATCTAAGTGACTGGGATACCAGTAAAGTAACTGATATGTCTAATATGTTTTCTAACGCCAGTGGTTTAACAACGGTAGAGTTAAGCAATTGGAATACCAGCAGTGTGACTAATATGACCAATATGTTTTATAATGCCAGCAGCTTAACGAACTTGAATTTAAGTAATTGGGATACCAGTCGTGTAACTAATATGTCCAGTATGTTTTATAATGCCAGCAAATTACAGGAGTTGAATTTAGGCAGAAATGGTGAGACTTCTGGGAATCAAGTATTTGTTACAACTAATAGTGTTGCTAATATGAGTAATATGTTTTATGGAACTGGCAGTGCTAATGATCAGGCCCATTCTTTGCACTTGCGCTTAGGTGATTTTCAAATTGCGGATAATGCTTGGAATGGTTTTGACGGCTCAAAGCAATATCCTCTTGATGTACTTGCTTATAATGGTTCTAGCCAAGGCACAATAACTTATCAAAACTTAAAGAATCGTTATAGCTCAAATAGCAGGTCAGACACAGATAATGTCTATGTGGTACTTTTGCATAAAGCCGATAAAGAGCGCTATAAGTTACAGATTACTGGAAATTATCCGACGATAATGGAGCATAAGAACTTACGGGAAGCTATTGGAATCGATACTCTTACAGAATTAAATTCGGTCAAGTTCAATGATACTGAAGATGGCGGAGATTTTTCTATTGACGCTTTAAAGGGAAGGGAAGATTATTTTAAAAATAAAAGTTACTATACTATTGCTTCTGTTGCATGGTCAGACAGTAAAGCAATAGATAGTACAGGTGCAGAGGTAGACGGGGGCGCAATTAGCAAAGAAGGTTTCGTCACACCTGATGCGGCGAATATTGTGCCTGGTCCAAACGCATTAAGAGCTAATGCTGTTATTGAAGTAACCTTTGGCAACGGTGAAGTCTGCCCTATTCCTATTATTGTAAAAATTCCAAAAATAGAAGCGGGAACTCGGCAATATACGCAGCTTAGGACGATTCCAAGTGCGACTAAGGCTAAGCTGGCAGTAAAAATAGATGGTCAGCCAGCTACTAACGGATGGGGTGCCACACCAGAAAACAACAATACAGATAAGTGGACCTTAGACTATAAGTGGGTAAAAAATATTGGCACTACTGTTGCTCCTAACTGGGTACCTTTAGTGGACTCGGACTCAAATGATTTGGACCAGCACAAGACGTATACTAATATTGGGGTTGAAATCACTTATTCACAGCCTAGCGGTAAGCTTGACGGTGTCCAAGATATATCGGTGCCGCTAGAAGTTAAGAATTATAATGATGCATATAAGATAATTTTCAATAGTAGTGGTGCATTGCATTTGCATGAAAAGACGACTGCTAGTGGTAAGCCGATTAGTTTGACTGCAAGTCAAGTTGGCCCAGTTGAATTTGATGATCCTACCACTTGGAGTCAGTTCCTTGATGTTAGACCGAGAGATGGCTTTGCAAGTGCTGCTCCTATAACTGAGGGCTTGTCTGAAATTATTAAGTCGGTTAAATGGAAGACTGAGCCGACACTAAGCAATTTGGGGATTAATTCTGTAACTAATCAACTCGAAATAACTTATCAAGATGGTGCGACTACAGATGTAGGGGATAGCTCGGATCCTGTTAAAGTAAATTATTCTGGCGGGCGACCTTCTGGCAATACGAAGACCATTAGTATTAACCACTCCGATGATTTGGATACAGTTGCTGCTAAAAACGCTATCGACCATAGTAAAGTTGATGACTTTTATAAAGCAAGTTATAGCTGGTCTAAAGATGCGGAGATTACTTCTACTCCGGATGTTAGTCATGTTGGTCACCAAACAGTCTATGTTTTGATTGATTATCATGATGGTAATAAACAGGCTGTTCCTGTAGATTTAAATGTTACAGCCATGAAGGATGACTATACGCCGCATGTCACTGCCGGGAAAGAGATTATTATTCATCGAACGGATCATGGTGATGCATTCGATGCTCAGAACTACCCTCGAATTCCGGTAATTACAGATCCTGCTATGATTGATAATCTGTTGACCTTGAAGGATGGCAGCGATACGCCATTTTTACCTCCTGTCAGTCCGTCTTCTGTAGTAAGTAAGATTGTATGGGATACAAGTAATACTGATATTCCAGCAAGTGATGGTGCGGATGTGCAGAATCATAAGCTGCAAATTGTTTATACTGATGGTTCACATGAACTTACTGAAGAAAAAGCCGCCTTTAAGGTTGAAGGAGTATCCATAAATGCTTCGGCTACCGGTGTTACGCAATCCGGCTCTAATTATAAAGCAGCCTATATTCAGGGAACGGTACCTGCAGCTGAAACTTTGGTAAAGGAGCCGACATCTTTTCACTTTTCACCTACCTATAAATGGGTAAAGAATGACAGTACACATGCCGAACTGCCTCTTTCGGATCTAAACACTGCATCTGGTGAGATTGATGCCGCAATTGAGGTTACCTATTCGGACAGTAGGCACCAATACCTGCCGATTAAATTAACAATTAATACTAGAGCTGGTGTCAGCAGATGTTCACCGATTGACCAAACGGTTCATGTCAATAAGCGTCTTAATTTGAGTGACCTAGTTAGCGTTAAGATGCCAGATGGGGTTACCGATGTTAATACGTCAGAATATCAGCTGTCTTGGGTAGATGGTGCTCCTGATCTCTCAGTTGCCAGCCTTGCTGGTGCTACCGCAAAGCAGATCCAGAAAAAGATAAGAGTTACGTTTAATCGTGGCGAGTCGTTTCAGGACGTTCGCGTTACTATTACGCTAGTTGGTGCGCAGCTGAATCCTTCTGCCGTAGCTAAGAAGGATTATCTAGGCAGTTCGGGCATGAATCTTAGTGAAGATAATGTAAAGGATATTGCTTCTTATTATCTTGATACCAGCACGGTTAATTCTATAGCCACTTATTCGTTGGAGCAGACGGGTGATACCGTTACCCTGACCGTCAAATATAATGATGATAATTGGCAGCAGGTCTTTACTGATATTCCTTTAGAGCTAGTTAGGGGAGAAATCAGTAATAATGCTATTCATGCGGATCAATATACTGTTTTTGGAACTAATGACATCAAGCGGATTCTGCTCAACTACGACAAGGTTGCAAGTACTGGAGCCACAATTGACAAGACAATTACTGGCATTAACTTGGCACAGCCTGATAATACACATCCGCAAATCGGTAATTTCAGAATCTACTATCCTGCAGACCAGCAGGCAGGTTTGCCTGAGGTCACTGAAACCATACCGGTAAAAGTCATGGTTAGTCATATTGACGGCGATGACCCGAAGGCTAAACCTGTAGTTTCAAAGTCAAAAGCAGTTAAGCTGCTCTCAGGCAGCGTTATTGTCCCGCAGCATACCGACCTTGCAGCCCATAATGAATATGCCAAAGGTGCTGTGACCAGTGTTAATGCAATGCCGGATGGTTGTGAATATGTTTGGGACAAAGATCATATTCCGGCAACGGATAAGGAAGGTACATACAGCAGTTTTGTCAACGTTCGCTATCCGAACGGGACATTTGTTTCGGTACCGGTAAAGGTAACGGTGGTTGGGCCTACGCTTAACGAAGCAATCCTGATGCATAATTCGTATATTTATAATCAAGATGCTAACCGGGTTACTAACCGAGTCTTGCAGCAGGGCCTTAAGGTCAAAACCTATGGCACAGCGCTGCTCGAAGGCAAACTCTACTACCATCTGGAAGGCAACCAGTACGTTAAAGCCGGCAATATTGATGGGCAGAAGCGCAAGCTGATTAAGACCAGTTATGTTTATGATAAATCGGGTCAGCGGATTGCGGATAAGACCATTTATGAAGGTACAGAGATAACGACGTACGGCGCACATGTAAAAATAAAGCACGGCAAATATTACGCAATTGGTATCAATGAGTTTATCAAGGCCGATGCAGTGAATAAATTTATTACTGAAAAAAGTTAATAGCGAGTTTGAGTGAAAACTCTGATTTTTAGAAAAGAAACCAATGAAGATGTTTAAATTCTTCACTGGTTTCTTTTGTTCATGACATTAAAGTTTCGTACAATTAAGGCCGCTTTATTTCCATGCAAAGATTATTATTGCTGCTAACATTTGGAATACTTTTTACCGCAAATAATTAAAAAAGTGTCCTAAACCCTTGATATTTAAGACTATTCCAAGTACAATAGTCTTTGTGCGTTCAGGGGGTTACTATGCCCTAATCGCATAATTGTTGTTAAGCGTTGATGCAAAAGGTTGCGGCACACCAGGCTGCATTGCCACGGAGGTGTGTCGGTAATTTTTGTTCAGCTAGTCATCTTTTAAAGAGGACGTTAAGGAGGTAATTCAATGGCAAGTCAATCAATTCGTATTCGACTCAAGTCATACGAACATGGTATTCTCGATGAATCAGCTGCTAAGATTGTAGCTACTGCTAAGAGAACCGGTGCAGAAATTTCTGGACCAGTTCCATTGCCAACAGAAAGGGTTTTGTTCACTGTTCTTCGTTCACCACACAAGAACAAGGATTCACGTGAGCAGTTTGAAATGCGGACCCACAAGCGGTTAATCGACATTTTAAGTCCTACACCTAAGACTGTTGACTCATTAATGAAGCTTGATCTTCCAAGTGGTGTTGACATCGAAATCAAATTATAATTTTTTAGAGAAAGAGGTGTAATCATGACCAAAGGAATCTTAGGAAGAAAAGTTGGGATGACTCAAGTTTTCACTAAAGATGGTATCCTTGTTCCCGTAACTGTTGTGGAAGCAGATCCTAATGTTGTTATGCAAGTTAAGACTGTTGAATCAGACGGCTACGAAGCAGTTCAATTGGGATACCAAGATAAGCGTGAAGTATTGAGCAACAAACCAGAAAAAGGTCATGCTGCAAAAGCAAAGACTTCGCCTAAGCGCTTCATACGTGAAATCCGCGGAGTTGAGCTTAAGGACTACGAAGTCGGCTCAGAAGTTACTGTGGATACATTTAAGGAAGGCGACGTCGTTGACGTTACCGGAACTACAAGAGGTCATGGATACCAGGGTAACATTAAGCGTTGGGGCCAATCACGTGGACCAGAAACTCACGGTTCAAGATACCACAGAATTCCTGGTTCAATGGGTTCAATCATTAACCGTGTGCCAAAGGGCAAGCGTCTGCCAGGACACATGGGCGTGAAGAAAGTTACCATTGAAAACTTAGTAATTGAAAAAGTTGTTGCAGACAAGAATGTTTTAATGATCAAGGGCAACGTTCCAGGTGCCAAGAATTCATTAATTATTGTTAGATCTGCTGCTAAAGCTACTAAATAGGAAGGAGGACTAGAATGGCTAATTTAAAGGTTATCGATCAAGCTGGCAAAGAATCCGGCAGCGTTACTTTGAATGACAAGGTGTTTGGGATTGAGCCCAATGAAAATCTTGTTTTTGAAGCAATTATCAGGCAAAGAGCTGGAAGACGCCAAGGTACTTCTAAAGTGAAGAACAGATCTGCTGTTCGCGGCGGTGGTAAGAAACCATGGAAGCAAAAGGGTACGGGTCGTGCTCGTCAAGGTTCCATCAGGTCACCACAATGGCGCGGCGGCGGTATTGTTTTTGGACCAACACCACGTTCTTATGCATATTCAATGCCAAGAAAGCAACGTCGTTTGGCTATCAAGTCGGTTCTTTCTCAAAAGGTAATTGATCAAGATTTAATTGTTTTAGACAAGCTGACGATGTCAGCACCTAAGACAAAAGAATTGGTATCGATCCTGAACAGCTTAAAGGTTGAAGGCAAAGTTTTAATCGTTTCCGATGATGAAAATGTAAAACTCTCAGCAGGAAACTTAGCCAAGGTTAAGGTTGTACCTGTTAACAGCTTAAACGTTGAAGATGCAGTTAACTACCAAAAACTAATCTTAACTCAAGATGCTGTCAAGAAAATTGAGGAGGTTTGGGCTTAATGGATGCACGCGATATTATTTTAAGACCTGTCATTACTGAAAAGTCCACGAACTTGATGGACGATAAGAAGTACACGTTCAATGTGCTCTTAACCGCTACTAAAACTCAAGTTCGCAGTGCTGTCGAGGAAATTTTTGATGTTAAAGTCAAAAAAGTCAATATCATGAATGTTCGTGGTAAGGACAAGCGTGTTGGTCGTTACACTGGTAAGACAGCACGTACGCGTAAAGCAATCGTTACTTTAACTGAGGATTCAAACGACATTAAAGTCTTCAAGGATGAAGATAAACAAGAAGATAAGAAGTAATAGGAGGTCAGTCAATTGGCTATTAAAATTTATAAGCCAACCACAAATGGTCGCCGTAATATGACTTCTTCTGACTTTGCTGAAATTACTAAGAGCAAGCCAGAACGTACTTTACTTGAATCACAATCGCATACAGCTGGTCGTAATTCATATGGTCACATTACTAGCAGACACCGTGGTGGTGGTCACAAACAGAAATACCGTATCATTGATTTCAAGCGTAACAAGGACAATGCCAAGGCAGTTGTAAAGGCAATCGAATATGATCCTAACAGAACTGCAGACATTGCTTTGCTTCACTACACCGACGGAGTTAAAACTTATATTTTGGCCCCTAAGGGTTTGAATGTTGGTGACATCGTTGAATCTGGTGAAACTGCTGATATTAAGCCGGGTAATGCTTTACTTTTGAAGAATATCCCAACAGGTACGTCAATTCATAACATTGAATTAAAACCTGGCAAAGGCGGACAGCTTGTAAGAAGTGCTGGTGCCAGTGCACAAGTTTTAGGCAATGATGGCAGTTACACTTTGGTTAGATTACAGAGTGGTGAAGTTCGTAAGATTTTATCAACTTGCCGTGCAACTGTCGGTATAGTTGGCAATGAACAGCATTCATTAATCCAATTAGGTAAAGCAGGTCGTTCACGTTGGCTTGGCAGACGTCCACAATCACGTGGTTCCGTAATGAACCCGAATGATCACCCACATGGTGGTGGTGAAGGTAAGGCACCTGTAGGCCGTCCACAGCCAATGACACCATGGGGCAAGAAGTCACGCGGTGTTAAGACCAGAAATGCTAAGAAGTCAAGTGAAAAATTAATTATTCGTCACCGTAAGGGTAGCAAATAATAGAAGGAGGGGTTAATTAATGAGCCGTAGTATTAAAAAAGGTCCTTTTGCTGACGCATCTTTATTAAAAAAGGTTGATGCACAAGCAGATTCAGACAAAAAACAGGTTATTAAGACTTGGTCACGTCGTTCAACTATTTTTCCTTCCTTCGTTGGTTTGACGATAGCTGTTTACGATGGTAGAAAACATGTTCCGGTTTACATTACCGAGGATATGGTTGGTCATAAGCTAGGTGAATTTGTTCCAACAAGAACTTTTCATGGTCACAGAACTAGCGCTGATAAGGCCACGGCAGCCAAAGCTTAAGGAAAGGAGAAACACTTAAATGGCAGAACAAATTAGTTCAGCAAGAGCTGAAGCAAGAACTGTTCGGATTGCTCCAAGAAAAGCTCGTCTAGTCATCGATTTAATTCGTGGCAAAAGCGTTGCTGAAGCATTGGCAATCTTAGAATTTACGCCTAGAGCTGCTTCCCCAATCGTTGAAAAAGTTTTACGTTCAGCTATCGCTAACGCAGAACACAACTACGATCTTGAAAGTGCTAATTTATACGTATCAGAAGCATACGTAAATGAAGGTGCAACTTTAAAGAGATTTCGCCCACGGGCAAAAGGTATGGCTTCTCCGATTAACAAGAGAACTAGTCACGTAGTTGTAGTAGTTTCAGAAAAGAACGATTAAGGGAGGTATATTAATGGGTCAAAAAATTAACCCAAATGGTTTCCGTCTAGGTGTCATTCGTGACTGGGAATCAAAATGGTATGCTGACAGAGGATATAAAGAAACTTTAAATGAAGATATTCGGATTAGAAAGTTCATTTCGAAGAAATTAAAAGATGCCTCTGTTTCTACTATAGAAATAGAACGTGCCGCTAACAAGATCAATGTTTCAATTCATACTTCAAAACCGGGTATGGTCATTGGTAAAGGCGGTGTCGAAGTTGAAGCTTTGAGGAAGCAACTGAATGCTTTAACCAAGAAACAAGTGCACGTCAACATTGTTGAAATTAAAAAGCCGGATCTTGATGCTAAGTTAGTTGCTGACAGTATTGCTAGTCAATTGGAAGCCCGGATTGCTTTCAGACGTGCGATCCGTCAAGCAACGCAAAGAACAATGCGTGCCGGCGCTAAGGGAATCAGGGTACAAACTTCTGGCCGTTTGAACGGAGCTGATATGGCACGTAGAGAGTGGCATACTGAAGGCCGGGTTCCATTACAGACCTTAAGAGCTGATATTGCATATGCATGGGTTAATGCTTACACGACATACGGTGAAATCGGTGTCCAAGTTTGGATTAATCGTGGTGAAGTATTGCCTTCTAAGAACAAAAAAGATGCAAAAGCAGTGAAGGGAGGAAATGAATAATGCCTTTAATACCAAAGCGAGTAAAGCACCGTCGTGAATTCCGTGGGAAGATGCGTGGTGCCGCTAAGGGCGGTAAAACGATTGCCTTTGGTGAATACGGCTTACAAGCTCTCGAATCGCACTGGATCACTACTCAACAAATTGAGGCAGCCCGTGTTGCCATGACTCGGTACATGAAGCGTGGTGGTAAAGTTTGGATTAGAATTTTCCCGCAAAAATCATACACTGCTAAAGGTGTTGGTGTCCGGATGGGTTCTGGTAAAGGTGCACCTGCAGGCTGGGTAGCTGTAGTCAAAAGAGAAAAAATCATGTTTGAAATTGGCGGTGTTAATGAAGCGACAGCGCGTGAAGCTTTGCGTCTTGCTTCAACCAAATTGCCAATCAAATGTAAGTTTGTTACTAAAAGTTCGGAAGTAGGTGGCAATTCTAATGAAGGCTAAGGATATCAGAGAGTTAACTACTGATCAGATGTTAGACAAGGAAAAGCAATATAAAGAAGAACTTTTTAACTTGCGTTTCCAACAAGCAACGGGTCAATTAGAAAATACCGCTCGTCTCGGCAAAGTCCGCAAAAATATCGCAAGAATTAAAACAATTCTTAGCGAAAAAGCGTTAGAAGAAAATTAGTGGAAGGGAGTTATTAACTTGAGCGAATCAATCGAAAGAAATCATCGTCACGTATATCAAGGGCGCGTAATTTCTGATAAGATGGACAAAACAATTACGGTTGTAGTTGATACTTATAAGAATCACCCTGTTTACAAGAAGCGCATTAGATATTCCAAGAAATATTATGCACAAGACGAAAATAATGAAGCTAAAGTTGGCGATACTGTTCGTATCATGGAAACTCGTCCATTATCTCGTACAAAACGCTTCCGTTTAGTTGAAATTGTTAAAAAATCTGTTTAGTTTGCGGATTTAGTGAGGGGAGGATTACACAGTGATTCAAAACGAAACCCGTTTGAAAGTTGCTGATAACTCTGGTGCCAGAGAACTTTTAGTTATTAGAGTCTTAGGTGGATCTAAACGTAAGACCGGTAATATTGGTGATATTGTGGTGGCAACTGTTAAACAAGCAACACCAGGTGGCGTTGTCAAAAAAGGTGACGTCGTTAAAGCTGTTATCGTTAGAACAAAATCAGGCGCACGGCGCGAAGATGGTTCGTACATAAAGTTTGACGAAAATGCTGGAGTAGTTATTAACGCAGATAAGAGTCCACGCGGTACTCGTATCTTTGGACCAGTTGCACGTGAGTTACGTGAGCACGATTTTATGAAGATCGTCTCTCTTGCTCCCGAAGTCATATAATTGTAAGTGAGGTGCACTGATGTTTGTTAAGACTGGTGACAAGGTAAAAATTATTGCCGGAAAAGATAAAGGCAAAGAAGGTACTGTTCTGTCTGTTAACGTTAAAAAGAACCGGGTAGTGGTTAAGGGCGTTAACGTGATCAAGAAACATGAAAAGCCTTCACAAAGTAATGCAAATGGTGGCGTGGTTGAATCTGAAGGCTCAATTCACGCATCAAATGTAAAAGTCATTACTAAAGCCGAAAATAACAAAAAAGAAGATAAGAAAGAGAAGAAATAGAGGGGAGGATACAAATGGCAAGTTATTTAGTTAAAGAATACAAAGAAAAGGTTGCTCCTGCTTTGATGACCAAGTTTAACTATGATTCAAGCATGCAAGTTCCTAAAATTGAAAAGATCGTTTTGAATATGGGCGTTGGCGATGCTGTTTCAAATGCGAAGAACTTAGATGAAGCAGTTGAGGAATTAACCTTGATTTCTGGACAAAAGCCTTTGATTACTAAAGCGAAGAAATCAATTGCCAACTTCCGTCTACGTGAAGGAATGTCAATTGGTGCCAAGGTAACACTTAGAGGCGACAGAATGTATGATTTCTTGTACAAGTTAATCAATGTTTCGCTTCCGCGTGTTCGTGATTTCCGAGGTGTTTCAAGTCGTTCATTTGATGGCCGCGGCAACTATACTTTGGGTATTAAAGAGCAATTGATTTTCCCAGAAATTGACTTCGATAAAGTTAACCGTACTAGAGGATTAGATGTTGTTATCGTTACTACTGCTAATACCGATGAAGAAGCACATGAACTTCTGAGTCAGTTTGGTATGCCGTTTGCAAAATAATGGAGGACATTAATGGCTAAGACATCACAAAAAATTAGAAATCATCGTCCTGCTAAGTTCTCTTCACGTGAATATACACGCTGTGAGAGATGTGGACGCCCACACTCTGTGTACCGTAAATTCGGTTTATGCCGTATCTGCTTGAAAGATTTGGCACACAAGGGTCAAATTCCTGGTCTTAAAAAGGCTAGTTGGTAGTGAACGGTTAGGAGGATAGCATAAATGGTCATGACAGATCCGATTGCAGATTACTTGACTAGAATTAGAAATGCCAACACGGCAAAACATGATTCTGTTGAGGTACCTGCATCAAATATTAAAAAATCTATTTCAGAAATTTTGAAACGCGAAGGCTTTATCCGTGATTATGAAGTTACTGATGACAATAAGCAGGGCATTATCAAAATTTTCTTGAAGTACGGTCCAAACGGCGAGCGTGTCATTTCAGGATTAAAGAGAATTTCTAAGCCTGGTCTTAGAAACTACGTTAATTCTGAAAACTTACCTAAAGTTCTTAACGGCTTGGGTATTGCCATCGTTTCTACTTCTGCCGGTGTAATTACTGACAAGGAAGCTAGACAAAAAGGCGTTGGCGGCGAAGTTGTCGCTTATGTTTGGTAATTCTGACAGAAAGGAGAACAATCAATGAGCCGTATCGGTTTAAAGACAATTGTGGTTCCTGACAGTGTCACAGTTACCAAAAAAGGTGACGACATTACTGTCAAGGGTCCAAAGGGTGAGTTAACTAGATATTTCGACCCGATCATTACTTTTTCACAAAAAGACAATGAAATTAACTTTTCACGTTCAAATGAAAATGATAAACCACTTCATGGTACTGAAAGAGCAAATTTAGCATCAATGATCGAAGGAGTAGTTAACGGATATAAGAAAACTTTGAAGTTAGTCGGTGTTGGTTACCGTGCACAAGCACAGGGCGACAAGATAACTTTGAATGTTGGGTACTCACATCCTGTTATTTTAACTGCACCAAAAGGTGTTACAGTTAAAACAACTTCTGCTACAGATATTGAAGTAGAAGGTATTTCAAAACAAAATGTTGGTCAATTTGCAGCTGAAATCCGCGACATACGTCCACCAGAGCCATATAAGGGCAAGGGTATTCGTTACACAAACGAATACGTACGTCGTAAGGAAGGTAAGACTGGTAAATAGTTTATAAATTTTTGAGGTGAAATTGTGATTTCAAAACCAGATAAAAACAAATTACGCTTAAAGCGTCACAAACGTATTCGTAGTCGTATTTCTGGTACTGCTGAGCGCCCACGCTTAAGTATTTTTCGTTCTAACAAAAACATCTACGCGCAATTAGTTGATGACGTAGCGGGTGTAACGCTAGCAAGTGCCTCAACTTTGGATAAGTCCATTTCTGAGGATGATACCAAAGTAGATCAAGCTAAGGCTGTTGGTAAAGCAATCGCTGAAGCAGCAAAAGCTAAGAATATTTCAACTGTTGTATTTGATAGAAGTGGTTATTTATACCACGGCCGTATTTCAGCTTTGGCAGATGCCGCTCGCGAAAACGGATTAGATTTCTAGGGAAGGGAGAATATACATGGCAAACCGCAACGATTCTCGCAATAATCGTAAGAATAAAGACGATATCGAAGATCAGTTAGTAGCAATCAACCGCGTTACTAAAGTTGTAAAAGGTGGACAGCGGATGAGATTTGCTGCCCTAGTAGTTGTTGGCGACAAAAAGGGTCGTGTAGGCTTTGGTACTGGTAAAGCTCAAGAAGTTCCAGAAGCAATCCGTAAGGCCGTTGAAAATGGCAAGAAGCATATGATCAACGTTCCTAAGGTCGGCACAACCATTCCGCACGAAGTAATTGGTCACTATGGTTCAGGTAGTATTTTATTTAAACCGGCTCCTGCAGGTTCTGGTGTTGCCGCCGGTGGTGCCGTTCGTATCGTTATGGATATGGCCGGAATTACTGACGTGACTTCAAAATCACTTGGTTCAAACACACCAATTAATGTTGTTCGTGCCACAATGGACGGCCTGAAGCGGCTTAGAACCAGTGAGGAAGTTGAAAAACTGCGTCACGCAACGAGTTTAGATTAGGGAGAATTATAGATGACTGATTTAAAAGTTACTTTAATTAGAAGTGTTGCGCACCGTCTGCCTAACCAGAAAAAAGTTGTAAAGGCTCTTGGTTTAGGCCGAGTAAGTAGTACTGCTGTTTTACCAGACAATGCAGCTACTCGTGGTGCATTAATGAAAATTGCTCACTTGATCTCTGTTGAAGAGATTAATAAATAATTAGTCAAGGAGGTGCCGAATTAATGAAGCTTCATGAATTACATGCTGCTGAAGGTTCACGTTCGATTAGGAAACGCGTTGGTCGGGGAACTTCAAGTGGTTATGGAAAAACTTCTGGCCGTGGACAAAAGGGACAATTGTCTCGTCAAGGCGGTCACACCCGTTTGGGATTTGAAGGTGGGCAAATGCCGCTTTTCAGAACTATGCCTAAGCGTGGGTTTAAGAACATTAACCGTAAGGAATATTCAATTATCAATTTAGATGACCTTAACAAGTTTAAAGACGGCAGTGAAGTAACTGTTGCTAATCTGAAAGAAAACGGTCTGGTAAAGAAAGATTTATCAGGTGTTAAATTACTTGCTAGTGGTGAACTAAAAGTCAAAGTAAACGTAAAGGTTAATAAAGTTTCCGCAGCTGCAAAGAAAGCAGTTGAAGCCGCTGGCGGAACTGTTGAGGTGATCTAATGTTTTCGACCTTGAAGAACGCCTTTAAGGATAAGGAAATTAGAAATAAAATTTATTTTACGCTCTTTATTCTATTGTTGTATCGCATCGGTGCGAATATCACCGTACCAGGTGTTAATGCAAAAGCGATCACACAGGTTGCACAAACTGGGTTAGTGCCAATGCTGGATACAGTATCCGGTGGTGGGCTAGATAATTATTCAATTTTTTCTTTAGGAGTTTCTCCATACATTACTGCGCAAATTGTTATACAGTTGTTGCAGATGGACATTGTTCCCGTCTTAGTTGAATGGGGCAAGCAGGGAGAAGTTGGCCGGCGCAAAACTAATCAGGTTACAAGGTATTTGGCATTAGTTGTTGCCTTTTTCCAAAGTATTGGGATTACGCTGGGCTTTAATGCGCTAACCCAAATGGGTCTGGTCAAGTCGCAAACCCCGCAGTCTTATATTCAAATCGCAATCATTATGACCGCGGGTACGATGATGCTAACTTGGTTAGGCGATGAAATTACCGATAAGGGGCTTGGCAATGGTGTTTCAGTGATAATTTTTGCTGGGATCATTGCTAGACTGCCTGCGGGTATGTGGCAAATCTATAAAGATGAGATTATTAATAATAATGCTAGTGATCGTTGGCAAGGAATTTTGTTCTTCATCGCGATTATTGTTGCAGTTTTGATTGTAACAAAATTAGTTACCTGGGTGGAACAAGCAGACCGTCGTATTCCAATTCAATACACGAGGAGGGCGACGGTCAGCGGTTCTGAAAGTTTTTTGCCGTTAAAGGTTAATGTTTCAGGAGTTATTCCGGTAATTTTTGCGAGTTCGTTTATTATTACACCAGCAACAATTTTGCTGCTTTTTCAGAAGTCCCAAGGCGATCAGCAATGGTACCAAGTAATGACTAATATCTTTAGTTTGCAGACCACGCCTGGAGTTATCATCTATACCCTGCTAATTATTTTATTTACATTCTTCTATGCTTTTGTTCAGGTTAATCCGGAGAAGCTAGCCAAGAACTTGCAAAAGCAGGGTGCGTACATTCCAAGCATTTGGCCGGGACAAGATACTCAAGATTATATTTCTAAGCTATTGATGCGTTTATCGACTGTTGGGTCAGTTTTCTTGGGTTTAGTTGCCTTGTTACCACAGCTCGCTACTAACTTTTGGGGACTACCAAGCTCAATTGGTTTGGGTGGAACGAGTCTTCTGATTGTTATCGGGGTTGTTCTTGAATTGTCACGGCAAATCAACGGTTTGTTGATGAAACGTGAGTACGTTGGATTCATTAGATAGGAACGGATAAATGATTAACTTAATTCTTTTAGGTTTGCCAGGTGCTGGCAAAGGCACGGCATCAGAACAAATTGTTGATAAATATCACCTAACTCATATCTCAACTGGGGATATGTTTAGAGAAGCAATGGCTAACAAGACCAAGGTTGGTCTTGAAGCTAAAAGTTACATTGACAAGGGTAATTTGGTGCCGGATGAAGTAACTGCCAAACTTGTTGAGGAGCGTTTAAGTCAACCTGATATTAAAGAGGGGTTTATTTTAGACGGCTTTCCGCGGACAACTGTGCAGGCTGAATTATTAGAGGGAATTACGCAGAGGCTTAATAAGCCTTTGACAAGTGTCATTTCCCTTGAGGTAAAAGAGCAGACTTTAATCGACCGTTTGTCAGCCCGTTTCATGTGTAAAAAGTGTGGTGCCACATATAATAAGATTTCCAAGATGCCGAAAGTTGCAAATACTTGTGATCGCTGCGGCAGCCATGAATTTTATCAACGTGAAGATGACAAGCCGGAAGTAGTTAAGAATCGGCTTGAAGTAAATGAAAAAATGAATTCCCCATTGAAGGACTTTTATGAAAAGAAGGGTTTGTTGACTGTGATTAATGGTGAACAAACTCCAAAAAAGGTCTTTGAAGATATAAGCGCGGTTCTTGATAAACAACAGTAATTGGTATAATTATTGTTCCGTGTTATAATTTCAAAGTATGACTGTTTAATTGCGGAGGAACAACTTTGGCAAAAGATGATGTCATTGAAGTAAAAGGCAAAGTGGTTGATACTTTGCCTAATGCTATGTTTAAAGTTGAATTGGAAAATGGCGCAGTTATTTTAGCACATGTTTCTGGTAAAATTCGGATGCATTATATTCGAATTCTGCCAGGCGACCGTGTTACTGTGGAACTTTCGCCATACGATTTGACTAAAGGTAGAATTACGTATCGGTTTATCAAATAAATAACGGAGGTAAACATGAAGGTTAGACCATCTGTTAAACCAATGTGTGAACATTGTAAGATTATAAAAAGACATGGCCGTGTGATGGTTATTTGCTCTGCAAATCCTAAGCACAAGCAGCGTCAAGGTTAAATAAATTTAGGAGGTGCAATTTTATGGCACGTATTGCTGGTGTTGACTTACCAAGAGATAAAAGAATAGTTGTCGCTCTGACATACATTTATGGTATTGGTGAACCAACAGCTAAAAAGATTTGTGCAGATTCCGGTGTTTCTGAGGACATTCGTTCAAAAGATTTGACGCCAGAAGACCAGGAAAAGTTACGTACAGAGGTTGATAAGTACCGTGTTGAAGGTGACTTGCGTCGTCAAGTCAGCATGAATATCAAGCGTTTAGTTGATATTGGCTCTTATCGTGGTATGCGTCACCGCCGCGGCTTACCGGTTCGCGGTCAAAACACTAAAAATAATGCCCGTACTCGTAAGGGCAGTAAAAAGAATAAATAATAAGGAGGTTTATTGATGCCTAAAACAGCACGTAAGCGTCGTGTGAAGAAGCATGTCGAAAAGGGCGTTGCTCACATTCACTCTACGTTTAATAATACTTTAGTCATGATTACTGACGTTCAAGGTAATGCAGTTGCCTGGTCTTCAGCTGGTGCACTGGGCTTTAAGGGTAGCCGTAAATCAACGCCATTTGCTGCTCAAATGGCTGCTGAAGCCGCAGCTAAGAGTGCAATGGATCAAGGAATGAAACATATTGAAGTTTCAGTTAAAGGTCCTGGTTCAGGTCGTGAATCAGCTATTCGCGCATTGCAGGCAGCAGGTCTTGAGATCACTGCAATTCGTGATGTTACACCGGTCCCACATAATGGTTCCAGACCACCAAAACGTCGCCGTGTTTAATTTAGTTCTTAAAGGACGTTACGTTTTGAAGGGGGCCTAGTAATGATTGAATTTGAAAAACCAAATATTACTATAATTGATCAAGAAGATACTTATGGTAAATTTGTTATTGAACCACTTGAACGGGGGTTTGGTACTACTTTAGGCAACTCGTTGCGTAGAGTTTTGCTGACATCGATTACCGGTACTGGGCTTGTTTATGTTCAAATTGATGGTGTCTTACATGAATTCTCAACGGTTCCTGGCGTCAGAGAAGATGTAGCCAAGATGATTCTGAATCTGAAAAAACTTGAATTAAAGTGTCATTCAGATGAACAAAAGGTTATTGAATTAGACGTTGAAGGTCCGGCTACTGTAACTGCCGACGATCTTAAAGTTGATGCGGATGTAGAGATTTTAAATCCAGATCAGTATATTTGTACAATTGCTGATGGTGGACATTTACATATGCAGATTGCAATTAAAAATGGTCGTGGCTACGTTGCGGCTAGTGACAACAAGAGTGATGAAATGCCGATTGGTGTGATTCCAGTTGATTCGCTTTTTTCACCGATTGAAAAAGTCAATTATCAGGTTGAATCAGCTCGTGTTGGTAAAAGGGATGATTTTGATAAGCTTACCCTGACAATTTGGACCAATGGTTCTATTAAGCCTAATGATGCCCTTAGTTTCGCTGCCAAAATTTTAGTGGAACATTTTAAAGTGTTTGAAACTGCTGATGCAACTACCGAGTTTGAAGATGTAATGGTTGAAAAGGAAGACGATCAGAAGGAAAAGAAGCTTGAGATGACCATCGAAGAGCTTGATCTTTCAGTTCGTTCGTATAACTGTTTGAAACGTGCAGGCATTAATACGCTGCAGGAGTTAACTGATAAGACCGAAGCAGATATGATGCGTGTGCGCAACTTGGGACGTAAGTCATTAGAAGAAGTCAAAAACAAATTAGTTGATTTAGGACTTTCACTTCGTCAAGAAGATTAATTTAACTAGGTATAAAGGAGGTAAATTGATGGCATACCGTAAATTAGGTCGCGATAGTGCACATAGAAAAGCAATGCTGAGAGAAATGACTACTCAATTATTTATCAATGAACGCATTGTGACTACTGAAACACGTGCAAAAGAAATCCGTAAAACTGCCGAAAAGATGATAACTTTAGGTAAGCGGGGAGATTTAGCTGCCAGAAGACAAGCTGCAGCTTATGTGCGTGATGAAATTGCAGATATTCACGAAGAAAAAGATGCAGTTGTTGTTAAATCAGCATTGCAAAAATTATTCAGTGATATTGCACCTCGTTACAAAGATCGCAATGGTGGTTACACCAGAATTATGAAGTTGGCATTGGCTCGTAAGGGCGATGGCGCTCCGATGGTTATTTTGGAATTAGTTTAATTTAGAATAATCACAACTTAATAGCTATTAAGAATTATCCGTGAAAGTGAGAATAAGCGTAGAGATGATGACGAAAGTTTAGTCTAGCTTAGATAATGAAAATTATCCCTCTTCATGGGTGATTTTTTTTGCAAAAAAATTGCTAAACAGGGCATTTTCCTGCTTAGCAAACTAAAAGTTTAAATTTAATGAAAATGATTGTACAGCAAGTCGTACACATGGTGTGAAAAGCCAGGTGCGAATAACAGTGTTAAGAAAGCTATCAGAGCAAGAATGCCAATTATCATAAATAGCCATTTCCAAGATTTTTTGTGTATCTTTTTGGTTGCCAAAAAAACACAGGTAAGTCCAATGATTAACGATAAGATCATTAAATCAAATCCCATAATAATCCTCCTAGATTAATATTTTCATGTTAGTTTAGCGATTACAAGTTATAAAGTGCTTAAGATCACATTGTGAATCGATTAAGAATAATATAATTTAAACTATTTAATATTTTTTGTACAAGAATATGGTTGGAAAGCCAGTTAACCCCACAATTTTGTGGTGTTTTTTGGTACAATAGATAAGATTATAGGGCGGTGAAAAAATGGCAGATGACAACATTATTAGTGTAAAAGATATTACCTTTACATACCCCGAGGCTCAAGAAGCGGCAATTGATGATGTGAGTTTTAATATTAAACGCGGTTCGTGGACCGCAATCATTGGTCATAACGGCAGCGGCAAGTCGACGCTGACGCGGCTTCTTAATGGTTTACTAGTGGTAGATAATCCGGCAGAATCTTCAATTGAGGTTGATGGCATCAAGTTAAGTGAACAAACCGTTTGGGAAGTTCGTAATCGGATTGGAATTGTTTTTCAAAATCCCGATAACCAGTTTGTTGGCGCAACCGTAGCTGATGATGTTGCCTTTGGCTTAGAAAACCGCGGCGTGCCCAGAGAAAAAATGCTGAAAATTGTTCCGGAAATGATTAATGAAGTTGGAATGACCAAGTATCTTAACGCGGAGCCTGAAAGTTTGTCGGGCGGTCAGAAACAGCGAGTGGCGATTGCCGGCATATTAGCCATTAATCCCCAAATAATTATTTTAGACGAGGCAACAGCGATGCTTGATCCTGAGGGCCGCACAAGAATCTTAGAAATTGTTAAACGCATGAATCAGGAGGCCGGCTTAACCGTAATTTCGATTACTCATGATATTGATGAGGCCAGCTTGGCTGACCAAATTATGGTCATGAACGATGGTAAAATTGTTGATCAGGGCAGTGTGCGTGCGGTTTTTAATAAAGGAGAATTGTTAAGGGAGCTTGGCTTAGACGTTCCGTTTGCAGCACAGGTAAAGGAAGAATTGGTGAAAGCTGGCACCGCGATTCCCGCATCCGTTGGTTCAGAAAAAGAGTTGGTAAATTATTTATGTCAATTAAATTCAGCAAAGTAAATTATGTCTATTCTCCTGGTTCACCGATGGAAGAAAAGGGTCTTGACAATATCAGTTTTGAACTTAAGGATAAGCAGTTCATTGCGATCATTGGTCACACGGGCAGCGGCAAATCCACGCTGATGCAGCACTTTAATGCCTTATTGAAACCAACATCCGGCAGGATTGAAATTGCAGGGACAACAATTGAACCAACGACAGCCAATAAAAATCTTCATGATTTGCGCAAGCATGTTAGCCTCGTTTTTCAATTTCCGGAAGCCCAGTTATTTGAAAATAGCGTGCTTGCGGATATTGCCTTTGGTCCCAAAAACTTTGGTTACACAGATGAGCAGGCAAAAGAAGTTGCTTGGAAATGGTTGAAAAAAGTTGGATTGCCCAATGAGATCGCTGAGCGTTCGCCCTTTGAACTATCTGGCGGGCAGATGCGTCGTGTAGCGATTGCCGGGGTGCTGGCCTATGAGCCGGATATTCTTTGCCTTGATGAGCCGGCTGCCGGTCTTGATCCGTTGGCAAGAAAGCAGATGATGCAACTGTTTGCGAATTATCAGCAAGAAGGGCATACCGTTATTTTGGTAACTCACAATATGGACGATGTTGCCAATTATGCCGATGATGTTCTGGTGCTTGAGCAGGGCAGGTTGATTAAACACGCCGCACCCAAGGAAGTGTTTAAGGACCGCTCATGGCTGCAGAAACATCATTTGGATGAGCCGCGGGCGTCATTGTTTGCCGCACAGTTAAAAAATTTTGTTTTTACTAAGCCACCGTTAACACGGGCAGAACTAGTCAAAGGTATTGAAGAAAATTTAAAGGGATGAGTTTGTGAGTAAAATTCTGATTGGTCGTTATTTACCTGGTAATTCACTTGTTTATAAAATGGACCCACG
This sequence comes from Lactobacillus sp. ESL0791, assembly GCF_029433255.1. NCBI lineage: Bacteria > Bacillati > Bacillota > Bacilli > Lactobacillales > Lactobacillaceae > Lactobacillus > Lactobacillus sp. ESL0791. Next base: position 1,736,265 of record NZ_JAQTHU010000001.1, on the reverse strand, counting down.
GGGCAAGCTGCTGGCGACGATTTTTTTCATTTTTATTATCTTCTTGGCAAATAATTGGCTTACATACGGAATCATTACGGCCTTTACCATTGCTGCAGTTGCTGCAACTAAGCTGAAGCCGAAAGTTTTTTGGGATGGGGTTAAGCCGCTGATTTGGCTGATTTTGTTTACTTCGCTCCTGCAGTTGTTCTTTACCACGGGCGGAACTGTTTACTGGCAGTGGACAATTTTTTCATTGACAAGCTACGGGATAACTAATGCAATTTACATTTTTATTCGTTTTACATTAATTATTCTGATTTCAACGGTGATGACAGTTACTACGATGCCGCTGCAGATTGCGGACGCGATGGAGTGGATTATGACGCCGCTAAAGTGGGTCAAGGTTCCGGTAGATAAGATTGCCCTGGTTATGTCGATTGCATTGCGCTTTGTTCCCACCTTATTTGATGAGACTTTCAAAATAATGAACGCCCAGCGTTCACGGGGCGCCGATTTTAATAATGGAGGCTTGATAAAAAGAGCCAAGGCGATTACACCGTTACTTGTTCCCTTATTTATTAATTCTTTGGAAACAGCGGTTGATCTGTCAACAGCAATGGAGTCGCGCGGCTATCGTGGCGACGTTGGTAGAAGCCGCTTCCGCATATTGCGGTGGTCAAAATATGATTTGTATAATTTGGTCTTTTTTGTTGTACTGATTTTATTATTAGTTCTGTTTAGGACACGGTAAATGAATACGAGATATAAGATGACAGTAGCCTATGACGGGCACTTTTTTCATGGCTTTCAAGCCCAGCCGAAGCAGCGCACGGTTCAGGGAGTAATCGAGACAGCCCTCAAGAAGATGACCAAGGGGATATATGTGAAGGTTGAAGGGTCGGGCAGAACCGATGCTGGAGTTCATTCCCTAGGTCAGGTAATTCATTTTGATTACCCGGGAAATATTATTCCGGCTGAAAGGATGTTGTATGCACTTAACTCAATGATGCCGCTGGATGTTGAGTTTACGGATTCAGAAATCGTGGCAAATGACTTTCATGTTCGTTACAGCACTACGGGAAAATGGTATCGTTACCGGGTTAGCCTGGATAAATTTGTTAATCCTTTCAAACGCTTTTATACGGGACATTATCCTTACCAAGTTGACTTGAGAAAAATGCAGCTTGCGGCAAAGGATTTGCTCGGCGAACATGATTTTACAAGTTTCGCGGCAAGTGGTGGCCAAATTAAAAATAAGGTACGCACAATGTATTACGTTAATGTCCAGAGGGATGAAAAAGAAAATGAGCTGATTTTTGATTTCATTTGTTCGGGCTTTCTTTATAATATGGTGCGAATTCTTGTGGCTGCGCTGCTCGAGATTGGTAATGGCAAGCGGCCAGTTGACGACTTTCCACGAATAATTAAAAGCAAGAATCGCCAGGAAGTAAGGGAAACAGCGCAAGCAAGTGGTTTGTATCTCTACCATGTTTTTTATGAAAAAATACCCGAGAAATACAGGCTGGACCAACATTTATAATTGACTTTTGGCCAAAAAAGACGTAATCTAGAACAGTATGTTTGTCCATGATAGGCCCCGGCAACTTATTGTTTTCAAACGACGAATAAACGGAGGAATTTACATTGCGTACTACACAATTAGCAAAACCTAATGAAATTGAACGTAAATGGTATGTTATTGATGCAACTGATGTCTCTTTGGGACGTTTATCAACAGCAGTAGCTACTATTTTGAGAGGGAAGAATAAGCCTCAATATACACCAAATGTTGACACGGGTGACAACGTTATTGTTATTAACGCTGCTAAGCTGAAGTTAACTGGGAAAAAGGCTTCCGACAAGATTTATTACCACCACTCTGGTTGGCGTGGCGGCATCAAGGCTACTCCTGCTGGTGACCTGCTTGCTAATAATCCTGTTAAATTAGTTGAAATGTCGGTTAAGGGCATGCTGCCCAAGAATACGCTTGGTCACCAAGAATTCTTAAAGATGCATGTTTATGCTGATGCTGAACACAAGCATGAAGCACAAAAACCTGAGCAGTTAGACATTAACAAATTAATTTAGGAGGTTAAATAAATGGCACAACAAGTTGCATATGCAGGTACAGGTCGCCGCAAGAATTCAGTTGCGCGTGTACGTTTAGTACCAGGTAACGGTAAAATTACTGTTAACGATAAAGATGTTGATCAATATATTCCATTTCCTAACTTGGTTAAGGATTTAAAACAACCGTTAACGTTGACAGAAACTGAAGGTCAATATGACGTTAAGGTAAATGTTAACGGCGGTGGCTTTTCCGGTCAAGCTGGTGCAATCCGTCTTGGAATTGCTCGTTCACTTTTGGAAGTTGACCCAGATTTCCGTGGTCCACTGAAGAAGGCAGGTTTCTTAACTCGTGATCCAAGAATGGTTGAAAGAAAGAAGCCAGGTCTGAAGAAGGCCCGCAAGGCTTCACAATTCTCAAAGCGTTAATTTTCATTTACGTTTAGTAAAAAAGATATCCGAAAGGATATCTTTTTTTGTAGATTAATTTTCCTACCTAAATTAGTAAAAAAGCTAAGTTTGCTAAATAATTCACTTGAAATAACAAGAAAATAGGGTAATATTATTAATGTATATGTTTGCGCTTCCAAAAATATGAAACGCACGTGATTTTATTATATTAGGAGGAAAAATAATGTCAGGATTTGTTGTAGATAAAAATGCAATTGAGAATTTTTCTAAGAATTCAGATATGAAAGATGAAGAAGGAATTTTGTTTGCTTATGAGAGTGATCAAGCCGTTTTAGATGAAATTATTCCTAAGCCTCTAAAAGTAATTTCCCCGATTGTTGGTGGCTATGTTGCAAATATTGGAAAACCAACGTTTAGTAACCCTTATTTAGAAGAAATGCTTTCCGTGATGGTTAGTTATAAAGATAAAGTCGGCGCCTACCCATTGCAGTTGCTGCTTTATGGTGCTGGTGCGGAAGCAGCAACAATTGCTGGCCGCGAAAGCATGGGAATGCCGAAAAAACTTGCCGATTCGATTGAATTAACGAGAACTGGCAATGAGGCATTTGCCAAAGTAAACCGTAACGGCAAGACTTTGATTGATTTAAAATGGCAAGCAGGGCAGCCGAATGACAGTTTATTTATTTCAGCTCTTGGTGGATTGGTTTCTACAAAACAAGCTTCAGATGCAACATCATTTTTCTTTAAATATGTCTGGAATCAACGTGAAGACACTAGTGCGTATTTAGATAATCTCGAGTTGGTTGCCGTTAATTTGCATTCAGTTGCTGATAAGGCTCAGCCAGGAAAACTGACAATTAAGTTGGCTTCAACCGAAAATGATCCTTTAGGCGAACTCAAGGTTGTCAAACCACTGGGCGCAACTTGGTATCATTATCAAACCAGTGCTATTGGCAAATATGAGCGTTTGGGTCGGTTTGACTCGGATGAAATCGCACCTTATCTTATCACTAGTAGGTTTGACCATGCCTTTTATGATTCTCAAGCTACCAGTTTTTAATTTTTAACTGCAGACTAGTTCCCGATATTTTATCGGTGCTAGTTTTTTTATTTTTCTGGCCTAAAGATAAAATTACAATTGGAGTAGAATAAACTTTAGAGAAAAATTTAAACGGATTTTGTGAAAGGACTGTTCTGGTTGAAGCAAATAGTTGTAGGGGTTTTAGCAAATGTAGATGCGGGTAAAACCACGCTGTCTGAGGCATTGCTTTATCAAAGTGGTGTTTTACGAAAATTGGGTCGCGTTGACAACGGGGATGCATTTTTGGATACAGAAGCCTTGGAAAAGAAGCGTGGCATTACCATTTTTGCCCATCAAGCAGAATTAACTTATCAGGATTTGCAAATAACCTTGCTTGATACTCCGGGGCACGTGGACTTTGCTAGCCAAACCGAGCAGGTGCTGCAGGTGCTTGATTACGCTATTTTGGTGATTTCGGGAACCGCCGGAATTCAGGCTTACACGAAAATCTTGTGGGACTTGCTTGAAAAATACCATGTACCAACTTTTGTCTTTGTGAATAAGATGGATGCGGTAAATTTGGGGCAGAATGAACTGCTGAAGCAGGAGCAAAAAACCCTCGCTGCTGAATTAATTCCTTTTACAGAAAAGAATGGGCAGCTTTCTCCTGCGACCCTTGAGGAAATCGCACTCCAGGAGGAGACGGTTTTATCCGATTACCTTGAAAATGGAAAGTTAGCCGATGCAGTTATTCAGAAAATGATTCAGCAACGAAAAATTTTTCCGGTATATTTTGGCTCCGGCCTTAAATTAGCCGGCATAAACGAATTTCTTGCGGGTTTGGCAAGATGGACGGTAGGCTACAAAGCAAAAACGAGTGAATTTGGCGGTCGAGTTTTTAAAATTTCGCATAACCCCAAGGGTGAACGCTTAACGTGGCTGAGGGTAATGAGCGGCACGCTGAAGCCCAAACAAACGCTACTGAAGCAGGAAAAAATTAATGAAATCTACGTTTATCAGGGTGAAAAGCGCCAGGCGATACAGGAAGTTGCCGCGGGTCAGATCTGTACAATCCCGGGAATGAAAGAAACGTATCCTGGTCAGGGATTAGGGATGCAGCCAGATGGACAGAAGCCGGTAATTGAGCCTGTGTTAAATTATGTTGTTGATACAAAGGATTATGATCCGCTGAAATGTCTTGCCGCCCTGCAGGAAATTCAAGATGAAGATCGTGAATTGCATGTTTCCTGGTCGGAGCATGAGCAGGAAATTCAGGTTCGCATCATGGGTGAAGTGCAGCTGGAAGTTTTACAGCAGCTCTTGCTTGAGCGCTTCAATTTAGACCTGGCTTTTGGTAAGGGTAAAATTTTGTATAAAGAAACCGTCACTGCCGCGGTTGAAGGCGTGGGCCACTTTGAGCCGTTACGGCATTATGCGGAAACGCACCTTATTTTGCAACCTTTGCCTGCAGGCAGCGGACTGGTATTTGCAGATGAATGCCCTGATGAAGTATTAGCACCGAATTGGCAAAAGCAGGTGATGAGTGACCTTAAAAATAAAGAGCACCTAGGCGTTTTAATCGGTGCCCCGCTTACTGATATGAAAATCACCTTAATCAGCGGTCATTATAACTATAAACACACTCAAGGCGGCGATTTTCGCAAAGCAACTTGGCGGGCGGTGCGGCAAGGACTGATGCTGTTGCGGGCGAAAGACCAATGTCAGCTGCTTGAACCCTGGTACAGGTTTAAGCTAACCGTGGATCAAGATCAGGTGGGGCATGCATTCAATGATATTAATGATATTGAGCAGATGCACGGTAAGATCGATACACCTGAAATGACTGCTAATGGCCAGGTGCAGACACTCACGGGCACGGCACCAGTTGCTCAAATGCAGAATTATGCGCAAAAGGTTCGCGACTATACACATGGCAAAGGACAGCTTGAATGCGTGTTTGATTATTACTATCCTTGTCAAAATGCTGCAGAAATTATTGCGGCAGCAAATTATGTGCCAACGCATGATTTGGCTAACACTCCCGATTCGGTCTTTTGTCCCAATGAGATTGCTACCCGCATTCCGTGGGATGAGGTTGCCAAATGGGCGCACGTTCCATATCAAAAAAAGTATAAAAATGGCGGTTACCCGGCATATGAAAGTGGGCTTTGATTTTTAATGGTTAACCTCAGCTCCTAAATTTTAAATTAATATTAGTTATTACCCTTGCCTTAATTATTTTTGTGATAAAATATTTCTAATTTTAAAAGTGAAGTGCAACTTGAAAATGGCTAAAAAAGTGATTAAAGATAATTTCCGTAATTTAAATGATGATAAACGCTATGCAGCGTTGGCAAAGACTCATAAAATTTATAGTTTTATTTTATCGTTAGCTGCGATTTTTGTTTGCTTTTTAATTTGGGCTGTTATGTGCAACTTTGAATTATTCGCCAAAACGATTGTAGTAACTTTTATTATTTTAGTGATTTACATGGGCGTCAGCGATTTTTTGGATTTACGTGAACATCTGCACCATAAGAATGAAAAATAATATAAAAAAAGAGCTCAATTAGTCTGAACCACCAACTTAATTAATGCACATAAAGTAATGAGAACAGCTATATTGAGCATCTTTTCTGTGACTTTGAAAACAAGGCGGAGAAATTAAGTTTAAGACTTGCGTGAAGAGCCCTTCTGGGCCTTATTGATCAGATAAAATTTATTAATTTCGTAAGCCAAGCCGCCCACAATGTAAATTACCCAAAGGGTTGCCCATAGTGGGGGATAAATTAGTGAACCAACTATGTAAATGGCGGTCTCTGCTATTCCATAAATTTTTCTGAGCTCACGCAATTGCTCGTCTAAATAAAATGAAGCTTGTTCGTTATTCACACTTTTTGTGTCCTCTTGTTCGTTATCCTTACCAGCAAGGAGAGTATCGAGGGAAACGTTGAATAGCTTGCCTAATTGGACAACTTTGTCTAAATCCGGCTGGGCGTCGCCATTTTCCCATTTAGAAACGGATTGTCGTGAGACGTCCATTTTTTCAGCTAATTCTTCCTGTGACCAATTTTTCTTCAGGCGCAAGTTTCTGATGCGCTCGTTTAATGTATCCATACCTATCTACCTCTTATAATTAATACAGGTATTATAGCGTAACTAGCGGTTGCCTTCTACAAACCGCCGGTTAAAAACGGGGTAACCAGCAGTTGCATTTTAATTAGCAAATTGGTATTGGCCTGATTTAATCAGGTCTTTGACCATTGGCACTACTTTTTTACCATAAAGACGCAGAGATTGTTCCCGCATCGTGGTGTATTGGCCACCGGCGCCGTAAATGAAGTCAAATCGTTTAACACCTAACTTAGTGATTTTAGCGGCAATCTTATGGGCAACATGTTCTGGGGTACCGATGTAGTATGAGCCTTCCTTAATTTCGTAATCAAAGCGTTCCTTGGTCATTGGCGGCCAGCCCCGGTCAGCACCGATGCGATCCATCGATCTGCGCAAATATTTCCAGCCAACCGCGTAAGCTTTTTCATCGCTTTCAGCAATCACGCCGTGTGAATGCATTCCTAGCGGGTATTGCGGATTGTCGTATTTGGCGGCGGCTTTTTGGTAAAGTTCAACCAATGGTTTAAAGCGTACAGGGTCACCTCCAATGATTGCCAAAATGACGGGGAAGCCGTAGTAAGCTGCCCGCAAGATTGATTCGGGGGTGCCGCCGACCCCAATATAAGTCTCTAATTTGTGCCCGTTGATTTTAGGGTAGAGTTCGACATTCTTGAGATTTTGCGTAAATTTACTTTTCCAGGTAACGGGGCCGCCTTCTAACAGTTTGTTAAAAAGCGCGACTTTTTCTTCAAATAATTCGTTGTAGTTGTCTAGGTCATAGCCGAATAACGGAAAAGATTCGGCGAACGAACCGCGCCCCAGCATGATCTGGGCACGGCCGTGGGATAGATTATCAAGCGTGGCAAAACGCTCGTAAACCCGGACGGGATCGTCAGAACTTAAAACCGTCACGCCTGTACTTAGCTTGATCTTTTTAGTGACGGTCGCGATTGCTGCCAGGACCATTTCTGGGCTGGAAATAGCGTATTCCGGCCGGTGGTGTTCACCAAGAGCGATGACATCAATTCCCAAATCATCGGCCAGTTTTGCTTCTTTAACAATTTGCTCGAGGGCAGCTTCATAGTTTTCCGGTTGGTTAGTTTCCGGATTATCGAGAACGTCACCGAAAGAATCAACGCCAAAAATCAACTTATCATTATTAGTTTGCATAATTTTTCCTCCATATTACTTACTTTTTGTAAGAACAATCTTTTTAAAAGATACTATGTTAGGAAAAACAAGTCAAATTTCCGTGCTGACTGTTAACAAAAATAATTTCAATAAAAAACAGAATCCCACTAGGTTACCAGCGGGTTGGTCAAGTAAAAAATATTCTTCTGACTTAACAGGAGAATATTTTTTATGCCTTTTAAGCATAGTAAGCATTGCAATTTAGGTATTAGACATTATCGTCTGAGCAACATATGATAATTGAGAAAGGAAAAACAAATTATAAGGTTTGTTTATCTGGTGGTAAAAGCTTTTTCAGCTGGTGCAGAAAAGCTTTGGCTGCTTGTGACAAGAGTGCTGTTGTCGGCCAAATGAGCGTTGAATGAATGATTAAACTTGGCTCCAATGGAATAAATTTTAAGTCTGTGTTCTGAGTATTGACAATTTTATCTAAACAGAGCACATGACCGACACCGCATTTGGCCAGCACCGCAGCGTTATTGAGCAGATTATAGGTGGCAACAATGTGGAAGGAAAAATTGTTGCTGCCAAACCAATCAGTTAATAAATTGCGGCTGTTGTGCCGCTGCGGCATGATCACGGGTTGGCCGATCAAATCGTTAACTTTAATCGTTGTCTTTTGAGCGAGGGCTGAATCACGCCTAGTCAAGATCCCCCATCTGGTAGCTCCCGGCAGCATTAAAAAGTTGTAATCAACTTTATCAAAGGGTTCGAGGACAAAGCCAAAATCAAAGACACCGTTCTGAATTTTGTATTTAACCTCGGTGGCGTCACAGCTGTAGAGGTTAACGGTTACCTTGGGAGCAACGGCATTTAACTGCTTGATTGCCGCGGCAATGCTGCTGATCATCGGCGCTTCCGAGCAGCCAATAAACACACTGCCGCTTATTTCGCTGGTTTTACCGATATTGTCCACGGTCTTGTCGGCAAGTGTCAGCAGTTGCCGTGCCTGGTTTGCCAGGTATTCCCCGTCAGCGGTCAGCTTAATTGTCCGTGTGCTGCGGGTAAAAAGGGTCACACCTAATTCTTGTTCCAGCTCGTGGATTTGGCGGGAAATGGTTGGCTGTGAAACGTGCAATTTGGCCGCTGCACGCGAAATGTTGCGTTCGTTTGCGATCGTTAAAAAATAGCGTAATACTCTAAATTCCAATGGTGTTCACCTTATCTTTTGTTTGTAAGAAACTATTTTAGTAGTTAGCTGCTCTGTCTGCATTCAGTCTGTTTTTCTGTGCCTCTTGCCACTGCTTGCTCATAATATCTGAGAGTGGAAACGGATAAATCAAACTTAATGGCAATTTCACTTATTGAATGATTTTCTTTCATAAATTTGCGCCTAAAATCTTTTTATTTTCTTCTTGACCTAAAGTTAGGTTGAGGTCGTAAAATGATTTTGTCATATCAAATAAAAAAATTATAAATGAAAGTAGCATAGTTTCATGGAGATATTTTATCTTTTGTCAGCAAGAAACACAGTTATCATAGCAAGTATTATAGTTTAATTCTAGAGGTTAAAATGAAAATATATCAAGAAAAACATTATTCCGGTGAACGGCCAATGTTTGCCACCGCAGACGCCAAGTTTATCAATACCACTTTTGGCATCGGTGAATCACCGCTGAAAGAAAGCAAGAACCTTATTTTAGACGGAGTTATTTTTCAATATAAGTACCCGCTTTGGTACACAGACAATGTTTCTGTCAAGAATACTATCTTAGAAAAAATGGCCCGCTCGGGCATTTGGTATGCTAAAAACTTGCGGATGCAGGATTGCACATTGCAGGCACCAAAGCTTTTTCGGCGCTGTCAAAAGATTACTTTAAACAATGTTGATTTTGCTGATGCGCAAGAAACTTTTTGGAATTGTCACGAGGTTAAGTTAACGAATGTGCAAGCTACTGGTGATTATTTTGGCATGAACAGCAGCAAGTTGAAGGCAGACCATTTAAAAATCGTTGGCAATTATGCCTTTGATGGTGCGAGCGATGTAGAAATTCACGATTCGGTGCTGCTGTCTAAAGATGCCTTTTGGAACTGTCAAAACGTTACGATCTATGACTCGGTGATCAATGGCGAATATTTAGGCTGGAATACGAAAAATCTAACGTTAATCAATTGTACAATTTCTGGCTATCAGGATTTATGTTACATCGATCATTTAGTTTTGCACAATTGCCGGTTATTACAAACAGACTTGTCGTTTGAGTACTGCTCAGACATTGATGCGGAGGTTACAACAACAATCTCCAGCGTCAAAAATCCGCTTAGTGGGCAGATTAAGGCGCCAAAAATCAATTTGCTGATTTTGGATAAAACAAAAGTTGATCCCACTGCGACTGAAATAATTGCCAAAATTGGAGAGCGAAAATAATTATGAATTATGATTTTACAACAATAGTTTCACGCAGAAATACAAATTCCGCTAAGTGGGATGTGGGAAAAAATGAATTGCCAATGTCGCTTGCAGACATGGACTTTCGGGCTGCTCCCGAAATTGTGACGGCGATGCAAGCAAAAGTTAATCTTGGGGTATTTGGCTATGAGAATATCCCTGAGGATTATTACCAAGCGGTTATCAATTGGTACCAAACGCAGCACCACGCCCAAATAAAGCGGGAATGGCTGCTTTACGCAAACGGCGTTATTCCAGCGCTGTCATCACTTGTTCGCTGGGCGACAAATATTGGCGACAATATTTTGGTGCAGGCACCGGTTTATGATATCTTTTTCCATTCGATCGAAAATAATGGCCGGCACACATTGAGCAGCGACTTGGCTTATGATGGCAATTCTTATCGCATTGACTGGCATGATTTGGAAGAAAAACTTGCGGAACCGCTGACGACAATGATGATTCTGTGCAATCCGCATAATCCGGTCGGTAAAGTTTGGACAAGAGATGAATTGCGTAAGATTTTAAACTTGTGTACGACTTATCATGTCAAACTGGTTAGCGATGAAATTCATGGTGATTTGGCATGGGGCAAGACAATATATACGCCACTTTTTTCTTTGGTTAAAAGTGGGAATGAGCAAATTGTAACGCTGGTTTCACCAAGTAAAGCCTTTAATGTCGCCGCCTTACATGCTGCGACGGTGATTGTGCCGGATGAAAACTTGCGCAATCAGATTAACCGCGGTCTAAATAACGATGAACTAGCGGAACCTAATATTCTGTCGGTTCCGGGAACAATTGCCGCCTATCGTGATGGCAAAGATTGGATTGCCGCATTGCAGCAGCAGCTGAAAGCAAATTGGCTATTGGCGGTTAATTTTATTAAGGACAATATTCCAGAATTAAAAATTTCTTCTGGCCGCGCCACCTATTTGATGTGGCTTGATGTGTCGCACTGGACGCAAAATTCTGCGGAACTTGCGGAAATTATCAGAGCTAAAACCGGTCTGATTTTAGCTCCGGGAACGGTGTACCGCGGCAATGGCAAATATTTTTTGCGGCTGAATTATGCCTGCCCAAGTCAGATGTTATTAGATGGATTGAATCGCTTAAAGCAGGTTTTAAATCCGGATAAATTATAGTAGGGGATTTACAATGAAAATTTTAGTAGAAGTGTTTCATCCTAACTTAGCTGTTTCTAAAGTCAACGCTTGTTTAATGAATGAACTTAAAAAGTATTCTGGTTCACAGTTGAAAGTGCGGGATGAGTATGCTCATTATCCCGATTGGCAGATTGATGTTGCCAAAGAACAGGCCTTGCTTGAATGAGCCGACCGAATTGTCTTGCAGTTTCCGTTTTATTGGTATAGCTGCCCACCATTGCTGAAAAAATGGGAAGATGATGTTTTGGAGCATGGCTGGGCAGCGGCGCGATTATTTTGCCGGGAGTGACAATTGGCGAAAACGCCATCGTCGGTGCAGGTGCCGTTGTCACCAAGGATGTGGCGACCAATACGGTTGTTGCCGGTGTTCCTGCCAAGTTTATTCGGCCAATTAAGTCGAGCAAAGGAGAATAAAATGAAATACGCAAATTTAGGTAAAACTGATATCAAGGTGTCAAAAGTCTGTGTCGGCTGTATGAGTTTTGGCAAGGCCGGGAGCATGCATGATTGGACGCTGGATGAAGCGGCCAGTGACCGGGTCATCGGTCACGCCTTGGATCTGGGAATCAACTTTTTTGATACGGCCAACGGCTATTCAGCCGGAACGAGCGAGGAATACCTGGGCAAGGCAATTAAAAATCACACATCAAGAGACAAAGTAGTGATTTCGTCAAAGGTTTATTTTAATCCGGGGCGCCTGTCGAAAGAAGCTATCAACCGGGAAATTGACGGCACGTTGACGCGGCTGGGGACTGATTACCTTGATCTCTACCTGATTCACCGCTTTGACTATGACACGCCAATCGAGGAAACGATGGCGGCACTTGATCATTTGGTTAAAATTGGCAAAGTTCGGGCAATTGGTGCTTCTGCCATGTACGGCTACCAATTTTATAATATGCAGCTGGCTGCGCGTGATCACGGCTGGACCCAGTTTTCGGCAATGGAAAATCACTATAACTTGCTCTACCGCGAAGATGAGCATGAATTAATTCCGATTTGTAAACAGATGGGGGTGTCGCTGATGCCCTACAGCCCACTAGCTGCGGGGCGGCTGGCTCGGCCTAACTGGGATGCCAATACCTTGCGCAGCAGGACTGACCGCGTTGCCCGCGGCAAGTACGATCATACGAAAAAGTATGACCTGCAGATTACCAAGCGGGTTAACGAATTGGCGGAAAAATATGGTGTGCAGATGTCGCAAATTGCGCTGGCCTGGCAGTGGGCCAAGGGTGTGACGGCGCCGATAATTGGGGCCACCAAGGCCAGTCATTTTGATAGCGCGGCGGCAGCATTAGATGTTAAATTAACAGATGAAGATATTGCCTACCTGGAAGAGCCGTATCTGCCGCACAAAATTGTTGGGGCAATTGACCACAATCCGGCGGAAGGTGTGATGCTGCTAGATGAAGATCTGAAATAGCATGCTAAGTTAGGCAAATAGCGGAGGTACAGGCAAATGACTAAAAAAAGGAAAACAATTGTTACGTTAATTATTGGTGTTTTTTGCCTGCTGCTTGCAGCTGGTGCCTTTTGCTTCTTGCGGCAAGAAAAGCAGACTTATCAGGTCGATTCTAAGGCTGATGTTGGTAAGGTTGAAAACCGTGGGACCGTCGTGCCAACACTCTATCTTCACGGCTGGGGTGCGAGTGCCAGGTCAACCAACAGTATGATTGCTTATGCAGAAAAACATAATGGTGCTCAGAAAGTGCTGACTGCAACGATTCTGCGAGATGGCCGGGTCAGGCTGAAAGGTGCTTGGGCGGCCAATGTTAAGCGGCCGTTGATTCAGGTTGTGATGCAGGACAATAAAAACGGCGATTACTACCAGACACGGGAATGGTTTTACAATTTAATCGTGTTGTTGCAGAAGAAATATCGTATTCGGCGTTACAATATTGTTGCACACTCGATGGGTAACCTGACCACGATTTTTTACCAAATGAAATATGGCAGCAGGAAGAATTTACCGCGGCTGCAAAAACAGGTAGATTTGGGTGGACATTTTGACGGGATTATCGGCATGGATGATCAGCCTAACCGCAACAAAATTTTGGCGGATGGCCGGCCCAAGTATTTGAATAAGTCTTATAAATACTTGCTGAAGAACAGGAAAAATTATCCCCGCGGGGTTGCAATCCTGAATATTTTTGGCAATAAGGAAGACGGTACCAATTCGGACGGGGATGTCAGTGTTGTTTCGGCACGCTCGTTGGCTTATCTGGTGCGCGGCCGCGCACGGAGCTACCGTGAAGTTGAGATTAAGGGCGCAAACGGCCAGCACAGCAAGCTGCACGAAAATCCTCGGGTTGACCGGTTAATCGGGAACTTTTTGTGGTAAAAGGAGAAAAATTTAATGAAGGAACTGTACTTAATGCGGCATAGCCAAACTTTATTTAATCAACTGCATCGGATTCAGGGAGCTTCGGATTCGCCGTTGACGGCTCAAGGGATCGCCGATGCCCAAGAGGTAGGCCGTTATTTTAAACAACAGGATATCACATTTGATCACGCCTATTCTTCAACGCAGGAGCGGGCGTGTGATACGCTGGAAAACATTACAAGTCAACCTTACGAACGGCTGAAAGGATTAAAAGAATGGAATTTTGGCGTGTTTGAGGGTCAGAGTGAGCAACTGAATCCTCATGACGACAGCAGCCGTCATTCTTATGGTGATTTTTTCCTGCAGTTTGGCGGTGAATCAGACCTGCAGGTGCAGGAGCGGATGAATAAGACGCTGACTAAAATTATGGACAGGCCGGATCATCAACGGGTTCTTGCCGTCAGCCATGGCGGTGCCTGCTTCATGTTTCTGCAAAAATGGCTGCCGTATGCCGAAATTAAGAAACGGGTTAAAAATTTCCACAATTGCTGCATTCTAAAATTTGCTTATGATGCAGGGAAATTTACCTTTATTGAAGCAATCAATGTTAAGGAACTGTAGCAATTATTAGTAGCATTACAAAATAACCATTCAGATTTCTGTCTGAATGGTTTTTAAATTTCTGGTATAATTTAGTTAGCGTAGAAAAGTTAATAAAGGGCGGTTGACTATCGTTTGAAAGGAGCTGAGGCTTATGAACTCATTTGGAGTCATATTCCAACCTCTTACTAGAAAGGCAGTCACTTGTGAGTGTGTTCGAAGCAATATCTTTGATGTTGCTGTTTGGCACGTTTATCACTGCTTTGTTGACATATATCGACAAGCATAAGTAAGCACAAAAAACCGTCCTGATGATAACTTGCACAGTTACAGGACGATTTAATCGTTATATTATAACTGGTAGTTGACCGCCCTTTTGCGGCGGTTCTACGCCAAGAAGTCATGCTAATAACATGGCTTCTTTTCTTTACATCAATATTATAGCATATTGTTTTAAAAACAAGTAAGAAAGTCAATTTGCTGAATTGTCAAATCAAGTGCAACACCTGGATTAAAGACTAAACTGAATAATATGTTTTTGTTGCTAGTTGGTGCAGATGGAGCGTAGCGAAATCTGCACCAACTTTTTTCTGTCAGGCTATCTCTGCCGTAAATACTTCCTTTGCTGTTTGATATCCGAGAATTCTCCGATATTTGTTATTCAAGGCATTTTGTGCCCGTTTTACATATTCATCAGTCACCTTTGACATTGTCTTGCCCTTAGGGAAAAATTCTCGCTTACCATACTCCAGAAGAGCTATTCGACCGAGAACTTGATCGGATTTACCAAGTTTCTGCTTAAAAAGTGTTCAATTTAATATTGTAATTCTCGAAAATATAACTTAGCTTTATATTCTATTTATCTTTTAACAAAATTCCTTGTAAACAAACTAGTCCTAGTGCTACCACGAAATAAATTGATTCTACTAGCGAAATGCTCCTACCCATAATCGGTAAAAATAAAGTTGCACCATTTAGATAAATAAACCAAAAAATAACCATAAAAAAGACAAACAACCGATTGTCTCCAGTCATTTTTCCCAAAAGCCATGCAAACAATACTAGAAAAAACGTAAAGCTTACTAACAAAAATGCTCCTTTCCCAGATTTAATAATAATTGGAAATAGCAAGAGCAACGTACTAAAAAATCCGGCTAAACATTCGAAAAGTGCTTGCTTTCTACGACCGTTATTAATAGTCTTTAGCCACACATTCATTCCCATTTTTTGCCCCTGAACACCTATATTGCTCAAGAATGGCAATGCTACTAGCAAAATTAATGGTAATAAAAATTGTACACATGTTTGTCGATCAGAACCTAGCGCGATCAACCACAAAATCAATATTCCCAATTTAACCCAATAAGACATTGGCCGCCATAAATTAATAAAAGATAATTTTAATAGTGGGAAAGGTCTGATTGCTTTATTTGAAACTGGCTGTTTTGCTTTCTTATAAGAAGCAGCTGACTTTTTAACTTTACTTTGACAACGATGCGGCGCAAAAAATATTACAGTCATTAGAAAGAATATTAGAAAAAATATTATCTGCCAACCGAATACTGCTACATTTTGTTTTGAAAGTGAAATTGCTGGAAAAATCAAATCTCTAGTTCCCGTATTTTTTATCGTGCTTGATAACACACCTAAACTGCCAAAAGATTTGCCACTTGCAGCAATACAGGCTTTACGTATTGTTTCTATTAGGTAAACATTACCAGAAAAATTACCAATTCTAGCAATAAAATTAGTCGGATCGGTCGTTCCCCAAATATAACTTATTAATATTAAGACACTAATTAAAATTGTTCCTAAAGTCCCGCGTAAAAAAGAAACAGTTTCACTAAAGATCGCTAAGATGGCAATCAAAACTATTCCAGGAATCATTAGTAAAAATGGCATTAAGAATTGTTGCCAGCTAAGGCTCTGCCCCGGGAAACGTATTAAAATCATTGCAAAAGAGCCAATTATAATAAATATAAGCAAACTAAACATTAATGTGCATGCAGATAATAATTTGCCTAAAATATATTTAATCTTAGAGAATTGAATAGAAGACATTAGTTCTGCTGCACCGTTTTCTTGGTCAACTGTGAGCGTATTTTTTAAATAAATGTATTCAATTATCGGTAAAAATAACCCCAAAACCAAGCAAACACTGATTGGAATCCAAGTTGGATTACTTGCTTGTTGATAAATTTTAGGATCAATCGTAAATACACTAAAACTGCTATTACGATTAGGCGAACCGATCACACCCATAAACAGAGCTAGCAGCACTAATATCCAGTAACTCCAACGCCGCATTCGTTCTTTAGAATCAGCCTGCATAATTCTAAGCACTCTGATCACAACTTTCAATCAAAGCTAAACTTGCATCTTCTAAACTAGGAACAACCAATTTAGCAGCACTGTTAGGAGTATTTTTTTGAATAACACGCACATGAAGGCCATCAGAACCTTGAATAAGTGAGCTTACATTTGTTAAGTTACTGATGTTTGTTCCACTAGGCAGAACATATTCCCAAACTAAATTTTGTGCTTTTGCAATCAAACCTGACGCAGTTCCTTGGTATTTAATCGTTCCTGATTGTAAAATAATTAAATCATTAGCAATTGCTTCAATATCAGAAATAATATGAGTTGATAATAAAACTATTCGCTTTACAGCAAGTTCAGCCAAAGTATTCCGAAGAATCACACGCTCAATCGGATCAAGACCAGCGGTTGGTTCATCAACTACAATGATTTTTGGATCACCCAAAAGAGCGGCTATCAGCCCAACTCTCTGAATCATACCTCCAGAAAAATTTGCTAATTTTTTTCTACCTACGTTTGACAACTGAAATTTTGTCAACAAAGAATCAATCTGAGTTACACTCTCTTTTTGTGGTAGATTCTTCAATGCTGCAATATATTGTAAATATTCCATTGCTGTTAAGTGAGAATAAAATGGAACTTTTTGCGGCATATAACCAATTAGTTGCCGCATTTTTTTCGGCTCCTTAACAATGTTTACACCATCAAGCATAATCTTTCCACTACCTGGTTTAATAATAGTGGCAATAACTTTAAGTAAAGTTGACTTACCAGCACCATTAGGACCAATTAGTCCAATCAATCCACCAGATTTTATTGTAAAATTCAAGTTATTCAAGATTAAGTTTGAATTCAGACTCAATGATAAATTAACTACTTTTAATTGCATAACATACTTTCCTTTTATAAACTATATAAAAACATTATACTACCTTTTAATATTTATATCAGCAGTTTACAGCTTCTGTGACTGCTGTTTTTCATTTTCAAAGAATTTGAGTGCATGAATTAAGCAAGCGCAATTGCCTAAAGTATTTCAAATTAAATATTATTTCTCATCAACCGGACTTGACGAACAGTTTTTTTATTGGCAGCAGCAGGTAAAAATTAAAAACTTAAGGCAGAAAAGCTGTAAACTGCTGGTATGATATAAAAAATGAAGATGATAAATTGTAACAAAAATCTCTCTTCAATTTTTTACTTTGAAGAGAGATTTTTTACTTTTTTCGTGTTTAACTACAGGCTGTCTTGAATATTGTCTGCTAGGTAATTGTAAAGCATCCCTTGCTTAAGGGCCTTGGTATCAATTTCCAAAGCCTCGGCAATCTGGTAGGCAAATGCCCACGCGGTTGCCGGGCCTCGGCTGGTGATTACCTTTTTGTCCTTATCAACGACCGCAATTGTTTCCTGAAAATTCCCATTTTGAGCATCTTTTTTGGTTTGCTCGTCGAAACCAGGGTAGCAGGTATAATCGGCATTATCTAAAACGCCGTAGCGTGCTAACGCAATTGGGGCTGCACACATGGCTGCATCCCATTTGCCTTTTTCCTGGCGCTGCACCATCAAATCACGTAATTTCTGATTGTCACGCAGGTTTTCCGCACCAGTTTTCCCGCCCGGAAAAGCAACAACGTCATAGTCCAATAGGCTGTCGTCTACGGTCTTGTCACAGGTTAATTGGATATTGTGGTCACCGTTAACCTGTTTGCTGGTCAAGCCCACCATGTCAGCTTGGATACCCAGCCGGCGAAAAACATCAATGATGCTGAGGCCTTCAACTTCTTCACAGCCGTCAGCAAATACAACAGCAATTTTTGTCATAATAATTTCCTTTCTTAATCTTTTTATCTTTATTATAATGCTTAATCTAGGTCAAGATAAAACAATAAATCACTCAATTTGGTCAAATGCAATGTTGGGTGCGGAGTGATTGGAATCTTATCCTTTTTCGGTGCCAGCCAAAGCGATTTGAGGTTAGCATTTTCCGCGCCCTGAATTTCTTCGGCCAGACTGGTGCCGATAACCATTGTGGTATCTGGATCAATGTCTGTATTATCCTGCAAAATTTGGTAAAAAATATTTTTATTGGGCAATGAAACGGTGAAATTATCACGGAAGTAACTTTTAGCAAAATAGGTCAGCAGCTCGCTGTCTGCTAACCGTGGTACAATTTGCGCCCTTTTTTCTTTAGCAAGCAGAATTAACTGCAGTTGCCCATGCACGGTGTCCAAAAATTCGGCCGCGCCCTTGATCAACTGCTTCTGTTGCTGCATTTTTTTCATAAAAATTGTTCTTGCATTGTCAAATTTGGCTGGCAAAAAGGTTTGCAGCAGCAAGCTTATTTGTTCGTCTTCGCTAAGTAATTTTAACTGCTTCTGCAGGTCGGTGTATTTCAGCCGTTCCCCCGGGCCAAAATCATGCCCGTATTCCTTTAGCGTCTGCCGCAGGGCATTTTGCAGCGCTGCCTTTTCGTTTAGGATGCTTCCCTCTGGAATAAAAATTAATGTCGTAAATCTCGTCATTATTGTAATAACCTTCTTTATCTTTACTTCCCACTTGCATTATAATAGATAAGATTATTTTAAAAAAGGGGAGTAACGGAATGCTGTCACTTGGGGAAATTATTTTTATCTTGTTTGGGGGTGTTGCCGGCGGTCTGCTGTCATCGGTTGCGTCAATGGCGTCGCTTGCCTCGTACCCGGTGCTGCTGGCGGTGGGAATTCCGCCGGTTTACGCTAATGTGACCAACGATGCGGCCCTGATTTGGACCAGCATCGGTTCGACAATTTCGTCGACCAAAGAGCTTAAGGGCCACTGGAAGCAGGTCGGTTTTTACTCATTGTTTACGGTTGTTGGCTCCCTAATCGGCTGCCTATTGCTGTTATCTTTTCCGGCCAAAGTGTTTGAAAAATTGGTGCCGTTTTTTATTGCGGGTTCGGGAATCATGGTTCTTGCTTCCAGCAAACATCATAGCTTAGAGCCGCACAAAAAGCCGCTTTGGCAACAAATTTTTTATATCGCGGCGCTTCTCGTCATGGGAATTTACAGCGGTTATTTTGGCGCTGCCGGCGGCGTGATTGTTCTGGTTTTATTGACCTATATCACCGATGAAAAATTCATCGTGGTTAATGCCATTAAGAACGTAATCTGCGGCCTCGCCAATCTGGTTGCCCTGATTGTGTTTATCTTTACCTCCCACATTTATTGGCTGCAGGTAATTCCGCTGGCTGTCGGGATGTTTATCGGCGGCTACTTAGGGATGGGTATCCTGCGCCACGTTCCGGCCAAGGCGGTCAGAATCTTTATTGCCTGTCTGGCTTTTTGTCAGGCCAGCTACTTCTTTTGGCAAGCATATTTGCAGTGAGTTTGATACAATTATAAAAAGAAAGGGGAATGCATTTTGCAAACAGAAGTTTATTTGGTACGGCACGGTGAAACCATGTTTAATACACTGAATAAGGTTCAGGGTTGGTGTGATTCACCGCTGACGACCAAGGGAATAAATGATTTGAAAAAAACAGCGGTGGCACTCAGTAAAGTGCATTTTGACAACATGTATTCTTCCGATCTGAAACGGGCCATCGACACGGTAAATCTGATGAAAAATGCCAATCAGGTATCCCAAATTGGCAAGATTAAAAAACTGCCGGAGTTTCGGGAAGTCTTTTTTGGTTCATTCGAAGGCGATGACATTAATGAGACATGGGCGCAAGTGGCACTTGCTGCCGGAATCAAAAACGAAGATGATGTCACTAAAATTATTAATACTATCGGGATTGATAATTTTCGTAAAGCAACCAAGAAGGCGGATCCGCGCCACTTGGCGGAGGATACCGCTCAGCTCGATGCCAGAATGGGGCAGGCCGTCAAGGCGCTGCATGCTGTGACCCGCAACGAGAAGCGGGTACTGCTGGTTTCCCACGGTGATTTTATCAAGACGCTGGGAATCAAGTACTGGGATCAAAGCGACGGGGTTCACGATATTGAATTTCCAGACAATGGCAGTGTCAGTCGCGGGATTCTGTCCGATGATGGCAAGTTTGAAATTGTTGATTATAATGTCAACGCAGCAAGTCTGTGATGTCCTACTAAAAAAGTGGGACTTTTTTTATCGAGGAAAGCAGGAATTCAAATGAAAAAAGACCAGACGACTAAACGTTATGCATATGTGACTGCTTTGAATGTGATTATTACGATCGCCGAATTTATCGGCGGTGCGGTTTCCGGTTCATTAGCGCTGCTGTCGGATGCCGTTCATAATCTGAGCGATGTCGGCGCAATCATCCTGTCCTTTGTGGCCCATCTGATCAGCGGCCGCAAGCGTGACAAGAATAAAACCTTCGGCTATGAGCGGGCAGAAACCTTAGCGGCTTTTACCAACGGCATTATTTTGATTATTATCAGCGTGTTCTTGTTTTTTGAGGCCATCGGCCGTTTTTGGCAGCCGGAAGAAATCAAGGGCGGCATCATGCTGGTGGTTTCGGCCATCGGGCTAGCCGCCAATTTCGTTTCCATGCTGGCGATGCACAGCGATGCGAAGGAAAGCCTGAATGTCCGTTCAACCTTTGTCCACATGCTCAGTGATGCCCTCTCCAGTGTCGCGGTCGTTGCCGGAGCCATCTTCATTTACTTTTACCATGTTTCCTGGCTTGATCCGCTGTTAACGATGCTGGTTTCCGTCTTTGTCCTGCATGAGGCCTGGGAGATTACCAGCAAGGCGGCCAACGTTCTGATGGAATCCAATCCAGATATCGATCTGGAACGCGTGAACCAAATCGTGTTGGCTTTTCCGGAAATTAAAAATATCCACCACGTGCATGTATGGCGCTACAGCGATAACTATATCATGCTGGATGCCCACGTGAATGTCGCTCCGAACCTGACAGCTGGTGAATTTGAACAGTTAACCCAAAAAATTGGCAAGCAGCTGCAGGAGCAGCTCGGCGTCAACCACATTAATTTTCAGGTGGAATGCGAACGCGGCAAAAATGATGATATGATTGTATCAGACCAATAATGTGAATTTGGGGAGAAAAAATGAAAATTGAAACAAATATTTTTACGGCAATCATCGTCTTGATTGTTGGTTTGTATGACATGGCCTATGCCTTTAACAGACGCAGGCAGCCCAATAACAAGCAGGGAATTTGGGCCTTTATGATTCTTGGTGTGATTTTTACAATCGGCGGCATTGTTTTAATAATAATGAATTTGGTGTAGTCATGGTCAAGCTTGTTTTGCTGCGGCACGGGCAGAGTGCCGCAAATGCCAGCAATACTTATACCGGCTGGAATGACGTGCCCCTGACTGCTGCGGGCAAGGAGCAGGCGCAGAGAGCCGGTAATTTAGTTAAGCAGATTCCTGATTTTCTCCCCACGCATATTCATACCTCTGTACTGTCGCGAGCCATTATTACGGCCAACATTGTCGCGGATGTGTGCAATTTTTTGTACCTGCCGCTGACGAAGACCTGGCGCCTGAACGAACGCAATTATGGTAAATTGCGCGGCCTGAACAAGGATTTGTCGCGGAAAATTTACGGTGCCGACCAGGTGCTGGAATGGCGGCGCGGTTTTTATGCGATTCCGCCAAAGCCGGACAAGCCGCTGACCAACCGGCGCTACCGCCGGTGTGATCCCCGCTTTGTGCCGCAGGCTGAGAGCCTTTACCAAACCCAGCAGCGAGTCTTGCCGTATTACCACGCGCATGTGACCACACATTTATTAAGGGGTGAGGACCAGTTGATTGTGGCGCACGGATCAAGTCTGCGAGCCCTGATTAAGAAGCTGGAAGAAATTAATGATCAAGACATTATCAAGCTGGAAGTGCCCAATGCTGAGCCGATTGTGTATACAATGGATAGTCAGCTGCGAATTGTGGACAAACAAATTTTAAAATAGATTTTTGATTAAGCTCTTTCAAACTAAGGAAATACGTTAATGTATGGTAAAATTTATTGGATATAAATTTTTTAAATTCTTAGTTTGGAGTATAGGTAATGCGTAAAATATTTTTACTGCGAGGTGCACCTGGCTCCGGTAAATCATCCTTCATTATCCGTCATCACTTACAGCCATACGCAATTATGCGTGATCAAATCAGGTTACTATTGGCGGATTTAACAGTTTATTATGATGAAGATACCGATTACTTACATCAAGTAATTCCGCGTCACGTTTCGGCGCAGACAGAGCAAATAGTGGACCAACTGGTTGAACATAAGATGGCGCACGGAGAAACGGTGATTGTTGACGGCACACATATTGCGCCGGAATCAATTGAACATTTTCACCCGCTGGCTGAGCGCTATCGTTACGAGGTGTTTGTGGTCGATTTAATGTATCGTAAAACATTGAATAGCCTGTTAAACAGAAATGAAGTGCGGATGCAGTATGACTGGGTTAGGCCGGAGGTAATTGAGCAGATGTACTACTCTTATCGTGAGCACCCGGAGGTGCCTTATTGGGCGCGGGTAATTTCACCTAACCAAATGGTTCATGCGCTTTCGCAGCGGGAAAGCAACCTGGATCATTTTGGCCATGTGATTGCGGTGCCGGATAAGGTTGAGGAGCGGCAGTTTCCCCACGTTAATATTGCGAATTTTTATTTTTCGTTTAATGACGAATTTACTGCAAGGTACGGTACTTACCGCAATGTGGTTACGATTGGTAAAACCAAGGAGGAAGTCGTTCGCGATTTTCGCCTACCCTTTTTCGTCTTTAAATTTCACCACAAACATTTTTTGATTTCAGCGTATCCGGTTAGAAATGAAATGCTGGACCCGATTAAAAAGGTCAAGGGTGTTTGGACGTATTCGACGGGGCTGTATAATGTGACGGATTTTGTTCGTGAATTTCCGGAAAGCGAGTCGCAGCATGTGCACCAGTTTAATTTGAGCAAGCTGCAGTCGGACCGGCTGCTGCACATCTGGTAAAAAGTGAAGATTGAGTTTTAAATAAGGACTGTTTTCTGTTATTCGGTAGGTGAAGGTCCTTTTTTATTTTATGTTTATTTACTTTAATTTTATGCTGTTTTAAACTGTAACTAAGTTTGCAAAAGATAGAGTCTTGGTATATGGAAATAAACGGCTTTAATTCCATAATAAATTATAACGACCATTATGTGTGGCCATTTTTTATAATATAGAGGTTATTTAAGTGAATCAAAAGCAGCGGCAGAAGTATATTGCAGAAATTTTAAGAATCAAAGGCAGCATTTCTACAAATGAATTAGTGAAAAAATTCGGCGTTTCCAAAATGACGATTGGCAGAGATCTGAAAAAACTGGAAGCTCTTGGTATTGCCGAACCGTTTCACGGCGGTGCAATGTATAAGGACAGCAATGTCTTGGAATACCCGATTGTCGTTAAACAAGATCTATTTGTTAACGAGAAACAGCGGATCGCCAAAGCTGCTGTCCAGAATGTTGCAGATGGCAGTTCGATCTTTATTGGAGCAGGCACTACCGCTTTGGCTGTTTCTTTGGAATTGTTAGCGAAAAAGGACTGCACTTTTTATACCAACTCATTATCGGTCGTTAATTATTTTGCCAAGGTTAAGGATCTCGATTTGCATGTCATTCCGGGAAAATACCGTTCCATGTCGGATGGTTTCTTAGGAATTGAAGCAACAGAATATATTACTAACTTGTACTTTGATTACTGCTTTATGGGAACAGATGGGGTTGCTCAAGATGGCACAATCAGCGTTCATTCGGCAGATGATGCGTTGACCAAAAAAATGGTGGTTGAGCATACTAAATCAGCTAGTTTGGTCTTTGATCACAGTAAAGTCGGGAAAAAACTGTTGCATGGATTTAGTAACGCCACAAATTTTGAGCACATTATCACCGATTATCAGGAAATGGCGACTTTTTTTTCGGAAAAATTGCAAATAAATTCGCCAAGCATTATTACAGTCTAACAAGATACATGCAGCAATAATTGATTAAGCATATTAGCAGCAATATGCTTTTTGTTTGCGGCAAATTTCAAAAACTTTATTTTAAAATTTCATGACTATTACTTGCAAATCATTTTTTTAACAATTTTATGTTAATTTATGTTATTTTAGGTTTTAATATAATTTTTTTGTTAATTTATGTTGCAATGTAAGCGATACAATGTTATTATTTGTTATGAAAAGAAATAAAACTAGTAGAAATGTAAACAGAGGTGCATAAATTTAGTTATGAAAATCAATTTAACACAAATCCCAATGCCAAAATTGACAGAAGATGCAGTTCCGGTAAAACTGACAGAAGAAACTATGACACAGCGGAAAGAAAAGCTGCTGCAGCAAATGAAAAAAAGGAATTTGGACACGGTGGTTATTTATGCTGACCGTGAGCACGGTGCGAACTTCGAATACTTCACCGGTTTTGTTCCCCGGTTTGAAGAAGCAATGCTAGTCATTCACAAAACAGGCAAGGCTTTTCTTTTACTGGGCAACGAAAATACCAAAATGGTTGAACATGCAAGAATTCAGGCAGAATTAATTCATGTTCCGTTCTTTTCATTGCCTAATCAGCCGATGAAAGATGAGGCGCCGTTAGAAAATGTATTTCGGCAAGCACAAATTGAGACAACTGCTCGCATAGCACTGATTGGCTGGAAGAACTTTACGTCTACCTGTGAAGACAACACCCATTTATATGATGTGCCGTATTATCTGGTTGATGCGCTCAAAAAGATTAGTGAAAATCCGGCAAATATAGTTAATGGCACCGACATGTTAATTTCAGCCGTGTCTGGCCTCCGTACCATTAATAATGCTAACGAAATTGCTCATTATGAGTATGGTGCAACATTAGCCGGAATTGGCGTATTAAGGACAATCAATGCGGTGGCCCCAGGAAAAACAGAAACGGAACTGGCAAATAACCTGGCGCTTGACGGGCAGCCTAACAATGTCTTCACAATCTGCGCTGCTGGGGAACGATTTACGGATGGCAATTTTTACCCCGAAAATAAAGCAGTTCAGTTAGGGGAACCATTTTCCACCTCAGTTGGTTACAAAGGCGGATTATCCAGCCGCGCAGCGTATGTTGCAACCGATCAAACTGATTTGCCGGCTAGTCAGCAAGACTACGTTTCGAAACTGGCCGCACCGTATTATGGGGCAGTAGTTACTTGGCTGGAAAATATGAGAATTGGTAACAAAGCTAATGACATTTACGATGCAATTGAAAGTGCAATTCCTAAAAAAGATTACCACTGGAAATTAAATCCTGGGCATTTCGTTGCGGACGAAGAATGGTTGTCTTCACCATTTTATCCTGGTTCGGCTGCTAGAATTAAAAGTGGACAAATGTTACAGGTTGATATTATTCCTTCAATTGCTGGTTATGGCGGTACCGGCTGTGAAGATGGCGTGGCAATTGCGGACAAGCAATTACGGGCTGAGCTTGCTGATTACTACCCAACCACTTGGAAGCGGATGTGCCGCCGGCAAAAATTTATCCGGGAAGAATTACATATTAAGATTGCAGACGAGGTTTTGCCGCTAAACGATATTGTCGCTTATTACCGGCCTTACTTGTTAAACCATAAAATGGCATTTAGAAAAGATTAGGCTAGCCGCTGTCAGCAGTAATTCTCTGGCAGATTTGAATAAATAAGATAATGAAAGGTAAAAAAATGGCATTTAAACAAGAATTTCCGATGAGGCGCACCAAGGATCAGATATTAGATACGGAAGAAATTTTAAAGATAATCGAGGCTGCACGTTATATTCACTGGGGTCTTAAGGATAAGAGGAGTCTTTATCCTTATGTTGTGACAACTGATTATGGTTATGAGTATGTGGATAATGTATTACGATTTTATATTCATGGTGCTCCCGCAGGAAGAAAATTGAATTTGATTCGCGAAGATCCGCACGTAGGCTTTAATCTTGAAGCAGACGCTAATCTTTGGCGACCACAAAAAGAGCATGATTATAATTTCACGACAAATTATGAGTCGGTTGTCGGAACCGCCTTGGCAGAAGAAGTGGATGATCCTAGGGAAAAAGCCCATGGATTAAGTCTTTTGATTAAGCATGAGGCACATGAAATTTTTCAAGAAAATGAATACGCAGACCATGATTTATCCTATGTGAAAATATTGAAATTCACGGTTCAGAATTTAAGTGCAAAACATCATTTTAGACCCAAGATGTAACTACTTGAGTGAACTGAAAGAGGGTGAAAAAAATGGATGATAAACAGTTTGTTTTAGAAAATGATTTATTAAAAATTACCGTCCATTCAAAAGGAGCGGAAGTTAAAAGTATTTTTAATAAGGCGCTTCAGGTGGAATATTTGTGGCAGGGAAATGAATATTCATGGAAGAGAACTTTTCCAATTCTTTTTCCCATTGTTGGCAAGCTGAGAAACAACCAGTTTTCTTATCAAAAGCATACCTATCAAATGATGCAGCATGGCTTTGCTCGAGACAGCTATTTCACTGTAGTCGATGCTAGTCCAAAAAAGATTACTTTGCAGCTTACGGCTAACCAAAATTCGCGCAAAATTTATCCCTTTGCTTTTCGGTTAGAGGTAAGTTACACACTCAACAAAAATTCCCTGCAAATAAATTATTGTGTTACCAACACTTCGACCGGTGCCAAACTCTTTTATTCAATTGGCGGGCATCCCGGTTTTAATGTTCCTTTCTTAAGGGAGACTGTTTTTACTGATTATTACCTGGAATTCACGCAGGCAGAGGGTGGTAACAGGCAGCAATATTTTTTAAATTCAGATTCACTGCTGTTGCCAAAGACACGCAAAATTGCTAACTCCAAGACCAGCTTCAGACTTTCGCATGAATTGTTCAAGAACGAAGCAATTATTATGAATTTAGTTCAGCCGCAGGAAACTTTTACAATAAGGCATAAGTCGCTGCCGCATTCGGTGGCAGTGACAATGTTCAACACGCCCTTGATGGACTTCTGGTCTTCTTATCCAAATTATGGCGATTTTGTTTCGGTCGAACCATGCTGGGGACTGGCGGATCCAGCTGCCGCTTACGGCGATTTTAGCCGTAAACCGTTTGTCAACTGTCTGGAACCGTTGAAGGCGCAGACACACCGATACACGTTGACTTTTAGTTAGATTGTGCGTAGAAATTATTAAAAATGTTCTATGAAGTGCTTGTAGTATTGGTTGAGGTATCAGGTGCAAATTCTTGCATAATTATGGTCAATAAAGTGAAGGATTAAAGATAGGTAAAAATAAGGACTGGCTTTGAGTCCTTATTTGCGTGGATTAAGTAGATTCTAGATAATAAACCGAGGAAAAGTAGTACAATAAGCATGGTATGATAAAACGTATATGTATATTGGAAAATGTTTATGAGTATATTAAGCCAACGCCAGCAAATAATTCTTACAAGCCTAGTTCAAAATAAAACTGGTTTAGATGCCAATGAATTTGCAAGTTTACTAAAAGTCAGTAAAAGGACCTTTTACCGTGAAATTGAAAATTTGCAGGCATTATTAGAGAAAAAGGACTTAAAAATTGTTAAGAAGAAGCGGGTTTATTCTCTTCAAGGAAAGCCAGCTTCAATCACCGCACTCGCTGCAAATTTAGCCGCCCAAAATGCTCCGACTTTTTTGTCCGTTAGTCAGCGGCAAACAGCTTTGATTATTAGCCTGCTGCTCAGTAATGAACCGCAAAAAATTCTTAACTTGGCACTTGATTTACGTGTAAGTGAATCAACAATCAGTAATGATTTAAATTTGGTTGAGCAGTTTTTGACAGGCAGCTCTGTTAAACTGGAAAAGAAAAAGGGTGTGGGAATTTATTTACAGGCTGCTGAGAATCTGCGGCGTAACTTGCTGGTCAGCCTGCTTGCGAGCGAAATTAATGATTATGATTTCTTTCGGTATCTGAATGATCAATTTGAAGAGGGCAATGATTTCTTTTTGGCGCTGTTACCGCTAGAACTGCTCCAAAAAATCAAACTGGTTCTTGACCAAACCGTTTTTGCCAAAATTAAAATAAAAAATGATCAGGAAATGGTCAGGATAATTTTAACCTTTACCATTACGGTTATGCGGATTAAAAAGGGCTGTTCATTAGAGAAAAATGATGCGCTAACCCTCACACCGCAATTTCACAAAATGGTGGCGGATTTTGCGGCGGAACTCGCTAAGAAGACTAAAATAACACTCGCAGAACCGGATATTATTTACTTGGCTGAATCCTTAGCAGGAATTGTCAAGCAGCGGGTGACGCTGCATTATGATAATGATGATGAATTAAAGCTTTCGTTTCAAGTTAAGAATTTTGTCGGCAGAGTTTCACAGAAGACAGGCTATGACTTTCAGGCAAACCCCAGCTTTGTCAATAAATTAACCAGTCATATTTTAAGTTTACTGGAAAACAATGTTGTGCCGTTACCAAATGTTAAAATTCAAACTTTGGACAGTCTGCGCAAAAGATTTCAAAAGCTGTACCTGACAGTCAAAGAGGCGTGGGAACAAGAATTTCCCTGGTATAAAATTTCTTCTTCCGAAATGGAACTGCTGCTGCTTTATTTTGCCAATGAGTATGAAAATAAATATGATGTCAATAAGTTTAGCGTTTTGATTGTCTGTGAGAATGGGATCGGTGTCTCTTCAATCTTGCGCAGCCGGATTAGACAAGAAGTTCCGGAAATTAAGAATATTACTCTGAGTAAAATTTCTGATTTACCATTATTGAACTTGTCAAAATATGATTTGCTTTTATCAACGATTGAGCTGAAAAATTTTACGGCTAATTATCAGCTCGTAAGTCCGCTTTTACCCGCCGAGCAGGTTAATAAAATCAAAGACTATTTAGCAGATTATTCCCCTAAATCAAATAAGAAGTGCGGCTTGCTTCCAACCACCAGTGGGGGTGCAACGGAGCAGTTGTCTCAGGCCACAATTGATACGTTATTTTGCAACGAGTTGGTCAATGGAATCAAGGTGGAGACAATTACCGCTGATTTTTCGACGACAATGGAGTTGATTCGCCTATGTTTAGCTAAAACAGAAGATTCTGTCATTCGGGATAAACGAATCGTGGCGCAAAAAATAGATGAGCGGATCAAGGCTGCCCCGGTGGGAATTCCCGGAAGCAATCTTGCCCTTTTTCATACAAGTAATAGGGAGATCAAACGCTGCCAATTTTGCGTTTTTGATTTACAAAAGCAGCTGCGGCTTGAAGCAATGGACCACAATTTTATTAATGTCAGCCGTGTCTTGCTGATGCTCGGACCGGAAAATTTATCTTCTGCCGAACAAGATGTTATGAGCCTGGTGAGTAGCATGATTATTATGAATGATTTCAATTTGGCGTTGTTTAGCCATGGTACCGAGCAGCAGCTTAAGGATGCGGTTGCTAAAGAATGCTTGGTAGAAATTTTGCAAAAATTCAGGGATAAGTGAAGCAATTAACAAAAACTGTCATGCTAATTTGTGCCAATTATACTTCTTCATTTCATTGAAAGCGATTGCTGTTAATCTTATGATTAAAGCAGATGAAAGAAGGAGGAGATTTGATGTCTCAAGAAAATACAGGATCTTCAGTAAAGGTGAAGATTCAAAAATTTGGTACATTTTTGTCCGGGATGATCATGCCCAACATTGGTGCGATTATTGCCTGGGGATTGACTGCCGCCATTTTTATGACGCCTAACGGCTGGTTCCCTAACCCGCAAATTAATAATTTGAGTAAGCCGATGCTTAATTATCTGCTGCCGCTACTGATTGGTTATACCGGTGGTAAAATGGTCGACGAAGAGCGTGGTGCCGTAATTGGTGCGATTGCCACGATCGGGGTAATTGTTGGTAGTGATCAGCCAATGTTCTTAGGTGCCATGATTATGGGGCCGCTAGGTGCGTGGTTGATGAAAAAAGTCGATAATCTGTTCCAACACAAGATTAAATCTGGTTTTGAAATGATTTACGACAACTTCTCACTTGGTATTTTGGGTCTGATGTTGGCAATTTTTGCCTACTTTATCGTTAATCCAATCATGGTAACAGGCAGCCGCTGGGCCAGCAGCGCAGTTGATGCCATTATCCGGGTTCACATGCTGCCGCTAGCCAACATTATTATTGAACCGGCTAAAGTATTGTTTTTAAACAATGCAATCGGCAACGGAATCTTGGTACCTCTAGGAATTCAGCAAGCTGCACAAGCCGGTAAGTCGGTTTTGTTCATGATGGAATCAAACCCCGGTCCAGGCTTAGGAATTTTGCTGGCCTTTATGTTGTTTGGCAAGGGCAGTTCCAAGAGTTCTGCACCTGGTGCTGCAATCATTGAATTCTTTGGTGGGATTCACGAAATTTACTTCCCATATATTTTAATGAAGCCAATTCTGATCTTAGCTGCAATGGCCGGCGGTGTAACGGGAACATTCCTGTTTTCAGTCCTCGGCGGCGGTTTGAAGGCTGCAGCTTCGCCTGGCTCAATTATTGCGATGTTAATTGTTTCCGCTAAAGGCAGTTACTTTGGCAATATTGTTGGTGTGCTCGGTGCTGCAATTGTTTCATTTGTTATTTCGGCAATTATTTTGAAGAATGACAAGAGTACAGACGATGACCTGGCTACTAAGCAACAGCAGATGCAGGCAATGAAGGCAGAATCTAAAGGTGAGGCAATGCCTTCATCGACAGAAGCTGTTAATTCAGTTGCATCTTATGCTGATGTTAAGAAAGTTATTTTTGCCTGTGATGCTGGAATGGGTTCTTCCGCCATGGGTGCGTCACTTCTCCGTGACAAATTTAAGAAAGCAAATATTAATATTGATGTGACCAACATGGCCATCAGAAATCTGAAAGATGATGCTGGGTTATTAGTTATCACTCAGGATCAGCTGGCTGACCGGTCATTACAAAAGACTCCTAGTGCTTTGCATATTTCAGTCGACAACTTTTTAAGTAGTCCAAAATATGATGAAATCGTTGCTAATTTCACGGCTTTGAGCCAGGTTAATGATAACGATACTAAGAAAGCTGCTGAAGCCGCAAACGAAACCAATGCTTTAGATAAAGTGGATTTTTCTAAGGTTAAAGAAGTTAACTTTATTCGCCATGACCAGCATGTTGGGACTTCCACAATGGCAACAAGTCTGTTTGCTGATAAAATGAAAGAAGCAGGAAAGACCGTTCCTGTTAAAGCAGTTAGAATTGAAGATATCGATGATGATCCAAGTCATTTGGTAATTGTTACACCTGAGGCTGAACGGAATTTGAAATTACGCTACAGCAAAATTCAGGTTATTGTTGAAGATGATTTACTCCAAGGCAAAGAACTGGATGAAATCGTTGCAAAACTTAACTAAAAGGACATAGTTTAATGAAATTAAAGACAAACATGATTAAGCTTGACCAAGAAGTGCCAACTAGAGATCAGGCAATTAGAATTGCGGGTCAACTGCTGGTTGATGGCGGCTGCGTTGCGCCGGAGTACATTGATTCCATGATTGCGCGTAACAATGATGTGTCAACCTATATGGGTAACTTCATTGCAATTCCGCACGGAACCGATGAGGGTAAAAAGTATATCAAAGAAACAGGAATTTCCATCGTACAAATTCCGATGGGGGTTGACTTTAGTAAACCCGATGAAGATCAGGAGCAGTTGGTTACGGTTGTCTTTGGGATTGCCGGTAAAGATAATGAACATTTAAATATTTTGTCGCAAATCGCATTGTTCTGCAGCAATGTTGCTAATGTTGCCAAAATTGCTGATGCTAAAACACCAGAAGAAATTGTTGATTTATTGCAGGAGATAGGAAAATAGAATGAGAGCAGTACATTTTGGTGCCGGAAATATTGGCCGCGGCTTTATTGGCGAAACGTTGAATGATAGCGGTTTCGGTGTTGACTTCGTTGATGTCAATGAAACCATTATTGGCGAGCTGAATAAGCGCGGTGAATATGAGATTGAGTTAGCGGCGCCGGGCAAGAAGCGGATCCACGTGACGAACGTTGACGGGATTAATAACGGCAAGGAGCCGGAAAAGGTGATTGACGCGATTAAAACAACCGACATGATCACAACCGCGATCGGCCCGAAAATTTTACCAATAATTGCCCCGCTGATTGCTCAAGGCTTGACCGCGCGAATTAAGGCCGGTAATACACAGCCACTGGATGTGATTGCGTGTGAGAACATGATTGGCGGCTCGCAGCACTTAAAGGAAGATGTCTACAGTCATTTAGATGAGGACATCAAACCTAAAGTTGACCAGTATATTGGCTTCCCGAATGCCGCTGTTGACCGGATTGTGCCGATTCAGCATCATGATGATCCGCTCTTTGTTTCGGTTGAAGATTTCAAGGAATGGGTCATTGACAAGAGCCAGATGAAAAATCAAGCGATCACGCTTAAAGGCGTTGACTATGCAGAAGATTTGGAACCGTATATTGAAAGAAAATTGTTTTCTGTCAATACCGGGCACGCCACGGTGGCCTACACCGGCAAGAGCCTGGGTTACGAAACAATTGGGGATGCGATTAAGGATCCGCAGGTTTTGACGCAGGTTAAAAAGGTTTTGGGTGAAACGCGGGCACTTCTTTTCAG